>NZ_JALJXV010000005.1 GCF_024170285.1 Natronocella acetinitrilica
CGCCCCTTTCTGGGTCCCGTGGAAAAGCGGTCAAGCTTAGTGGCAACCGGCCAAAGTAGTTGTCGTTAACCGGCCAGAGCAATTGTCGTCGCATACTATCGCAGCCTTTTCATTCAGGCTCGTGGCGTTCTCAGGAAAGAATTGGTGAAGCACCTGCGTTCGCGGCGGATGATGCGCCGCTCACGGCTTGCGAGCACCGAAGGACAGCCGCGCGGCCAGATCATTGATGCGATTTCTATCCGAGAGCGCCCAGCGGAAGCGGAAGATCGCGCAATACCAGGACACTGGGAGGGGGATCTGATCTCGGGGGCGAAGAATAGCCACATCGCCACGCTCGTGGAGCGCCACTCCCGCTACACAATGCTGGTGAAGGTGCAGGGCAAAGATGCGGCCAGTGTCGAAAGCGCGCTCCGCCGCGAGGTCCGCACGCTCCCTCGTGAGTTGTGGCGCTCTCTTACTTGGGATCGAGGTAGCGAGATGGCCAGCCATAAGGCATTTACAGCGGCTACGGATGTGAAGGTCTACTTCTGTGATCCGCAGAGCCCTTGGCAGCGCGGCACCAACGAGAATACCAACCGCCTACTACGCCAGTACTTCCCCAAAGGGACGGAGCTCACCAGCTTCTCACAGACTGACCTCAATGAAGTTGCCATGCGCCTGAACCAGCGACCGCGGAAAACGTTGGGCTTTGTTACCCCGGCAGGTAAGCTCATGGCCACTGTTGCATCGACCCCGTGAACTCACCATTGATTTATTTGGTTCCGGCGAGAGGAGTCGAACCCCCGACCTACTGATTACGAAGCAGGCTCAGCACCAACGATCAAGGAAGGCGGACTTATGCACGTATCTTCGGCAATGTCGTGACGTTCTCGACCCTCATAACTGAACCCTGCCCTTCGATCCAGCCGGCGATGGCGTTCGCCTCGGGCCTTAGATACTGAAGGTTTTCTGTGTCGGTGTAAGCATCGATCGTCACGTCGCCTGACAGCGTGTGATTCATCAGAAGCTTGGTTTTCCAGAGTTCGATGCCACACCTACCGGCCACGGCCCGGAAGGTGCGGCGGAGATCATGCGGGGTTACGCCGATGCCCGTTGCAGTCTCGATCTTACGGAGTGTCGGGCGAGCATCATTCACCGGCTTATCGCTGTTGCGCCCAGGGAACACGAAACGGCCTTTTGGCCTAAGGGCCAGCAGGGCAAGAACGCCATCGGATAGAGGCAGCGTTACCGGGCTTCTGTTCTTCGGGTCTATTAGGCGCAGGGTACCCGCCTTTTTTTCTACGTGCTGCCATTCCAATTCTGCCGCTTCGGACCACCGCAGCCCGGTGAGCAGCAAGAACGCAATGATATCAGCACCGGTGCGGCCCGCCTTGGTCTGAGCCGGATCATGGCGAAGCGCCTGTAATGTGTTCCACCACTCCCCTACCCTCTCCACCGGGACGTAACTGTTCCGGGCGCGAATCTTCTTCCAAAGCTTAGATTCGGAGAGCACGGAAACTGGGTTCTCCGGGAGAATCGTCTCGTCGTCCGGCGTTCGGTAGCGGGCGCGGGCGTAGTTGAGCAATGCCCGTAGGTTGCGGAAAGCCTGATTTGCCTGCGCCGGAGATGATGCGCTGAGTTCCTGGAATCGGCGAGCTACCTTGTCGCGAGTAATCTCCGTGACGGGCTTGTTCGCCCAAGCTTGGAATGTCTTGTTCACATGTCGGCGAATGTCCGCCTTGCTGCGCTCTTTAAGGTCGGTCCGATCCGTTAGGTACCCTTCCATGACTTCCTCGAGCGTGACACTGAGCGCCTGCCCCTTCTTACGTTCCTTTACATGGTCGACACCGTCTGCCATCTCGCCGAGCTTCACGATTGCCCGCTTGCGGGCTTGCTCCGCAGTCAGCACGGTATGGCGGCCAAGAGTCATACGGCGCTGTTTGCCGTTAACGCGACGCTGAACGATATAGGACACGGTGCCGCTGGGAACGACTCGGACCCCAAACCCCGGCAATGCGGTATCCCACACCAATCGCTCGCCAGTCTCTGGCGGCTCCAGCTTCTCTACTGCGGTCTTTGTGATCTTTACCTTCAAGGCTGTCTCCACTTGGTTATTCTTGGTTATTGTTGGTTGCCTGGACCACGATCATCGCGCAAATGCGGAAAAGTCCGCTGGGGTCAGCGCATCAAAGAATAACCAAAGAATAACCACCATTCATCAAACTCGACACAACACCAGCGGATTCCATAGTACGGCAAACCACTGTTATTACAAGGATGATGTGGTTATTTAAAAGAAGAGACAACAAGGTAAAAGGCGCAAGAAATGGACTTTTAATCCGCTGGTCGTAGGTTCGAATCCTACACGGCCCACCACTTCTCCCCTGGTCTGTACCGGATACATGGGTTACAGATTATACCGAGGACATCGGTAACACTTTTGGGCCGAATGGTCTGTCCGCACTCCTGCAGCCACTGTCGATCAGCCCGCGCATGCGGATCTTCGACCAATGGGTGATGTTCGGCTTAGTTGAAGGCCGTGCAGCCCATCATGGCGACGGTGATGCCGCCTGCGGCAATGGCCCTCGTAAATTTCATCGTTCTGCCTTCCAGGGTGGACTGTCGTTCGGTACTCCCCCGGCAAGCGCGGCATCGATCTTGGCCATCAGGTCGGCCTTGAAGCGATCCAGGACATCGGGTTCGAGCTCGAGGTGTTGCATCACATTGGCCTGCTTGATGCTTGCCATGCCATGCAACGTGGACCAGATGAACAAGGCATCCAGATCTGCCTGAATCCTTTGCCCTGGGGCATCACCATGCATCCCGCGCAAGCGGTCGCGCAGAATGTTGAAGGCGTGAACGGCGTGTTTGACGAGATCAGGGTGCTGCGCCGGTTCTGGCCAGGGCGTGCCGAACATCAGCCGGTACTCCAAAGGTTTGGACTCCGCATAGGCCAGGTACGCCTCTCCCATTCCCTCCAGGTCGGAATGCGGTTCCACGCCGGGGGTGCGCTGATCCAGGTGCAGTGCGAAATCGGCGAAACACCGACGCATGATGTCCGCCAACAGATGATCGCGGCTCGCGAAGTGGCGATAGGGTGCCTGATGGGAAATTCCGAGCTTACGGGACACGTCACGCATGCTCAGGCTTTCAACGCCATGCTCGGCAATGACTTCGCGAGCGGCCTGGACACACGCCTCTTTCAAATCGGCTGGCTTCACTTTGGCTCTTGGCATGGCGTGGTTTCTTGCGATGGGAGCATGGTCATCAGCAATCCGATGTTGACAGTGTCTACACACTAGAACAGGATAGTTGACACTGTCAACATCGGGGTACGCCTTGGGCATGTACAGCATGGATGGGCCTATCCCTTCGGGCTTTGTGGGCAGGCGAATCGTCAACGAACTCATGCAGCGACAGCATGTGCTAACGCTCTATGGGTTCGTGATGCTCGCCCTGATGGTGCCTACGCTGGTGCTGCTGGTGCTCGACGCACGCACCATCGGGGATGTTAACGTTTGGGCGAAGCCGCTGAAGTTCATGGCGTCCACGGCGCTGTTTTCCCTCTGCACGGCGTGGTTCATGGGCCTATTGCCCCCGAGTGTCAGGGTATCTCCGGCCAACTGGGCGATGGTTTCGACGCTGATTTTCACCTCCCTGTTCGAAGTCGCCTACATCAGTCTTCAGGCTGCCCTGGGTTCCCCCTCGCACTACAACGTGACCGACGCCTTCCATGCGGCCATGTTCGGACTCATGGCGCTGGCAGCTGTGCTTCTGGTTGCTACCCAGGCCTTTCTCGCCTGGCAGATACACCGAACCGCCGTCGAACGCCCATTACCGGTTTTTCATCAGGCGGTGATTGCCGGACTGATCATGACCTTCGTGTTGTCGACGGCGAGTGGATTCATGCTCGGCGGCAATCAACCGCCCACCGGAGTGGGGTTGCCGCTGGCGGGATGGCATCTGTCAGGCGGTGATCTCCGCCCCGCACACTTCCTGGGTGTACACGCGCAGCAGCTAATTCCGTTGGCTGGCGTGCTGCTCGTCCGTCAAGCGCCATCACGAGCGGGCGCAGCGCTGTTCGCCGTGATTCTCGTCTACACAACGATATGGGTCTTGCTGTGCAAGCTCGGGTTATCTGGACAAGGGGGCTATTGAACATACAACTCGGTACGGGCGTAGGTCATGCGTAAGCCAGGCACTCGATGCTGTCCGCGCATAACCCTTCGCGTTCGGCGAAAGCTTGCAACAGGGTGATGTCTCCGGTGGTTGCAAGGCGCAGTTCCCTTGCGGCGTGAGGGGTCTCATCTTGCGGTGGACGGAGGGTTCCGAGGTCTTGCAGTCGGCGGTTCAACTGCCGTGCCACCGCCGCGCCGGTGTCGATCAGGACAATCTCTGGGGCCAGGCGGGCGGCGATCTGCTGCCGGAGAAAGGGGTAATGGGTGCAGCCGAGAATGATCGTGTCGGCACCCGCGGCCTGCAAGGGTGCCAGATAGCGATCCAGCAGTGCACCGATGCGCTGATCATCGAACTGGTTTCGCTCGATGGCCTCTACCAGACCCGGGCAGGGTTGGGTGATTACCTCGAGGCCGTCGGCATAACGATCCAGCAGGGCAGCAAATCGCACGCTGGCCAGGGTGCCCTCGGTGGCGAGTACGCCGATGACGCCATTGCGGGTGGCCGCAGCCGCCGGCTTGATGGCGGGCTCCATGGCGATCACCGGTATGGGAAACTCGGCACGCAGGGCATCCGCCGCCACCGCCGTTGCCGTGTTGCAGGCAATCACCACCGCCTTGGCACCACTCTCCACCAACTGAGCGGTGAGCCATCGGGAGCGGGCAAGCACCTCGGCGGCGGACCGACTGCCATAGGGCGCGTAGGCGGAATCCGCAACGTAGAGGAGAGATTCGGCAGGCAGCAGCGCACGGACTTCTCGCAATACCGACAAGCCGCCGAGACCGGAGTCGAAGAGACCGATTGGCGCTGTTGCGTCTGGTTGATGCGGCACGAACTTACCCCGAGGCCACTGCTTGCGCCGCTATGATTCCAGAATCAGGCGGCAGCGCCAAATGCCTGAAGTTGACGCAACAGCTCACCACAATCGCCGGCCAGGCGGTAGCTCGCCTCGGCATCGCCCCGGGTCTTGCCACGATTGATGATGGCCACCGGCGTGCCCAGCTCGGCCGCTCTGCGGACGAATCGATAGCCGGACCACACCATCAACGACGAGCCTACGACCAGGAGCAGGCGGGACCGCTCAAGCCGAGTGAAGCACGCCTGCACGGTCTGCCTGGGAACGTTCTCACCGAAGAACACCACATCCGGCTTGAGGACACCACCGCAGGCGACGCAAGGGGGAACATGAAAACCGCCAAAGTCGATCTGATCGATATCCGCATCACCGTCGGGCCGGCTCGGCGCATCCAGATGCTGCCAGTCGGGATTGGCGTCGAAGAGCTGGTGCTGGAAGGCCGCCCGCGTGACGCGCTGGCCGCAGTCGAGACAGCGGACGGTATCGAGCCGACCGTGCAGATCCGTCACGCGACGGCTACCGGCCTGCTGGTGCAGACCATCGACATTCTGCGTGATCAGCCAGCGCAACAATCCGGCACGCTCGAATTCTGCCAGGGCGGCGTGGGCCGTGCCCGGCCGCGCCACCGCCACGTTGCGCCAACCCACCAGGCTGCGGGCCCAGTAACGACGTCGCGCCTGGGCACTGCGCAGGAACTCCTGGTACTGGATAGGCCGGGAGCGCTTCCAGCCGCCGTCGTCGTCCCGGTAGTCGGGTATGCCGCAGGATGTGCTGCATCCCGCGCCGGTCAGCACCATCACTTCACCACGGGCAAGCAGCGTTGCCAGTTCCCGCAATGTCTCCTCCACCGGCAAGCCGGCGTCATTGACCGCCATCGTCATTCCCCCGAGTTTTATCGCCGCCTGAGCACCCCGCGACGCTGCGGTTTGGACCGGAGGCCGGAGCGGAGGTTCTACGCCGATCAGCTGGAAACTGGTGGTCTCGGCAACGGGGTGTAGCGCGTCTCGTCGCGCTCCCATGGCGGTACGGGTGTGAATTCCTCGACCAGAAAGTCCACGAACGCCCGCACCTTTCGGGAAAGATGGCGCCCCTGGGGGAACAGCACGTAGTAGGCAGAAACTTCGTGGGTATAGTCGGGCAGCAAATGGACCAGCAGGCCCTCGCGGATTTTCGGTGCGACCAGCCAGGTGGAGAGGCGGGCCAGCCCCACGCCGGCAAGGGCCGCCTCGTAGAGCGCACCGGCGGTGTTGGCCCTGAAATTACCCGACACATGAATCACGCGCCGGCCACCGTTGCCCATCTCGAATTCCCAGTCGTTGAACCGGGCCACGTTGTACATGGTGAGGCAATTGTGGCGGAGCAGGTCCTCCGGTGTGCGAGGCTCGCCATGGCGGGCGAGATACTCCGGCGAGGCAACGATGATTCGCCGGTTCATGGCCAGACGACGGGATACCAGGGACGGGTCGTCCACCTGTTCCTGGAGCATGATGGCGACATCCACCCCCTCTTCCACCAGGTCTACGGAGCGGTCCGTCAGCTGAATCTCGAGATTCAGCTCCGGATACTTTTCAAGAAAGTGGTTGATACGTGGCAGAACCTCACCACGGGCAAAGGCTGCGGTGGCGCTCACCCGGAGTGTGCCGCGTACCCGATCCTGCAGCGAACTGACCGCCTCCTCCGCCGCTTCGATCTCGGCCATGATCCGTGAGCAGCGATCGTAGAAATCCCGCCCCACTTCGGTCAGGCTGATACGACGCGTGGTACGATTGAACAACCGGGCGCCGAGTCGGTCTTCCAGTCGGCGGATCTGCTTGCTGATGGCCGAAGGGGTCATATCCAGAGCCCTGGCGGCGGCGGAGAAGCTACCCTCTTCCACGCAGCGCACGAATATCAGCATTTCAGAAGCACGATCCATTGCATGCCCGCCTATTTTTGAATATTTGTCACAGATGATATTCCATTTTTCGGGATTTTCCACGGCACCAAGCTGTGTAGTCTTCTATCCATCGCAACGGTGATGCGCTCACCGACTCCGATGAGGCAGTCCTGCGAACCTCTGTGACTGCTCCGGACATTTTGTAATCGTCTCCTCCTCCTTCGTAGCGATACGAAGTTTCGACGGGCCTGGTCTCCAGAGCCCGTCTTTTTTTTGCCCTTCAAACACGACTCCCGAGAAACCTTGGAACCCCAAGCACAGGTCGTATGCCACTCTCGGGGATTATCTCCACAGCAGAGCGAGATAGCCTGTCCGTGAATTCACTGTTGCGACCAGGGAGAGTCGACCATGTTCCAGATCAGCGTTTTCAAGCGCCGGCGGCCCAAGCCTCAGACATCTAACGCGGAAGGCCCTGAACGGCGCGGCTCCGGCGACCGCAGCGACGAGTTCGCCAAGACCATGCGAAGCACGCTGCAGCGATTTCCCTTCGGGATTTAAGCAACCGGCTCGACTGGCTACCCCCGGATGTTTCCATCCGGGGTTTTTTATTTCTGCATGGCGATTAGTGCCCACGGGTCAACAGGGTTGGTCCAGCTTGCGGGATGGCGAGCTCACGGAGCGGACGTATCATAATGGTGCAGCGCAACGAAAGTTGCACCAATGTTGTTCACCCTCATCAAGGAGTCAACCATGAACCGCGAAAGGGCCGATTTTCGGTCCACCCCCGAGAACATCGACTGCATCATCGCCGAGGCGGTTGCCATGCGCAACGCCTACATCGCCGAGCTTGTCGGCCGCGGCGCCCGCCGATTGACCTCCGCCTTCCGCCGTCTCGCCACCCTGGAAGTCGGACACAGCAAGAAAACGGCATCCGCCTGAAGCATCCGGTAACCGCAGCCCTACTTGTCCAGATGGCGCCGCGCCTTTTCCACCTTCGGTGCGACCACCATCTGGCAGTAGGGCTGTCCCGGGTTCAATTCGAAGTAATCCTGATGCCCGTCTTCCGCCGGGTAGTAGTTCTTCAGCGCACTCACTTCGGTCACGATTGACTGGCCATAACGGCCGCTGCGCTGGATCTCATCGATCTTCGCACGGGCCAGGCGAGCCTGTTCATCATCATGGAAGAAGATGACCGAGCGGTACTGGGTGCCAATATCGTGCCCCTGCCGATTGAGCTGGGTTGGATCATGCACGATGAAAAAGAGATCGAGAATCTGATTGAAGTCGACCTTGCTGGGGTCGTAGCGCAAACGGACGACTTCTGCATGGCCGGTGGCACCAGAGCAAACCTGGGCATAGGTCGGATGAGCCCGCTCACCACCTGAATACCCGGACTCCACATCGACGACGCCATCCATTTCCTTGAAGGCGGCTTCGATGCACCAGAAACATCCACCACCCAGGGTGGCTTCTTCCATGCGCTGCTCCGTTTCGGTCATGACTCGCCTCCACTTTCCGCTGCCTTGCGCCGCAGGCGTATTCCAAGCTCCCGCAACTGCGCCTCGGTGACCTCCGCCGGGGCTTCGGTGAGCAGACAGCTCGCCGTCTGCGTCTTGGGGAAGGCCATCACGTCACGGATCGAACCTGCGCCAGTCATGAGCATGACCAGCCGGTCCAGCCCGAAGGCGAGCCCGCCGTGGGGCGGCGCGCCGTATTCCAGCGCATCCAGCAGGAAGCCGAACTTCTCCCGCGCCTCGGCTTCGTGGATGCCCAGCATGGCCAACACGCGTTGCTGCACGTCGGGTTGATGGATACGGATGGATCCGCCGCCCACTTCGGTGCCATTGATTACCATATCGTAGGCCCGCGACAGGATTGCCTCCGGATCGGCCGCCTTCTCCAGGTCCGCTTCCTCCGTCGACTGGGGTGCGGTAAAGGGGTGGTGCAGAGCGTACAGCCGCTTGTCGGCCTCGTCGTACTCGAACATGGGGAAGTCCACGACCCAGAGCGGGCGCCATTCGCTGGCCACCAGACCGCGGTCGTGGCCGAGTCGCACACGCAGGGCGCCGAGCGCCTCGTTGACCACGCGGGCACGGTCGGCCCCGAAAAAGATCAGGTCTCCCGCCTCGGCATCGGTCCGCTCGAGTATGCCCTGGACGGCTGCCGGAGAGAGAAACTTCACGATGGGGGACTGCAGGCCTTCGGCGCCCCGGGTGGGATCCACCACCTTGATATAGGCAAGCCCCTTGGCGCCGTAACGCCCGACGAAGGCCGTGTAGTCATCGATTTCCTTGCGGGTCAGTTCCGACCCGGCCGGCAGGCGCAGCGCGGCGACGCGACCCTTGGGGTCTTTCGCCGGAGCGGCGAATACCTTGAACTCGGTGTCCGCAACCAGATCCGAGACCTCCACCAGCTCCAGCGGAATGCGCAGGTCCGGGCGGTCGATACCGAAACGACGCACCGCTTCGGCATGGGTCATGGTGGGGAACGGGTCGGGCAGGTCGACATCCATGACCTGTCGGAACAGCTCACGAATCATCTCCTCGCTCAGGGCCATGATGCCCTGCTCGTCCATGAAGGACGTCTCGATATCGAGCTGGGTGAACTCCGGCTGCCGATCGGCACGCAGGTCTTCATCCCGGAAACAACGGGTGATCTGGTAGTAGCGGTCCATGCCCGACATCATCAGCAGCTGCTTGAAGAGCTGCGGCGACTGCGGCAGGGCATAGAAGGCGCCCGGGTGGACACGGCTTGGCACCAGGTAGTCGCGGGCACCTTCCGGGGTCGCCCGGGTGAGCATGGGAGTCTCGATATCGAGAAAACCGTGGTCTTCAAGGTAGCGGCGCAGTGCCTGTGTGACCCGCGCCCGGGTCTGGATGCGGCGCTGCATGACGGGGCGGCGCAGATCCACATAGCGATGACGCAGACGCACGTCCTCGCCCACGTCGTCGTCATCAAGCTGGAACGGCGGTGTCTTGGCGGCGTTGAGAATTTCCAGCTCCAGCCCCAGCACCTCGATCTGCCCGGTGGTCATGTTGGGGTTTTCTGTGCCCGCCGGGCGGCGGCGCACGCGTCCGCGAACCCGCAGCACGAATTCGTTGCGCACCCGCTCGGCCAGCGCGAAGGACTCGGCTCGATCCGGGTCGAAAACCACCTGTACCAGACCCTCGCGGTCCCGCAGGTCGATGAAGATCACCCCGCCATGATCGCGGCGCCGGTGAGCCCAGCCACAGAGTGAGACTTCAGTGTCGAGATGACTCTCGGTGACCTGACCGCAGTAGTGGGTACGCATCGCTTTATCCGTTTCCTGGCATGCTGGCTTTACGGGAGTGCACCGAGGGGGTGCAAGGCGTCGGCATCCGAGCAGACAAAAGGCTGCCCGCCTGCGCCGACAGGCGGGCAATGGTAAGTTCTAAGGGGGCACCGATCAATTCCCGCGTTCCTTTCGTACCCCCAAAGAGCCGGCGGCGAGGACGTTTCAGCCGGTTGAGGCCTTGCTGTCGCCCGCGGGCTTGCTAGCGCCGGAATCGGCCTTGGCGGCGGGCTTGTCGGCAGCAGGCTTGCTGTCGCCGCCCTTGGCAGCCTCTCCGCCGCCGGCCACATTGCGACGATTGGACTGTTTGAAATCGGTCTCGTACCAACCAGCGCCCTTGAGCCGGAAGCCCGCCGCGGATATCTTGCGCCGCAGGGTCGGCTTGCCGCAGCTCGGGCATTCCGTCAGCGGCGCATCGCTCATTTTCTGGATGGCCTCCAGATCGTGACCACAGGCGTCACACTGGTACTCGTAAATGGGCATGGATCTGCTCCTCGCAAGAACTGAACGCAGGTTACGCTGCTAAAAACGTGCCGTCGCACCTATATAAGGCTTCGTTAACCGGCACACAAGCCTGGACAACTTCCCTGCCAGGCCGAATTGTCACTCCCAACCGGAGGCATACCCACGATGGGCGAGCAGGAACAACGCGTACTGCTGATTTCGGGCTGTTCCACGGGCATCGGCCAGGTGTCCGCGGTGCGGATGCAGCAACGGGGCTGGCGCGTTTTCGCTGGCGTGCGCCGCGAGGCTGATCTCCAGCCTCTGCGAGAAGCAGGCGTGGAACCGTTGGTGCTGGACGTGGACAACTCCGAGAGCATACACGCTGCCGTCGACACGGTGTTGACCGCTACGGGAGGCCGCCTAAACGCCCTGTTCAACAATGCCGGCTACGGCCAACCCGGTGCCCTGGAGGACCTGGACCGCGCGGCCCTGCGAGCGCAGTTCGAGACCAACCTCTTCGGCGCCCATGAACTGACCTGTGCCGTTCTGCCCGCCATGCGTGCGGCGGGCCGGGGCCGCATCGTATTCAATAGCTCCGTGCTGGGCTTTGCAGCACTGCCATTCCGCGGCGCCTACAACGCCTCGAAGTTTGCCATGGAAGGGCTCGCCGACACCCTGCGCATGGAACTGCGGAACAGCGGCATCCAGGTCAGCCTGATCGAACCCGGCCCCATCGCAACCGCTTTTCGCGCCAATGCTCACAGGCACTTCAAGGCACAAATAGATCCGCAAAGCAGCGTACACAAGGAAACCTATCGGGCCATGGAGCGCCGCCTCACCGCCCCGGATGGCGCTGGCGGCTTCACGCTGCCGCCGGAGTCGGTGGTCAAGCGCCTGATCCATGCCCTGGAGGCACCCCGGGCCAGGCCCCGCTACTACGTGACGTTCCCCACCTACCTGTTCGGCACGCTGCGGCGCTTTCTCTCAACCCGGATGATGGACGCCATCCTGCTTCGGTCCACGGTATCGGAACGACAACTGTCAGCGACGGATCGCAACGATGAGCCGGGCTAGCGGCCTGCGCCTGGCCACGCTGCTGGCCGCGCTGGTCTGGCTTCATACTGCGATGGCACAGGACCCCACCTGGGGCACGCTGACACTGGAACATGAAAACGACCTGTTCGCCGGAGAGGATCGCTACTACACCAGCGGTGTGCGTGTTACCTGGCTTTCACCCGATGACCGTGTGCCAGGCTGGGTGCGCCGTGGCAGCGAGTGGGTGCCCATGTTCAACCCCGACGGCGAACTCAAGCTCAGCTATTCCATTGGCCAGAACATGTACACGGCAAGCGATATCACCCTGGCCGACCCACCCGAAAACGACCGCCCCTATGCAGGCTGGCTGTACGCCACCGTTGGCCTGGGCTCACAGACACCAACCCGCCTGGACAGGCTGCAACTCAGCCTGGGCGTGATCGGGCCGGCTTCCCTGGCAGACCGCACGCAACGGCAGGTGCATCGACACCTGGACGCCCCACAACCCGCCGGCTGGGATACCCAGCTGCGCAACGAACCGGCCGTGCTGCTGACGTATGAGCGGCAATGGCGTGAGTTTGCCGGGCGCACCAGCGACGGCTGGGGATGGGATTTCACACCCTATCTCGGCGGTTCACTGGGCAATGTGTTCACCCAGCTCACCACCGGCATCACCGGACGACTGGGCTGGCGCATGATGCAAGACTGGGGCCCGCCGCGCATTCAACCGGCCCTCCCCGGCTCCGGCATATTCAGGGCCCGGTCAGACCTGGGCGGCTACGTCTTTGTCAGCCTGGATGGGCGCGCCGTGGCCCGCGACATCTTTCTGGACGGTAACAGTTTTCGCAACAGCCGCAGCGTTGAAAAGCGCAATCTGGTGGGCGAAATCCAGGTGGGTATGGTCGTGAACGTGAGCCGACGGGTACGGCTGGCCTACACCCATGTCTTTCCGAGCCGGGAGTTTCGCGGCCAGACGGGCACCCAGGATTTCGGTTCCTTCAGCCTGAGCGCCCATTTCTGAGCAAGGCCGTGATCCCGAATGTGGTCAGCGACCGGCGCGAACCAGGCCGCCCAGCCCCGCTTCCTCCAGCGCTTCGTTCAGCATCAGGCGGATGTCTGCCGGGTGATCCATGGTCAGGGCCCGGTTGGTGAGTTCACGGGCCTGCTCAAGGCTGAAGCTTCGAATCACCCATTTCACACGCAGCAGGCTGGAGACGCTCATGCTGAGCCCCTGCACCCCCATGCCCAGCAGCAGGATGGCAGCCGCCGGATCGCCGGCCATGGCGCCACAGATGGTTACCGGCCGATTCACCGTCCGTGCCTCCCGCACCACGTTGTCCACCACCCGGACCACCGCCGGATGAAGTTCGTCGTACAGGTCTGCAACCCGTGCGTTGTTGCGATCCACCGCCAGCAGGTACTGGGTGAGGTCGTTGGTGCCGATGGAAAAGAAATCGACCCGATCGGCCAGCGCCCGGATCTGGAAAGCCGCGGAAGGGACTTCGATCATCACGCCGATTTCCGGCTCGATGGTCTGTATGCCCTCTTCCTCGAGCTCCCGACGGGCACGCGTCAACAACGCGCAGGCTTCGTCGACCTCGGACAGACGACTGATCATGGGCAATAGCACCTGCAGATTGCCGCAGTCGTTATTGGCCCTGAGCATGGCGCGCAGTTGGGTGAGAAAGATCTCCGGATGATCCAGGGTCAGGCGGATGCCGCGCCAGCCAAGAAACGGATTCTCTTCACGAACGGGAAAGTACGGCAGCGGCTTGTCGCCACCCACGTCCAGCGTCCGCAGGACCACCTTGCGCGGGCTGAAGGGTTCGAGCACCTGCCGATAAACCACCGTCTGCTCGTCTTCGCCGGGGAAGCGCTCCCGCACCATGAATGGAAACTCGGTGCGGTGCAGCCCGATCCCGTCACAGCCGCTGGACAGCGACGAGGTGATGTCGGACATCAGCCCGGTGTTGGCATACAAGCCGACGCGATAGCCGCAGGGCGTCTCCGCCGGCAAGCCCTTGAGTTCCATGAGGTCTTCTGACAGCGCCGCATCTTCCCGCAGGAGGCGCTTGTATTCGCGACGAATCTCGCGCCCCGGCTCGATGTGGATGCGACCGGCGTAGCCATCGACGATGAGCTCCTTGCCCTCAAGCCGCCCCACCGGCAATTCCGCAACGCCCATCACGGCGGGAATGTTCAGCGCACGGGCCAGGATGGCGACGTGAGAGTTGCCGGAGCCACGGGCGGTGACCACCCCGGCAAGCCGATCGGTGGGTATCTCTGCCAGTTGCGAGGCGCTGATCTCTTCACCCACCAGAATCGTGCCCTCTGGCACGGAGCGATCGTCACCACTGTCCACCTGCAGGCGCATGAGGATACGCCGGCCGATGTCGCGGATGTCCTCGGCGCGCTCGCGCAGGTAGGGATCTTCCATTTCGTCGAAGACACTGACGTGCTCGGCGATGCTGTCGCGCAGGGCACCGGAGGCCCAGTTACCGGAGCGGATCCGCTGGATCGTGCCGTCTACCAGGCTTTCGCTCTCGAGCATGCGCAGATAGACGTCAAAGAGGCTGTGTTCGTCCGGCGGCACGGTGTCGGCCAGGCGATCGGCGAGTTCCCGCACCTCTTCGCGAACCACCTGCAGCGCCTTGTCGAAGAGCTGGACCTCCCGCTCCACATCCTCGATCTCACGATCAGGTACGGCGAACAGGTCGGCGGGCGAATAGGCCACCATGACCCGGCCAAGGGCGATACCCGGAGCACCCGGCACGCCCTTGAAGGCGCGTCGCGAGACCTTGGTGCCGCTGAGCACGGGATTGACGCCGCCAGTGGCCTCGCCGTGGGCGATGGCGCCGGCTAGTTGCGCTGCCATGGTGACAATGAAAGCCACTTCTTCTTCGCCGAAACGCCGCCGTGCGGCCTGCTGCACCACCAGCACGCCGAGCAGTCGCCGGAAGTGGATGATCGGCGCGCCAAGAAAGGAGTGGAAACGCTCTTCGCCGGTTTCGGGGAAATACCTGAAGCGGGGATGCGCCTCCGCGTTCTCCAGGTTCAAGGGCTCCTTGCGTTCCCCGACCAGGCCCACAAGACCCTCGTCGAAACGCAGGCGAACTCGGCCAACTGCGTCGGGGTTCAGCCCCTTGGTGGCCATGAGCACGTATTCCTGGGAGTCGGGATCAACCAGGTAGATGGAGCAGACGTCTACATTGGTGCTGTCGGCGACGCGGCGGACAATGATGTTCAACGCCTGGTCCAGCCCCCGGGCGGCATTGACGTCCTGCACGATGCTGTGAAGCGTCTGAAGCATTGGCTCCCCGATGGCCGGGCACTCGTTATCCCGCGGCGGCGCCTGCCACCGCGGAGACCAGGATTAACTGCAGGGGCTAAGGGCGCCGGACTCGCCGCCGACTGCGTTTGTCATGCACAACCACGCATCCTGCGCATGCAGCTTCCGTCAGACTACCGCACTGGCCTCACGCTGTCGCCTGCCTAACTCTGCGCACCGGAGCCCGAACGCCGTGGCGGAGCGACGGGTGGCTCGGGAGCACCATCCGGAAATACCAGCGGCGCAAGCTCATGCAAGGCCTTGCGATAGACATGGCGCTTGAAGAAGACCACTTCCCGCATGGGCCGCCAGTAGTCGACCCATTGCCAGTGGTCGAATTCCGGCTTGGCACAGGCATCCAGCTTCACCCGCTGCTCGTCGCACAACAGGCGCAGCACGAACCAGCGCTGCTTCTGACCGATGCAGACCGGCTTGTGACGGCGCCGGATGAGATGCCGTGGCAGGTAGTACCGCAGCCAGTCCCCCGTGCCGCCGATCAGCTCGACGTCAGCCTCGGTGAGGCCGACTTCCTCGGCCAGTTCCCGGAACAGGGCCTGCTCCGGCGTCTCGTCGACCTTGATGCCACCCTGGGGAAACTGCCAGGCGTCCTGACCCACGCGACGGGCCCAGAAGACACGCCCCTCCGCGTTGGTCAGGATGATACCCACATTTGGCCGAAAGCCATCGGAATCAATCACCTGGCCCAGAACTCCCACAAATTCGCTACTGCTATTTTTCCACACCGCGCCGCATCCCATCAAATGGACTGCGTTTCTCGCTACAATGCTCGCGCAGAGAGGCGGATGGCATGGGAGGCCCGGTGACACTGGCGATTTTCGACCTCGACAACACCCTGCTGAAGGGCGACAGCGACTACCTCTGGGGGCAATTCCTGGTTGATCGCGGGCTGGTCGACCGCGACGCACACGAAGCGGCCAACCGCCGCTTCTATGAAGAGTATGCAGCCGGCACACTGGATATCGAGCGTTATCTGCGTTTCGCACTGGCGCCGCTGACACGGTTCGACGCCGCGCAACTGCACGACTGGCGCAGGGAGTTCGTGCAGGACTATATCTCGCCCATCATCCTGCCCGCCGGAAGGGAGCGGCTCGATGAACATGCCGCGCGGGGTGACACCACCATGATCATCACCGCCACCAACGCCTTTATCACAGACCCCATTGCCGAGCTCTTCGGCGTGGATCACCTCCTCGCCACCCGGCCCGAGCGCATTGACGGCCGCTACACTGGTGACTGGGTGGGAACGCCCACGTTCCGGGAGGGCAAGGTGCGTGCGCTGGACGAATGGCTGCGGGATCAGGGTCGGGGGCTCGATCAGAGCTGGTTCTACAGTGACTCCCATAATGACCTGCCTTTGCTCGAACGGGTACCAAACCCGGTGGCTGTTGATCCCGACGAACGCCTGCGCCGGGTTGCCGGGGAGCGCAACTGGCCGATACTCAGCTTCAGGGATGAATGACGACGGCTGCTGCTGCGGCCCCATGGAGAGACAATGCTCGGCGGCCTGATCGTGATACTGATCTGCCAACTGGCAGGCGAAGTGGTGGTGCAGTTGCTCGGCATGCCGGTGCCCGGGCCGGTCATCGGCATGGTGATGCTGGTCGGCTATCTGGCTGCACGGGGCGGCGTCGACCCCGGCATCAAGACCGTCAGCGACACGCTGCTGCGCTACCTGGCCCTGCTGTTCGTTCCCGCCGGCGTGGGCCTGATGGTGCATTTCGAACTGGTGGCCAGGGACTGGATCGCCATAGCCGCCGCATTACTCGGCAGCACCGTGCTGGCGCTGATCACCACCATGCTGATCATGCAATTCCTCACCCGACGGGGTGAGGGAGAATGACGGAAGAACTCACCGACATCTGGGTCTATCTGTCCGCAAGCCCCCTGCTTTGGCTGACCATGACCATCGTGGTTTTCCAGTTCTGCGTCTGGATCAATCAACGGCTCGGCGGCAGCGCCGTCCTGCATCCAGTGCTGCTGGCCATGGGCCTGCTGATCACCATCCTGCTGATCAGCGATACCGATTACGACACCTATTTCGAAGGCGCGCAGTTCATCCACTTCATGCTCGGCCCGGCGACCGTCGCTCTGGGTGTGCCACTGTATGAGCATCGCAAGCAGATCATGGCCATGGCGATGCCGTTGCTGGTGGCTGGCATCG
Source organism: Natronocella acetinitrilica (assembly GCF_024170285.1). NCBI lineage: Bacteria > Pseudomonadati > Pseudomonadota > Gammaproteobacteria > Chromatiales > Ectothiorhodospiraceae > Natronocella > Natronocella acetinitrilica. Next base: position 17,190 of record NZ_JALJXV010000005.1, read on the forward strand.
CCGGGGCCGCCGTGGCCGCCATCAGCGCCGTGCTGATTGGCGCCGCCCTGGGCGCAGACCGGCTGACCCTGCTGTCGCTGGCGCCAAAGTCGGTCACCTCCCCCATCGCCATGGGTGTGACGGAAAAACTCGGTGGCCTGCCGTCCCTGACCGCAGCCCTGGTGCTGATCACCGGTGCCACCGGCGCCATGGTGGGGCCCATTGTGATCCGGGTGCTGCGAATCCGCGACGACGCGGTGAAGGGCTTCGCCCTGGGGCTGGCCGCCCACGGTTTTGGCACCGCCCAGGCCTTCACCATCGGCGCCAAGGCCGGCGCCTTTGCCGGTCTCGGCCTCGGCCTTGCGGGCCTCATCACTGCATTCCTGCTGCCCATGGTAGCCGGCCTGCTCCCACTCTAGCGCCGCCACTCCAGGAGAGAGTGAACATGAGCATGCGAACGGCAATACTGAGACTGCTGATCCGTAATGCGCGCATGTCGTACGCAGACATGGCGCGGGAACTTGATTGCTCCCGCGCCTATGCCCGGGAGCAGGTCCAGAAGCTGGTGGATGACGGGGTGATCGAGCAGTTCACGGTGGTGCTGAATCCGGACAAGCTCGGCAAGACCATTTCCGCCTTTCTCGACGTCAAGGTCACACCCTGGCGTCTGGAGCAGACGGCACGGGAGCTTTCAGACACGCCGGAGGTGGTAAGTCTCTACATCATGAGCGACATGAAGAGCCTGCACATCCACACCCTCACCGACTCCCCGGAGGAACTGGACCGCTTCCTGCGCGAAAACCTGCTGGGCAAGGAGTACATCACCGACCTGGACTGCAAGATGCTGATGTCCCGCGTCAAGCACCGGCGGGGCGGGCCCCGCCTGTGAAGCCGCGTGCAGGGATGGACAGCCGATTCAGCCGGTGATCGTGGTGTAGAGCATGCTGAGGGCGGTCAGGAACAGAAACACGGCGAAGGCCCGCTTCAGCCGCGCGGTGTTCATGCTCACTGCCAGCTTCACGCCCAGCGGCGCGCAGAGCACGGTCAAAGGAGCAATCAAGGCAAAGCCCAGCAGGCTTACGTAACCCAGGCTGAACGGCGGTGTCGCCTCGACACCCCAGCCCGCCCAGATGAAACCGATACAGCCCGGCACCGAGATCACGGTACCGATGGATGCCGCCGTACCCACCGAGCGGTGGATGGGAAAGCGCAGCGCATCCAGGATGGGCACGCTCAGTGTGCCGCCACCGATACCCATCATGGTGGATGCAGTGCCAATAAATCCGCCGATGGCGTGGGGAGCGGCGCCCCCCGGCGGCTCATTGGTGAGCTTGGGCGGCTTGCCGCCGCGGAACATGTTCAGGGACACAAGGATCGCGATCACACCGAAAACACCGGTGAGCACACGACCGGAGACCAACGCACTGAGCGTGATTCCCAGGAGTACGCCGATGAACAGGCTCGGCAACAGCTTGCGCAACATCGGCGTATCCACGGTGCCGTGCTGGTAATGGGACCAGGCCGATCGCAATGAGGTGGGCACGATGATGGCCAGCGAAGTCCCCACCGCCAGATGCATGCGCACCGAGGGATCGATATCCACAAGCGTGAACACGTGGAACAGAACTGGCACGATGACGATACCGCCGCCAACGCCGAGCAGGCCCGCCAGCACTCCAGCCACAACGCCAGTGGCAAGCAGGGCGATTGCCAGAGCGAGCAATTCGCCCCACAGCATGCCTTCCATCAGTCAGTTACCCCGGAAAAACAAAAAACAGCGCTACCGCCGGCCTATTCCCTGCCGACGGCGCAGAAGCACTCAGTTGACACCTGCAACAGCACCGTCGCAGCGCGGATCCGAGGCGCCGATGATACCGCCATCGGCGTCGAGAATCAGCATGCCGGCATGACCCATCATGCTGTTGCATGCGGGTACCACATCCACGAGATGACCAAGCCGGCGCATTCCGTCGATGACCTCGGCGGGCATGTCGTCCTCGATCTTCAGGGAATCGGTACCGCTGCCCCAGGTCCGACCAAGCAGCCAGCGCGGTGCTGCCACCGCCTGTTCGGGCGTGTAACCGTGCAGGATGGCCCGGGTAAAGATGGCCGCCTGGGTCTGCGGCTGCCCCTCGCCGCCCATGGTGCCGTAGACCACAGTCCGGCCATCACCCAGTTGAGCAATTGCGGGATTCAGCGTGTGGAAGGGGCGCCGCCCCGGACCGAGGGCGTTGAGCGCGGTCTCGTCGAGATCGAAGCTGCAACCACGATTCTGCCAGACCACCCCGGAACCCGGGGCAACGATCCCGGAGCCGAATTCATGGTAGGTGCTCTGGATGAAGCTGACGGACCGCCCCTGGGCATCCACGGCGCCAAGCCAGACGGTATCACCGGCACCACGGGACGGTGGCCACGGCGCTGCCTGCTGCGGATCGAACTCCCGGGCCATGGCCGCAACGCGCTCCGCCTGCAGAATGTCCATGGGATCTTCCGGCAGGCGTGACGGATCGGTGACGACACGGTCCCGCACCCGGAAGGCAAGCTTGGTGGACTCCACCAAGGCATGCAGATACTCCAGCGTCTCCGGCTTGTGGGGATGCGCGGCGCTGATTTGCTGATACAGACCGAGAATCAGTATCGAGGCCAGGCCCTGGGTGGGCGGTGGCATGTTCTGCAGTGCGCCCACCGCGGTATCGAGCACCAGCGGACGGACACAGTGTGCCCGGTAATTCTGCAGATCGGACAGGCGCAGCGGGCTGCCCGCCGCCTCCAGGCCCGCGGCGAGCATCGTCGCGATCTCGCCGCGGTAGAAGTCATCGAGGCCTGCGTTGACGAGACGGCGCAACACATCTGCCAGATGAGACTGAACGTAGTGATCACCCGCCTCTGGCAAACGACCATCAATGAGGAAGGTCTCATCGAACTCGGGGCGACCGACCAGCTCATCCTGCTTGCCGGACAGGGTCTCTGCCTGGGAGCGGGTCACGGTTATTCCGCTGCCGGCATGGGCAATGGCAGGTGCCAGCAGGCGCGATAGCGGCATGGTGCCACCCCAGCGCCAGCGCGAGTGATCCAGCGCCTCGCTCCACCCGGCAATGGTGCCGGCAACCGTATTGGCGGCCAGTCCGCCACGATGGGGAATACGCCCGGTCTCGCCACGCTCACGATACCAGGCCGGCGTTGCCAGTGCCGCGGCGACGCCACTGGCGTCGATACCGAGCGGCGGGCGACCTGGCTCCTGGATCAACCAGAAGCCATCGCCGCCGATGCTGTTCATGTGGGGATAGACCACGGCAATACTGGCCGCAGCGGCAACCATGGCCTCCAGCGCGTTGCCGCCCTCCCCCAGCACACCGGCGCCGGCTTCCGCCGCCAGGTGATGGGGTGCGACCACTGCCGCGCGCAGTGGTTGGGTATTGGCTTTCATGACGCAACTCCTCTAGGCGGGACCGGCAGAGCCGGCCCCGGTAATATTGTGATTCTATCTGCCATCTACCAGCCGATAAGCTCGGGTAGCCAGAGCACCAGACCGGGGAAGGCAAGCAGCAGGCCCACGGCAATGACCTGGATCAGCACGAAGGGTATCGCACCGCGATAGATATCCCCCGTGGTGATCGACGGCGGAGCCACCCCTTTCATGAACAGCAGCGACCATCCGAATGGTGGCGTGAGGAAAGATGTCTGAAGCATCATGGCAATGAGTATGGCGACCCAGACCATGGAGATATCGGCAGTGCCCGTCAAGAACGGCAGGAACAGCGGCACGGCAATGAACGAGATCTGAATCCACTCAAGGAAGAAACCAAGCACGAAGATCAACAGCAGCATGAAGATCAGGGTGGCGTACATGCCGCCCGGTACCCAGTCGAACATGGCCTCGATGAGGAACTCGCCGTCCAGCCCACGGAACGCCAGCGCGAACACCTGGGAGGCAATCAGCACGAAGAAGATCATGCAGCTGATTCGGACCGAGGTGCTAACGGTTTCGCTGAACACCGGCCGGGTCAGACGACCGGAAACCGCGGTCAGCAGGAGCGCGCCGACGGCGCCGACAGAAGCCGCCTCGGTGGGTGCGGCGATACCGCCGATGATCGAACCCAGCACTGCAATGACCAGCAGCAGCGGCGGTATGACCACCTTGCAGACGTCCTTGAACAGCTCCAGTCGGTTGATGGTCGAGCGCTCCGCCTCGTCGATGGCGGGCACGTCCGCGGCGAAGAAATAGGCCAGGCCCAGCAGGTAGATGAGGTACATGCCGGAGAGCATGAGGCCGGGCATCAGGGCGGCGGCGAACAGACTGCCCACGGAGAGATTCATGATGTCCGCCAGCACCAGCAGCACCAGGCTTGGCGGAATGATCTGCCCCAGCGTACCGGCAGCGCAAATCGTGCCGCAGGCCACGGTCTTCTTGTAGCCGCGACGCACCAGGGTGGGCAGCGCCATCAGGGTCAGCGTAACGATCGCCGCGCCCACGATCCCCGTGGCCGCACCCAGCAGCACCCCCACCAGGATCACCGCCAGGGCCATGCCACCGGGCAGGCCACCGCAGAGGTGACCGATCACGTCGAGCATGCGCTCGGCAATCCGCGAGCGCTCCAGCATGACGCCCATGAACACGAACAGCGGGATGGCCAGCAGCGTAGTGTTGTTGATCACGCCGTAGATGCGCGAGGGCAGCAGCTCGAACAGCCAGCCGTCAAAGCCGATAAAGCCGAACAGGAAGCCGACGGCGGCGATGGCGAAGCCCACCGGCATGCCGGTGAGCACCAGCACGAAGAAGGCAATGATCATGCCCAGTGCATAGTATTCCAATGGCATGGTCAGGCACCTCGCGCGTAGTGGAAGACGAGACGCCGACCACAGGCCAGCGTCTGCCGCAGGGCCTCGATGGCGACGAAGACGAAACCAACCACAATCAGGCCCTTGGGAATGAAGCGCCAGGGCAGCCCGCCGGAGTTCGGGGAGCGTTCGTTGCGCAGGTAGGACGTCTCAGCAAAAGGCCAGCCGTAGTAGACGATCAGCAGAGCGCAGGGCAAGGCGACGACGATGGCGGTGAGCAGATTCAGCCACAGCTTGCCCACCCGGCTGAAGCGGTAGGAAAAGATGTCCACGCGCACGTGGTCATCGAAACGCATGGCGTAGGCGATGCCCAACATCGCGGTTACCGCCATCAGGTACCACTCCAGTTCCTGGGCCCAGGTGGCGCCAATACTGAAGAGATAGCGACCGAGCACATTGCCGAAGACCAGCGAGACCATCAGGACCATGGCGATGCAGGCAAGCAGGCCCGCGAAACCGGTCAAGCGCCGCAGGCCCCACTCAAGGCGTAGCGTCCAGCGCAGCATAAGGACTTCTCCCGGACGCGCAGCATGGCGCCCTGTTGTTTTGCTGTTGGAGGTATAAACACGGGAAAGCCCGACACCCGGCTTGATGGGGGCGCCGGGCTTCCCGACAGGCGGATGGCGTCGATCAGATCATGTTCTGACCCATGTCGCGCAGGCTGGTCTGGAAGATGGTTTCGCTGTCCTGCTGCCAGCGGTCGTGCTTGATCTTGAAGTCCCAGAAGGCGTCGTTGACCTTCTTCACCAGGGGATCACGGTCGGCCTCGGTGGTGAGGATGTCGCGGGTCGCCTCGAACAGGGCGTTGATGACATCGTCGGGCATCTGCCGGAACTGCACGCCATGGTTGTTCACCAGGTCATCCAGGGCCTCGCCGTTGCGGGCCTCGAGCCAGGTATGGGAGATGACGTTACAGGCGGCTGCAGCGTTGCTGATAACGGCCTGCAGGTCTTCCGGCAGCGAATTCCAGGCATCCTTGTTGATGATGATCTCGCTGGTGGTGGACGGCTCGTGCCAGCCCGAGGAGTAGTAGTAGCTCGCCGCGTTGTGCAGGCCGAGTTCACGGTCCAGGTAGGGGCCGACCCATTCCGCCGCGTCGATGGCGCCACGCTCGAGGGCCGGGAAGATTTCACCGCCGGGCAGCAGGCGGGCATTGGCGCCGACGGCGTTGTAGACATCACCGGCGAGGCCCGGCATGCGGATGTTGAGGCCACGGAAGTCGTCCATGCTCTCCACCGGGTCACGGAACCAGCCCATGGGCTGCACGCCGCTGCAGCCGACGGCAAAGGGCTTGAGGTTGAAGGGCTCATAGACCTCTTCCCACAACTCGTTGCCACCGCCGTGGTACAGCCAGGCGTTGAAGCCCTGGAAGGTCATGCCAAAGGGCACCGTGGTGAAATACTGGGCGGCGAAGGACTGGCCGGCCCAGTAGTAGGAGCAGCCGTGGTTAAGCTGGACCTGGCGACCGCTGGAGGCGGCGTCGAAGCCGTCGAAGGCGGGGATCAGTTCGCCAGCGGCATAGACGCGGATGCGGATGCGGCCCTGGGACATCTCTTCAACGCGGCGAGCGAAGTCGGTGGCACTGCCAGGGCCCGTCTGGTAGTACGGAAGACCAGCAGGCCAGGTGGTGGTCATGCGCCAGTTGAAGGTCTCCTGCGCCTTGAGGATCGCCGGTGCGCCGATGGTGCCTGCCGTGGTAGCAGCGGCAGCGCCGCCCAGCTTCAGGAACTTGCGTCGGTTAAAAGCCATGTTGGTCTCCCCTCATTATCCGGAGGTCATTTCGACTCGCGGCATGCGAATCACTGGGGGAGTTGTTGAGCAAACCTTGTACCAACCGCGGACAGGGTCGGCAATGTACTGTTTTAACGATGTAATTTCTGCCGTGACAGCGCATTGCCTGACTACGCTGGCGCACCACCGTGGAGCGCTGATACGGATGGATCCGGTCGGAACGGGGGGCGGCCCGCCCCTGCATCCGACAAGAACCCCGTAGGAATCCCCTTACAAACGGCCAATTTCGGACTATTCCGGATCGACAAACGTCGGACCCGAAAAGTGCGGACCCAATATGGTGCGCCCGCCCCCTCGTGGTGCGTTTTTTTAGCCTCTTTTGGTGGCTTCAGGTTCGAAACAGTGGCAGGTGGGCCAGCGCGATCACGTCGTCCATGGCCTGCTCGCCCTCGGTGCAGATCGCGGCCACGCCCACCACCTCGGCATGAGCCTGCTCCATGAGCGAACGCATGCCCTCCAGTGTGGATCCGGTGCTCACCACGTCGTCCACAAGCAAGACCCGCCGACCGGCCAGGAGGCGGCGGTCTTTCTCATCCAGATACAGTGTCTGGGTCGACCCGGTGGTAATCGAGACCGTGCGCGATTGTAGTGCATCCCCCATGTAGGACTTGTAGCTCTTGCGCAGAACCACATAGGGGTGGCCGCTCTGAACGGACATGGCATGCGCCAGGGGGATGCTTTTCGCTTCCGGGGTGACAATGAGATCGGGATCGAGCCCGGCGATCCGGCGGCAAAGGCCCGTGGCAGCGGCCTCCACCAGTTCGGTATCCCCCAGGATGTTGAGTACGGCGATGCTCAGGCCCGGCTCAATGGCAAACAGGGGCAAGCGGCGTTCGACACTGTCGATACGCAAGGGGTAAGTGTCGCGGGCTTCGCTCATGCCTGGCGTCCATTGGCGAATGGTGAAGCCTTTAACTTAACCGCTTTGCCATGGGCATTTCCATGCCCGACCCACGATGCTACCAGGCACGCACCAGGTCACCGATCCGCACCATGGCAGCCGCCTCGGGCTCCAGCACCAGCACTGCATGCCGGGGAGACACCGACTCCACCCTTGCCATGCCGATGGGCCGGAAGCCGGTGAGCGGCTGGGCCCGGTCGCTGGGGCGGTATTCATTGGTTGCCACCAAACGCAGGTCATCGCCGCGCTTCAGGCCATCGAGGGCACCGGCTTCCACCAGTATCCGCGCGCCGTCAACATGTTGCACCGGCACGGTCAGCGGCTCACAGAGCATGCTGCCCAGGGCATCCTCCGCCAGTGAGGCTGCGGCCTCCTCCATGGCTGTCCCGTAGCGAGACTGCCAGAAGCCATGGCCCAGTCGCCCGTTTCGCTGACGATTCTCCCCCGCCACCATCACTTCGTACTGGTGGCGGCCGATGAGTCCTCCGTCCACCGCATCGTGGACTTCAAGCTGGACCTGCAGGCGGCGGCGCTGCCCGATGGCAATGCGACGACTGTCCAGCCAGGGCAGTTCCGCCGCGGGCTCACTGACCGAGAGATCGAGAAAACGCCCGGACACCACAAACTGCGCCGCCAGACGATGCCCGGTCTCGCGCACCGTGATCGCCGTGGCCCGCTCGGGCAGGCCCAGCGGCGGCTCATCGACGGACTGAACACGAACCTGGCCGCTGGCCTCCAGGTTGTCCGCCACGCGTTGGGCGAACAGCCCGCCCACGCCCCAGAGGTCGCCACCTCCGGCACCCGATTCAATGGAGAAGGTCGACACCGCAACGGCCTTGCGATATGGCACGAAGCCCGCCGGGCCGACGTCGCAATCCTCGCCTAGCACCGAGCGATCGGCCCCTTGCCACGCCGCACAGCCAGTCAGGCTCACTCCTGCCAACAGCGAGACCAATAGCCACCCCATGCAACGAAGCCCACCTGACACCTGCCGCACCTCCCCACCGTTGTCTCCTTGAGTTAACGGCGGGGGCAGCGGAACCTGAATAGCAGACACCAGCGAAGGCACCAACTCGGCTTTCGCATGCGCCCCCATTAGAGAGACACTGTTGTCTTCCCGTGAAGCTCCGAGGCGAGCAGCCCATGTCCGATGCGCCGTTCTACCGTGAATACCTGGATTACGCTGCCCTGACCCGGCAACTGCAGCATTGGGCGGAACGCCATCCGGACCTGGTGCGACTGCAGTCCCTGCAAACCACGCCAGAGAAGCGGGAGATCTGGCTGCTGACCATCGGGCTGGAACCGGAGAGACCGCGGCCGGCGGTGTGGGTGGACGGCAACATGCATGCCGGGGAGCTGGCCGGCTCCAGTGTGGCGCTGGCCATTGCCGAGGCGGCAATCGCCCTGCACATGGATGACGACCCCCAATGGCCGGATCACCTGCTGGCACAACTCCGTGATGTGCTGTTCCACATTTGTCCGCGTATTTCGCCGGACGGTGCCGAGGCGGTGCTGACCCGGGGCGGCTTTGTGCGCTCGGTACCACGCAATCCCGGCCGACAGCCCCTGGAAGCCTGCTGGGAGCCCGCGGATCTTGATGGAGACGGGCGCTGCCGTTTCATACGCATGGAGGATCCCGCCGGCGATTTCGTCGCCTCCGCCGATCATCCGGGGCTCATGTTGCCGCGGGTTGCCGACGATCCACCACCCTGGTACCGGCTGTTCCCGGAAGGCGAGATCGTCAACTGGGACGGTCGCACTATCCCCGAGCCCGCCTTTCTGCGGCAGACCACGGACCTGAATCGCAACTTCCCCTGGAACTGGGCGCCCGAGCCAGCCCAGCTGGGTGCTGGCGACTATCCGGGCAGCGAGCCGGAATCCCGGGCCATCATCCAGTTCGCCACTGCCAACCCGAATCTCTACGCGTGGCTCAATCTGCATACCTTCGGCGGGGTCTTTATCCGACCGCTGGGCGAGAAGCCCGACAGCGACATGCATGGCGGTGATCTTGCGCTGTACCGCCAGCTCGAAGCCTGGGCAGAGGAGGACACGGGCTATCCCACGGTGAGTGGCTACGAGGAATTTACCTATGAACCGGGCAAACCACTGCATGGTGACCTGACCGACTTCGCCTACCATCAGCGCGGCTGCCTGGCGGAAGTCTGCGAGCTGTGGGACCTGTTCACCCGACTCGGCCTGCCGCGACCGAAACGCTTTGTGGACTATTACGCATCGCTGTCCCGGGAGGACATGGAGGCTCTGGCCGGTTGGGATGCGAAGGAGAACCGGGGACGTATCTTCCGCAACTGGACCGCCATCGACCACCCGCAACTCGGGCCAGTGGAAGTCGGTGGGCAGGATCCGCTGATCGGTCTCTGGAACCCCCCGCCGGAGGCTCTGCCGGGACTCTGTCGCGGCATGGCAAGGTACTGGTTGCGGGTCGCGGCGATGCTGCCCCGGCTAGTCATCGAACGAACCCAGGTCACCACGCTGGACGGCGGCAACTACGCGGTGGAGGTGGACGTCGCCAATCACGGCTACCTGGGAACCTGCGGCATCCCCTCTTCCCGGGACCTGCCCGTCAACCATCCGCTGCGCGCCAGCCTGGTCACTACGGGCTGTAGCCTGTTGGCCGCCGAAGACAACGCCCGGGAGATCGGCCAGCTGGACGGCTGGGGTCGGGGTGTCGGCGACGGCAGCCACATGCCCTGGTTCCAGCGCTCGGTGGGCAACCGTCGCCGGGAAACGCTGCGCTGGATTGTCCGCGGCGAAGGCACGGGCACGGTCCGGGTCGGCAACCAGCGGCTTGGGTGGGTAGAGCGGACGGTGGCGGTGGGTGAAGGATAACGACACATGCCATTGCCGTTGCGGTGCGTTACGCGCTGCGCGCTAACACACCCCACGTTCGGCCGTGCCCGCTGTAGGGTGTGTTAGGCCGAAGGCCGTAACGCACCGACCCGGCGATAGCGATGCCCGCCCCGAGCCCAAGGCACAAACGCCAGTCCGGACAACACGCCACTAAACCCGGGCCCCCGTGCAATCCACCACCGCGCCGGGCCCCACGGCGTAGACCCGGTCGCCTGCTGCGGGCTTGACCGGATGACCGCCGGTGAAGCTGCCGAAGCTGGGCAGCACCGTGCAGCCCGACCGCACCCAGAACACCGGCAGACGCAAGCGATCGGTGCGGCCGCGAAGTCGTAACACCGGGTGCAGATGCCCGGCCAGCACATGCGCTCCCGGTACCTGCATGGGCTCATGGGCGAGCACGAAGGGCCCCAGGCGCTGCTCCGCAGCAGACCAGACGAGGTTCCAGCCCGGATCCGGCGCTCCCGCATGGCGATCGTGGTTACCCACGATGACGGTGATGGGCAACTCCCCATGACACCTGCGCCAACGGGCAAACAAGTCCAACCAGGGTTCGTCCACCTCGGGACGCGCATGGAAGAAGTCACCCAGTATCACTAGTTGCTCTGGCCGAAAGCGCGCAATCAACTCTCCCAGCCGGTTCAGATCATCCTCGGTGGTGCCACTTGGCAGCGGAATACCATGGCGGCGAAACACGCCTGCCTTGCCGAAGTGGGGATCGGCAATGAGTAGGCGCCGCCGCTGCGGCAGCCACAAGGCGCGCTCCGGCAGCAGCTCTGCCGGTTCTCCTGCGATGTTTACGCTTAACATGGCTCGCGATTCTACAACGGTGCGGATTTTAAGCTGAGGTTCAGTTGCACGGCGGCAATCTCCAGGCTGACCCTGAAACAGAAGGAGAAGACCCATGAAACGCATGCTTGCCGGCTTGCTTGGCCTTGGACTGCTGATACCCGGTGCAGCCATGGCCGATCGTCTCAGCGAACGCGCGCTGATCGGGGGTGCCATCGGGGGCGCCGTTGGCAGCTATATCGGTGCCGAGTTCGGTGGTCGCGACGGCGCCATGGTCGGCGGTGCCCTGGGTGGTCTGACCGGGGCCGGGCTCGCCACCCAGCGCTACAGTCACGCGTCCACAACGCATCGTCACTATCATACGGCGCCGTCCAAGCGGCACTACCACTACACACCACCGCGGAAGCATTACCAGCCGCCGCGGCGCCATTACTCCCGTCACGGCCACCAGCCACGTTACGGTCACCGGCATGGTCGCGGGCATCGGCAGCCCCAGACCCATTACCACTACCATTATCACCAAAGCCGGGGCCGCGGCCCGGGTCCGGGCTTTGTGCCGCCGGGTCATCGGCGGTAAAGACCAGGGAAGCAGTTCGTTGAGCAGATGTGTGCGGGTGGCGACCTGGCGCCACCCGCACCCGCTTTCCCGGACTCAGACGTGCTTCTCCAGGCTCTGCAGCATGTTCTCCACGCGTGTTTTCCAGTCCTCGTTGCTGACCTGACTCTGAATTCGGCTGACCCACAAGGGGAATGCCAGAGGGGTCAGCCGTTCCGGCTCGCGCAGGACGATGCGGCGCGTCCCCACGGCCGCCAGAGTGGCTCGCAGCCGCTGCAGTTCGAACTGCCCCTCGAACAACTCCCGTTCGGTTTGCTCGAGCAACAGGTTGTCGGCGTCGTACCGCGCGAAGACATCGAAAATCAGGCCACTGGAGGCCTGGATCTGACGGGTGGATTTGCCGCTGCCCGGATAGCCCTGGAACACCAGCCCGGCGACCCTGGCAATCTCCCGGAAGTGACGACGCGCCATCTCCGATGCGTTGAGACAGGCGCGCAGGTCATCCAGCAGGTTTTCCTCGGAGAAGGCTTCCGCAAGGAGCAGCTCATCGGTGGGCGGCAGCTTACGCGACACCACCTCGAAACCGTAGTCATTCACCGAGTAGGTGTAGGTCGCCGGATGTTGCCGGGTCAGTCGCCAGGCCACCAGGGCGGACAGGCCCTCATGCACCAGACGTCCGGCAAACGGATAGACGAACAGATGCTGGCCCTCACGGGATTTCACCCGCTCCACCAGCAACTCATCGGCACGGGGCAGGCAGGACATGCGCGCCTGCGCTTCCAGTACAGGCCGCACCGCCGCAAGCTCCGGCTCATCGAAGCGGCCCTCGCCGGCAGCCTGCAACAGCGCCCGCACACCATCGGCAAGCTGGGTGGACAGGGGCATCCGGCCACCCATCCAGCGCGGCACCGCCGTGCCCCTGCCCTTGGCCGCCCGCACGGTGGCGGTCATGTCCCTCACCCGCACCAGCTCAAGCAACCGGCCGCTGAACAGGAACTGATCCCCGGGGCGCAGACGGCTGATGAACGTTTCTTCCACATAGCCCAGCGCGCCGCCGCGCTGGTAGGCGACGCGCATCATGCTGTCGGCGGTGATGGTGCCCACAGCCATTCGATGCATCCGCCCGATACGCTGATCGATCACCCGGTAGACCCCGTTCTCCACCACCACCTTCCGATACTGGGGGTAGGCCTTCAGCGTTGCCCCGCCGGTGGTGATGAAATCCAGTGCCCAGTGCCACTCGGCCTCGGTGAGGTCGCGATAGGCATGGGTTCCCCGAATTTCGGCAAGCTGGGCCTGCTCGGTGAAGCCGGGCCCGAGCGCCAGGGTCACGAGGTGCTGAAGCAGGACATCCAGCGCCCGGGTCAGCGGTTTTCGCGCCTCCAGCCGACCAGCCAGCGCCGAGCGCCGCGCTGCGGCGATCTCCACCAGTTCGAAGGCATGGGTCGGGGCGCAGAGCACGGCACTCTCCGCACCCGGCTGGTGACCACTGCGCCCGGCCCGCTGCAGCAGCCGGGCGATGCCCTTGGGGCTACCCACCTGGATCACCTGGTCCACCGGTGAGAAGTCCACGCCCAGATCCAGGCTTGAAGTCGCCACCACACAGCGAATCGTCCCGGCACGCAGCCAGTCCTCGACCCGTTCCCGCAGCTTCCGATCCAGGGAGCCGTGGTGCAGGGCAATCTGTTCGAGCCAGTCCGGTCGCGCCTCGAGCAGCGCCTGATGCCAGAGCTCCGCCTGGGCACGGGTATTGGTGAAGAGCAGTGTGGTGTCGGCTTCTTCCAGCGCGGCGATGACTTCCGGCAACAGCTTCGTGCCCAGATGTCCTGCCCAGGGGAAGCGCTCCATGGCTGCAGGAATGAGGCTTTCGATGCGCAGGCGCTTGGGCAGCACACCTTGAATCAGGCGGCCCGGTACACCACCCAGCAGGACGTCGCGGGCCTGATCCAGGTTGCCCAGCGTGGCGGAAAGCCCCCAGGTACGAAGCGCCGGGCAGAGACCGCGCAGGTGCGCAAGGCACAGTTCCAGTTGCACGCCGCGCTTGCTGCCCAGCAGTTCGTGCCATTCATCCACCACCACGCAGCGCAGGGCGCGAAAGCGCTCATGGGCGTCGCGATAACTCAGCAGCAGGGACAGGCTCTCCGGCGTGGTGACCAGCACCGCCGGCAGGCGTCGGCGCTGCCGGGCCTTGACCGACTGGGCGCTATCACCGGTCCGCCGCTCCACCGTCCAGGGCAGTGCAAGTTCGGCGGCGCTGGCCTGCAGGTGTGCAGTGGTATCCGCGGCCAGGGCGCGCAGCGGCGTGACCCAGAGCACCTGTAGCGGCGGTTCGCCCCGGCCCTGGTCCGGCGGCGTTGCCAGGCATTCCAGTACCGGGCCGAACCAGGCCGCCAGGGTCTTGCCCGTTCCCGTTGGCGCATGGACCAATCCGCTCTCGCCATCCCGGTAGGCGGACCAGGCCTCGCGCTGAAAATCGAATGGCATCCAGCCCCGGGCCTGGAACCATTCCTCGATGGGAACGTCGGTGGAATACATGTGGGCTCCGTATGCTGTAACGGTGGAAAGACCGCTACGGATTGGCAGACGTTCAACCGTGACTGTTCACTCTGGTCATCCGCCCTGCCCCATGCCATGGTGTGGGCAGTTTCGCCAGCCGAGGGTTACCGTGGTCAAGCGATCGTCGATGTGGTTGTTCCTGCTGCTGTCCATCCTGGCGGCGGACGCCCCGGCCAGCGATCGCGCCGTGGCCTTCCAACAGGAGAAGCGCTGGTTCGCCGGCTTCGCTGGCGCCACGACCCAGGCGCGATTCACGGTGGAGGGCGATGCCGGTAGCAGCGTCACCAGCCTGGACGATGCACTCTACTTGCGAGCAGGCCGCTTCGGCCGCCCCATGCGCTACGGAGTCGATCTGATGCGGGTTCGCTTTGACGAGGCGGAAACCTGGACCGTCACCGGCTTTCTCGACTATGTGATCTCCGGCGGCGATCTTCTCAGCGGCTATATCGGTATCACCGCCGGCGGCAGCACCCTGCGCTGGCGCGATAGCGATCCCTTCGACGGCGGCGGCCGCTTCGGCGCCCGTGGCGACCGTGTGAACAGCCCGGTTGCAGGCCTGCGGGCCGGAGGGCTTATCGAGGTGACGGAGATCGTTCAGGTGGAGATCGGCTATCGGTTCCTGTGGACCAACTTCGAGGATGACTTCGATGACGGTACGCTCAGCGGCAGCGTCGAGGGGCGGAACCAGCGGGCCATCCACGCCGGCGTCAATTTCAGGTTTCGCTAACCGTAGAACGCGGACCACGGGGGAGGCATGAAAACACAGTCGCTTGCTGCTGCACTGCTGGTGATGCTGCTCACCGTCGGCCTGCCCGCAACGGCTCAGGCCGACGAGGGTGGCTGGTTCATCGGCGGCGGCCCGGTGCGCTACACCCTGGATTTCAACGTCGAGCGCCCGGAGGGCCGCAGCACCGGCACAGACCGTGAAACCGGCGGCGAGATCCGTCTTGGCTGGCGCGGACCGCGGCACCGATTCCACGGCGGCTTCGGCACTTTCAGCGCCGATGACTACCGGCTGCAGGTAGGCACGCTGAATGCTGACGTCCTCTACCCGGTGCGGAACTACTTCAAGGTGCTGGCCGGCGGCAGCCTGGTGCTGGCGCGACAGAACTGGGACAGCGGGGCAATCGACGATGACACCAGCGCCGGGCTCGGTTTTCAGATCGGCGTGTTGCTGCCCCTGGGACGCCACGTGGATCTGGAACTTGCCTACCGGCAACTGTTCACCCGCTTGCGTACCGACGTGCCCGCCAACGGGGACGGCGACATCCGCTACAACGCCGAGCGCATCGGCAGTACCCACCTGCATATCAACATTCGTTTCTAGGAAAAGCCCGGCCTCGTTCTGACCCCTACCCGCTACCTGCGCCCCATCATGGTGCAGCGCAGGATTGACCGGGGCGCGCATTGGCATTAGTGTATTCGGTATACAGAATGCAGACAAAAGAGACCAAGGAGCACCACTGTATGGAACGCATTGATGCACCACAGCCTTTGCCCATGCTGGTTTACAACGCCATCGTCAATGCCATCTGTGAGGGCACGCTCAAGCCAGGAGAGCGCCTGACGCAGGAGGAAATTGCCGAACGGATGGATGTATCCCGGTTGCCGGTGGGTCAGGCTCTGCAGCGCCTGAAGTCAGAAGGCTTTGTCTGCAGCGCCGGACGGCGCGGCGTGAAGGTGGCACCACTGAACCCTGTCATGGTGCGGGAGCTCTACGAGTTCCGCAGCGGGATCGACATGCTGGCCACTGGGTTGGCTGCTCGGCGGGTCACGGCCAGACAGCGGGCCCGGGGCCGGCGCATTATCCAGGACGGCTGGTCGGCATTGGCCGCCGGTGACGTCGCCATGCTGATCGGTGCGGACATGGACTTCCATCAGCTGATCTACGAGATGTCCGGCAACCAGGTGCTGGTGGACGCCATGGCGTCTCGCTGGAACCACGTTCGCCGGATCATGACCGCAATCATCGACGATACGCGGAACCAGACCCGAATCTGGGAAGAACACACCGCCATTCTGGAGGCCGTGCTCGAAGGCGATGCCGCGAAGGCAGAACGCCTGGCCCGGGCCCATGTAGAGGATGCCGCCGGCTGGCTCGAGGATGAGCTGAGCCGCAGTCAGGACGAACAACTGCAAACCGGCTAGGGCCGAAAAGCCGGTAACAACCGTTATTTTGGAGGAGACAGCAATGAACCAGCCAGTAGCCAATGAACAGAAGGTGATCCGTGTACTGCTTGCGAAGGTCGGACTGGACGGCCACGACCGGGGCGTGAAGATCGTCGCCCGCGCCCTGCGCGACGCCGGCATGGATGTGATCTATTCAGGCTTGCACCGCACGCCCGACGAAGTTGTCGGTGCCGCCATCCAGGAAGACGTGGACATCATCGGCGTCAGCATCCTGTCCGGCGCCCACATGACGGTGTTTCCGAAAATCCTCGACGCTCTCAAGCGTGAGGGGGCCAACGACATCATCGTCACCGGTGGTGGCGTGATACCGGATGATGATTTGCCGAAGCTCGAGGCCATGGGCGTACAGAAGATCCTGCTACAGGACACGCCACCGGATGAGATCGTGAACTCATTCCGGGAACTGGTCGCCGCCCGAGGCGCGCGCTAAAGATCTACCTCGCATCGGTCGCACGCTGACCGTCGCCACGCGACGGATCTGGCGCTATCGGTGACGTACAAGAACAGAAGAGGAGGAGTGGAGATGGAGCAATGGCAGTTTCCGCCCGACTATGACGACAGTTACTTTCCCGGAGCGAACGAGAAATACTGGTTCCGCGAACGGGAAACGATGGATCCGGAGCAACGCAATGCCGCCATCCTGAGTCGCATCCAGGACGTCATGCACTACGCCTGGGAGCATGCACCGTTCTATCGCCGCAAATGGGGCGAGGCGGGTCTCGAGCCCGGCGATATCAAGAGCCTGGAAGACTTCGAGAAAGTCCCGGTGGTCACCAAGCAGGATCTGCGTGCGGCCCAGACAGCGCACCCCCCGTTCGGTGACTACCTGTGCATTCCCGACAGCGAGGTACACCACATTCACGGCACCTCCGGTACCACGGGGCGGCCAACCGCCTTCGGTATTGGACGCCGGGATTGGCGAACCATCTCCAACAACCACGCGCGCATCATGTGGGCCATGGGGCTGCGCCCCGGGGACACGGTGATGGTGTCCGCCATCTTCAGCCTGTACATGGGCTCCTGGGGTGCACTTGCCGGGGCCGAGCGCCTGGGCTGCAAGGCGTTCCCCTTCGGCGCCGGCGCGCCGGGCATGACCAGCCGCGCCATCCAGTGGCTCGGCATTATGCAACCACGGGGGTTCTACTCCACCCCGTCATACGCCTTGCGCATCGCCGAAGTCGCCCGTGAGGAAGGCGTGGACCCGCGCTCCTTCGGTGTTGAGATCATGTTCTTCTCCGGTGAACCGGGGGCGTCCGTACCGGGCATTCGCGACCGCATCGCCGACGAATTCGGCGCCAAGGTGATCGACTGCGGCACGATGGCAGAGATCACCCCCTGGATGAATGCCGGCGGCAGTGCCGAGAGCGAGGGTATGCTGCTCTGGCAGGATATCGTCTACACCGAGGTGGCCGATCCGCAGACCTACAAGCGGGTGCCCTTCGGTGAACAGGGCACGCCGATCTACACCCAGCTCGAGCGCACATCGCAGCCGATGATCCGCCTGGTTTCCGGTGACCTCACCCACTGGGTGGATACACCTTCGCCCTGCGGTCGCACCTATCCCAGCCTGCCCCGGGGTATCTATGGCCGTATCGACGACATGTTCCAGGTCCGCGGCGAGAACGTGTACCCGTCCGAGATCCACGCCGTTCTCAACCAGGTGCAAGGCTACGGCGGTGAGCACCGTATCGTGATCAGCCGTGAAGGCTCCATGGACGAGTTGCTGATTCAGCTCGAACCCACCCGCGAGGCCGCAACCGCGGGCGAGCAGGCCCTGGCCGCCCTGCGCAAGGAGGCGGCGGATTCGCTGAACCGCACTCTTGGTCTCCGGGTGAAGCTGGACCTGGTCGATCCCGGCAGTTTCCCGCGCACCGACTTCAAGGCCCAGCGGGTCATTGACGACCGGGATCTGTTTAGCACCCTGCACAGCCGACTGGGAGAGTGACCGTGGCAGAACGCGTGGCATCAACCGATCTGGTCAAAGACGCAAGAGCCGGCCAGCGACGCGCCATGGCCCGGCTGATCTCCCGTGCCGAAGCCGGAGATGCGGAATGCCGGCCGGCGCTGGCCGAGCTTTATCGCCACACCGGGCGCGCCCATGTGGTGGGCATAACCGGGGTGCCCGGCTCAGGCAAGTCCACCCTGGTACAGAAGCTGGCCCAGGAGATCCGCAAGAGCGGCCGCACGGTGGCGGTGGTGGCCATCGACCCATCCAGCCCCTACTCCGGCGGCTCGATACTCGGCGACCGGGTACGCATGGCGGAGTTGGCCATGGACAGCGGCGCATTCATCCGCAGCATGGCGACCCGGGGCAGCCTGGGTGGCCTCGCCCGGGCCAGCCTGGATGCGGTGGATATTCTCGACGCCGGCGGCTTTGACGTGATCCTGATTGAAACCGTGGGCGTCGGCCAGGATGAGGTGGACGTGGTCAAGGCGGCCCATACCACGGTGGTGGTGTCCGCCCCGGGCCTGGGCGACGACATTCAGGCGATCAAGGCTGGCGTGCTCGAGATCGCGGATATCCATGTGGTCAGCAAGGCAGACCGATCCGACGCGAATCGCACAGTGTCCGAACTCAAGGGGATGCTGATGCTGGATATGACCCCGGGCAGCGGCATCTGGCGTTGCCCGGTCATCCCCACCAGCGCCGAGCAGAGCACCGGTATCACCGATCTGGCCGAGGCGCTGGACCGGCACCGGGACCACCTGGAGAAAAGCGGGGAAATGGAGCAGCGCCGCGCCCAGATCGCCGCCACCCGCACCATCAAGATCGCCGAGGAAATCGTCCGGGAAGATTTCATCCGCCAGCGCGAGTCCCGCATGGCGGAACTGCTCGACAAGGTCACCCGACGGGAAACCGACCCCCATGCGGCGGCGGTGGAACTGTTAACGGCACTCAAAGAGAGAATGAACCATGAGTCAGCGTAAACAATACGACAAGTCAGAGATCGAGCGCATACGCTCGGACAAGGCCGACTGGGAACAGCTGGAACTCAAGGCCTTCACCGACCGCGCCCCGGAAACCCGCAGCGAGTACAAGACCGGTTCCGGGCTGCCGGTGGAGCGGGTCTATACCCCGCTGGACATTGCCGATGACGGTTACGACCAACTCGGCTTCCCGGGACAGTATCCCTTCACCCGCGGCCCGTACCCGACGATGTACCGCGGTCGCAACTGGACCATGCGTCAGATTGCCGGCTTCGGCACCGCCAACGAGACCAACCAGCGTTTCAAGTATTTGCTGGCACAGGGCCAGACCGGGCTGTCCATCGACTTCGACATGCCGACGCTGATGGGCTTCGATTCCGACAACCCCATGAGCGAGGGTGAAGTGGGCCGCGAGGGGGTTGCCATTGACACCCTGGCGGACATGGAGGAGTTGTTCGCCGACATCGACCTGACCAAGATCTCGGTATCCATGACCATCAACCCGTCGGCATGGATTCTATACGCCATGTATATCGCTCTGGCGCAGAAACGGGGCTACGATCTCAACGATCTCTCCGGCACCATCCAGAACGATATCCTCAAGGAATACATTGCCCAGAAGGAGTGGATCTACCCGGTCAGGCCCTCGCTGCGACTGGTCCGCGACTGCATTGCCTATGGCGCCCGCAACATGCGCCGCTACAACCCGATCAATATCTCCGGTTATCACATTTCCGAAGCCGGATCGACGGCCACCCAGGAAGTGGCGTTCACCATGGCCACGACCATCCAGTACGTGGAAGAGGCGCTGAAGGCCGGCGTCACCGTGGATGAGTTCGCACCGAGGCTGTCGTTCTTCTTCGTGAGCCAGGCGGACTTCTTCGAGGAGATCGCCAAGTTCCGCGCCGCCCGTCGCTGCTACGCCCGCATCATGAAGGAGCGCTTCGGTGCGAAGAAGCCGGAATCCTGCCGCCTGCGCTTCCACGCCCAGACGGCGGCCGCCACGCTGACCAAGCCCCAGTACAAGATCAACGTTGTGCGCACGGCCTTCCAGGCGCTCTCCGCGGTTCTCGGCGGCGCCCAGTCGCTGCATACCAACGGCATGGACGAGGCCTTCGCCATACCCACCGAAGAGGCCATGAAGATCGCCCTGCGCACCCAGCAGATCATTGCCCACGAGACCAATGTGGACCAGGTCATCGACCCGATGGGCGGCTCGTATTACGTGGAGAAGCTCACCAACCAGATCGAGGAGGAAGTCTTCAAGACCCTGGACGAGGTTGAAGAGATGGGTGGCTGCATCAAGGCCATCGAGGACGGCTGGTTCCAGCGCGGCATTGCCGATTCCGCCTACGATTTCGCCCTGCGCAAGGCCAGTGGTGAGCGCCCGGTCATCGGCGTCAACTGCTACCGGGAAGAGGACGAAAAGGTGGATATCGAGATCCACCCCCACGATCCCGAAACCGAGCGACGTCAGATCGAGCGACTACATCGGGTGCAGAAAGAGCGTAATAACGCCCGGGTAGACGAGTTGCTGACGGAACTGCAGCGGGTAGCGAACAGTGAATCGGAAAACATCATGCCGGTGACCATCCAGCTGGTAAAGGAAGGCGCATCCATGGGCGAGATCGTGGAAACACTGCGCGAGCTCTGGGGGACGTACCGGGAAACTCCGGTCATATAAAAAGAAGCGTGCAACGCGAGAGGAATTTACGCCGGCTGCATGCCGGCGTTTTTTTACCCGGACCCGGCAACCTGACCCAGTAGCGCTCGCACCTGTTCAAGCGTGTCGGCATCCTGCGGCCCCAGGTCATGGCGCCAGCGGCTGATGCGCGGAAAGCGCACGGCTATGCCCGACTTGTGGCGGCGGGACTCGGCGATGCCTTCGAAGGCGAGCTCGAACACCTGCTCCGGATGGACTGACCGGACCGGCCCGAAACGCTCCACGGTATGGCTGCGAATCCAGCGGTCGAGACGCTCGATCTCCTTGTTATCAAGACCGGAATAGGCCTTGGCCACGGGCACCAGGTCAGCACCATCCCAGACACCGAAGGTGTAGTCGGTGAGCAGGTTGGATCGGCGACCATGACCAGGCTGTGCGTACAGCATCACCGCATCGATGGTGTGGGGTTCTACTTTCCACTTCCACCAGTCACCGCGCACCCGCCCCACCTGGTAGGGCGCCTGCCGCCGCTTGAGAATCAGCCCCTCGGTGCCGAGTTCCCGGGATCGCTCGCGACTTGCAGCGAGTGCGTCCCAGCTGTCCGCGGGCAACGGCTCCGACAGGGCAACCCCGTCACCGGCCTGATCCACCAGTGGGGCCAGCCGCGCACGCCGCCAATCCAGGGTCTGGCTGCGAACGTCGTCCCCGTCGAGCTCCAGCAGATCGTAGGCAAGGAACAGGACCGGTGCCTCACGCAGCACACGGGCCGATGGCTTTAATCGCCCGATGCGATGCTGCAGCACGTTGAACGGCAGGGGGGAGCCATCGCGCCAGGCGAGAATCTCACCATCCAGTACCGTTCCATCCGGCAGCGTGGTGGCGGCCTCCTCGATCTCCGGGAAGCGCCCTTCCATCAGTTCCTCACCCCGGGACCAGATGTAACAGTCACCGGCGCGCCACAGCAGCTGCGCGCGAATACCGTCCCACTTCCATTCGGCCAACCAGTCCCGGCACAGGCCCAGTGTCCCGGGATTGCTCTCCAGCGGCGATGCCAGATAGAAGGGGTAAGGTCGGGAAGCGTCCTCGCCGTGATCCTCCGGGTCCAGCAATGCGCCGAAGAATGCAGGGGTCGGCTCCCAACGGCCCATCAACCGATGGGTGACAACGGCGGTATCGAGCCCGCTGACCCGGGCCAGGGCACGCACCACCAGTCGGCGGGAGACACCCACACGAAAGGCGCCGGTGAGCAGCTTGTTGAGAACAAAACGACTGGCAACAGGAAGTTCCGCCCACCAGCCGGTGACTGCACTGCATCGCTCTTCCGGCGTCATGTGCCGTAACGGACGAATGCGATCCTCCACCCAGCGATGCAGGGGAAGATCGTTCCCTGCGGGCGCATCCAGTTCGTTGTCCACCAGCAAGGCCAGTGTTTCCGCCAGATCACCCACGGAGGCGTAGGTCTCCTCCAGTAGCCAGTCGGGCATGCCGGTAAAAGCCAGCGTCCACTGCCGCAGTTCGGCGGTGGGGACCAGCCGCTTCAATCGACGGCCGGTCAGGAAATAGACCACCCAGGCGGCATCTGCAGGATCAGCAGTCTGGAAGTAGTCCGCCATGGCGGCCACCTTGTCGTTGGTGGCGTTGGTTTCATCCAGGGCCTGATAGAGCGCCGCAAAGCTCTGCATCAGTCGTCAGCCTCGTCACCGAACTCGGTACGCAGGGGCTCCGCCCGTATGCCGACGACTTCATTGAGATACCGCACAAAGACGTCGGTACGGCCGTGGGTGGCAAGCACATGGTCGGCACCGGTCTCGCGAACGGTCTGCAACAGGGACGGCCAGTCGGCGTGATCGGACAGCACAAAGCCGCGATCGTAGCCGCGACGCCGGCGGTTGCCGCGGATACGCATCCAGCCGGAGGCGAAACCGGACGCATGGCGGCGAAAACGACGCATCCAGGGGCTGCCGGCGGCCGACGGAGGTGCCAGCACCAGGGCATTTGACAGATCGGCGCTACGGCCGAGTTCGCTGACAGGCATGGTGGGCAGCATGGCGACGCCGGCCTCCCGATAGGCTTCAACCAGAGGCGTCAGGGCGCCGTGCAGGTAGACGGTGCGGTCGGTATAGCGGCGCAACTCGGCCAGCAGCCGTTGCGCCTTGCCCAGGGCGTAGCAGAACAGCACCGTCGTTCGCCCGCCCTCAGCGTTGTGACGCCACCAATCGTGGATGTCCGCCGCCACCTCGGAAGCCGGTCGCCAGCGATAGATGGGCAGGGCAAACGTGGCCTCGGTGATGAACGTGTCACAAGGCACGACCTCGAAGGGCTGACAGGTGGGGTCGGGATCACGCTTGTAGTCACCCGATGCCACCCAGACCCTGGAGCCCACCTCGACCCGCACCTGGGCGGAGCCCAGCACATGGCCGGCCGGATGCAGGGAGACCCAGGCCTTGCCGAGACGAAAACGGCGGCCGTAATCGACCCCCCTGAGCAGGCTGCCGCGCGCCAGGCGCCGACGCAGCAGGGGCATGCCGTCGTGACTGGCAACGTAAAGATCACTGCCGCTGCGGGCGTGATCCGCATGGGCGTGGGTGATCACCGCCCGGGGCACGCCACGCCAGGGATCGATATGGAAGTCTCCGGCGGCGCAGTAGAGGCCCGCCGGCGAAAGCGTGATCAAGGAGGTCCGACTCATGCAGAGCTTGGTCCCGTCATCGTCGCCCAGGTTCCCCGATTCCACGGGTGCAGGCACGCAACGGTTCATTCCATTGCGTTCTATGGATCAGTTCAATCGTTCTTTTTGTCATCTGTAACCGGAAGTTACCCTGCTTGGCTAGCCTATCGGAGCACCCAACCATGACGCGTATTCGCCAGCATTGCTGCGGCGGCCCCCAGGACGATCAGACTGCGGAAGAAATCCTGGTCAGTCGCGGAGTTGATCGGCGCACCGTGCTGAAAGGCATGGCCGCCCTTGCCGGCCTGGGCCTCGTGCCCGGCGCCGCGACGCTCGCCCAGGCCTCCGGCAGGCGTGTCCGCCTGGCGTTCTGCAGTCAGTTGCTCTGCGTCGTCCCCTACGAGGCCACCCGGGCCGCCGGCTTTTTCGCCGAGGAGGGCCTGGATGTAGAACTGGTCTATACCCGCGGCGGCGGCGCGGCGCTGCAGGCACTCAATGGCGGTGCTGTCGACTACGCCGCGACATCTTTCGATGCGGCGTTAAACGCCTACGCCAATGGTGCCCGCATCACCCGCTTTGCCACAACAGGTCGGCTACCCCTGTTCGCGCTGGCCTCGTCGCCGCGCAATGCCGATGAGATTCAGGACGTGGCTGACCTGCGTGGCAAGACCATTGGCGTCGCCGCACTTGGCACCGCAGATCACGCTCTGGCGCTGTTCCTGCTGAAACAAGCCGGCGTGCCGGCGGACGAAGTCCGTTTCGCCACACTCGGAACCAACCTCTATCACGCCTTGCGGCTTGGCCAGGTGGATGCGGGCATGGTGCAGGAACCCAGCCTCTCCATGCTCACCGAACAGGGTGCCACCATGCTGATGAACGGCATGGATCTGGCCGATGCCGAGCGCTACCTCGGAGGCGCCTACGAATTCATGGGTGTGGCGGTGCGCACTCAGGAAATCGACGAGCGCCGCGAAGAAATGCAGGCCCTGGGGCGTGCACTTCGCAAGGGACTCCTGTTCACCCGGGAAGCCGCCG
Source organism: Natronocella acetinitrilica (assembly GCF_024170285.1). Taxonomy (NCBI): domain Bacteria; kingdom Pseudomonadati; phylum Pseudomonadota; class Gammaproteobacteria; order Chromatiales; family Ectothiorhodospiraceae; genus Natronocella; species Natronocella acetinitrilica. Next base: position 41,950 of record NZ_JALJXV010000005.1, read on the forward strand.
TGGAAGACCTGGTGGCCGCACTGCCTCAGGAACTGGTTGCCGGCGGCGATATCGACCGGCTCAAGGGCGCCCTGGAGCGCTATCGCGAGTCACTCTATCCCACCGAGGTGAACATCGACCTGGAGGCGGCGGAGCGCGTGGTGCGCTCCCAGATGGATGCAGGAATCCTGGAGCGGCACATCCCGCTTGAAGAAATCATGGATACCACCCTACTGGGCTCCTGATGCTGAAAATCGAACAACTCTCCCTGGCCTTCGGCCGCGACACGCCGGTACTGGAGAACGTGGACCTGGAACTCGCGGCGGGCCGCTTCATGAGCCTGATCGGCCCCTCGGGTTGCGGCAAGAGCACGCTGCTACGCGCTGTCACCGGGCTGCAGAAGCCCAGCGCCGGGCGGGTGCAACTCGACGTCAAGGCGAATGACATCGCGTTTCTGTTTCAGGATGACGCCCTGCTGCCCTGGCGTTCGGCGCGAGACAATGTCGCCCTTGGTCTGCGCAATCGCGGCATGTCCAGGCAGCAGGCCCGGTCAGCTGCGGACGAGTGGCTGTCCGCCGTTGGCCTGGACGGTTTCGGCGACCGTTGGCCCCGCCAGCTCTCCGGCGGTCAGCGCAAGCGTGTCGCCATCGCCCAATGCCTGGCGCTCCGCCCCAAGTTGTTGCTGATGGATGAGCCCTTCGCCTCTCTGGACGCCATCGTCCGGCACTACCTCACCTCGGATCTGCTCAACTGGGTGGAGCGGGAGCAGCTCACCGTGTTGATGGTGACTCACGATCTGGAAGAAGCAATCGCGCTGTCCGACGAGGTGGTCCTGCTCGGAAACGGGCCACGGGCCCACATCAAGGGAAAATTCCAGGTCCCGCTGGAGCGCCCCCGTAACCTGCTTGAGGTACGCGCTGATCCGCGGTTCGGCACGCTGGCCAAGGAACTCTGGGCGGCGCTCTCCGACGAAGTCGCACCACTTACCAGTGGCATCGGGCGTCCGGCGCTCAAGGTGGTGAACCAGTGAACCGCAAGCTCATGGGTGTCTATCTCCGTCGCACCATTGCACTGGTGATCTTCCTGGGCGGCTGGGAGCTGTTGTCACGCAACGGCTTTATCGACCCTTTCTACCTGCCACCCCCTTCCGCAATCTGGGGATGGGTGGCAGGCCAGTTTGCCACCGGCGCTATCTGGCAGCATATGCAGGCCACTTTCGGTGCAGCCCTGATCGGCCTGGCGCTGGGGATCGTCGCCGGCATCTTCCTCGGTTTTTCAGCCGCGCTGATGCCGTATCTGGCGGAACTGCTGGAGCCGGTCATGGCCATGCTGAATGCCATACCAAGGGTGATACTTGCGCCGCTGTTCATCATCTGGCTCGGCATCGACATGAGTTCCAAGGTGGCCCTGTCGTTCATTCTGGTGGTCGTGCTCACATTCTTCGCGGTATACAACGGCATCAAGGACGTGGACCAACGCCTGGTGGAACGGGTGCGCACCCTGGGTGGCGGCCCCCTGGTGCTGGTCCGCGAGGTGTACATTCCGTCGGTGGTGGCCTGGGTCATGGGCAACCTCAAGGTCGCCGTGGGCTTTGCGTTCACCGGTGCAGTTGTGGGTGAGTTCGTCGCCTCCAGCCGTGGCCTCGGGTATCTGCTGTCCTACGCACAAAGCACTTATAACGCCACCATGACCATGGCGCTGATCTTCCTGATCATGGCGTTCGTGATGATCCTGTTCACCCTTGCCGGTGCGCTGGAGCGCCATCTGTTGCGCTGGAAGTACCAGTGAACACCACCACAGGCAGCCCGATGCACTGCTGCGGCGTCGCCATCAAGCCGACAAGTGTCTCGGCCTGTTTCGAGCGCGGGCGAAGCCGTATGCGCCAACCGCTACCGGGGATACCGGGTGAGACGGTAAACGATCACCGCGGCTTGCAAGCGGCCTTTGCCGTACGGGTGGTCGATAATCGTATCCTGGAGATCGGCTTCCGGGCCACAACCTGCATCACCCTGATCGCCTATTGCGAGCGCCTGCGCGAACTGATCCAAGGCAGCCTGCTGGAGGATGCCCGGCGGCTGGATTCGACAGACCTGATCAATGCACTGCCGGGCGTCCCCGCCTACCGGCAGAACACTGCGGTGCTGGCGCTGTTCGCGCTGCGTGCCGCGCTGCTGAGCGCAGAAGGCTCGGCCACCCCCACCGATAACGCAGGAGCAACCGCGTGAAAGTCGCCTACATTTTCGCCACTCAACGCCATAACGTGTCCTATGTACTCGCCAAGATGATCCTGCCGCAGCTCGAGGAGGATCGCCACGGCGTCGAGGTGGTGGGCATGTTCTTCTTCGAAGACAACAACTACGTACTGGTAGACGGAAACCCCATCGGCCAGAGACTGGTGGATGTGGCACGCAATAAAGGTATCGCGCTGATGGGCTGCGACCAGTGCTGCTACGAGCGGGAGATCGCGGATCAGCTGTTTGACGGTGTACCCATCGGCTGCTTCCCGGACCTGTACGGAGCGCTGGCGGGGAACATGCCGGATCAGATCATCACTCTGTGACCAGCGGGCGGAATTAAATGTTGCACTGCGCAAAACAGAATGTTATGTTGCGTTGCAACAGAGCATAAAGGCTCTGATCCCCAGCAGACAGACATAGAGGTTCTAGCCATGTACGACGCAATGTTCAAGAATTTCGGCGCTGATTTCCAGACCGCCTTCGTTCCGATGCAGAAGTTCAACGCGCTGGTGATTGACCAGCTCGCCAAGGTTGCCGAATTCCAGCTGGCCGCCGCCAAGACCTACTCCGAAATGGGCGTTGAGCAGCTCCGCGCTGTCGCCGGCATCCAGGATGCCAAGAGCCTGCAGGCGTTCGTCGAGAGCCAGAACAAGGTTGCCAAGACCCTCAGCGAGAAGCTGAACCAGGACGTCAACACTCTGGCCGGACTGGGCAAGGACTTCACCGCCGAATTGCAGAAGCTGGCGCAGGAAAACGTTTCCGCCGCCAACAAGGCTGCCAAGGCAGCCTGAGCTTCACAGCGGCCCTGAAGCCGCTGCCGACGCTACCCAAGAACCCGGCATCATATTGATGCCGGGTTTTCGCCGTTGCTGCAAACTTGTGACGCAGGACACTGGCAGTAGCCCTTGCGGCAGGATATGCTGACTTGGGGATGAAGCCCCTGCCGGTACCTTGAGGTCACCACTATGATGCATGTGTTCCTTGCTCAGGTAGAGCACGCACTGACGGCGATGAGTCGCAGTCAGATCAACCTGAGCCGGATGTACATGGAGCACGTCACCAGGGTCGGTAGTCTGCAACTCGAAGCATTCAGGCACTGTTTTCAGATGGGCGTTGACCAGGTCCAGGGCATGCAGGCATTCACCTTGCAGGCCGATTTCAGCACAAGACCCGCCCTTCTACCGGTGTTCGCCACCGCCAGCCACGTGGCGCAGCCAAGCGGCGACATGGGGAACATCATCGATTTTGCAGACGCTGCGCGGCGCGCCGAAAGCCGTCTAGGCTGAGGCACCGTTCACCCCAGGGCGGCAGTGACGCTGCCCGGCGGGTCTTCCCCAGCAACCGCAGCACCCGTCGCTAGGATTCTTCGCGATTCTTCCCCGGCACCCAGAGCACGTCGCCGGCGGCATCCTTGTTCACCCATCTGGCCGCGACGAACAGGTAATCCGACAGCCGATTCATGTACTGCAGCGTGAGAGGATTGATGGATTCCTCCTCCGCCAGGGCAGAGATATCCCGCTCGGCGCGCCTTGCCACCGTTCGTCCCAGGTGCAGATAAGCCGCCGCCGACGTTCCTCCTGGCAGAACGAAGGATCGCAATGTTGGCAGATCCTGGTTCATCCGGTCGATGCAGGACTCCAGCCACTGGATCTGCGCCTCGCCTATGCGCAGAGGCGGATACGGTGGATCCTCGATTTCAGGCGTGCACAGATCAGCACCCAGATCGAACAGATCGTTCTGCACACGGGCAAGTTCGCGATCGAGTTCACCGGTGACATGCAAGCGCACCAGACCGACCACTGCATTGGCCTCATCCACCGCGCCATAGGCGCTGACTCGCGGGCCATGCTTGGCAACACGCGTTCCATCACCCAGCCCGGTGGTCCCCTTGTCGCCCGTGCGGGTGTAGATCTTGGTCAGCTTTACCATGGTCAGGCGCTCCGATCGGTGTGAGTCGGCCGGCGGCCGCCATTCATCCGACCAGGCAATTCGGCCATGACCTGGCGGCGCTGATCGACGGGCATCGTGGACCAGCCGGCAATTTCATTCAGTGTACGGCCGCAACCGGTGCAGTGGCGGCGATCATCGTCCATGCGGCAGATGCCGATGCACGGTGACAGAGGATAGGCGTCGGTCATGATGACTCCCGGCTGCGCGGCGCCAGCGCGGCTACCGCCGAATTCAGGCAAGCATTGTCGCGAGCCATCGGCAGAATGGCAAGGCGGTGTGAATACTTCAGCGCTTCCCTAGTCGTTGTCGCGCAGCGCGATATCGAGTTCGGCGGCAATACCGGGCATGGTTTGCATCACCGCCGCCAGACTGCGGGCCTCACCCCGCAACTGCCAATCGAACACCGCACGGAAAGCGAGCAGGCTTTTCACGTAATCCCGGGTTTCGCCGAAAGTGATGTTTTCGATCCACACCGCCGCAGGCAATCCGGCATTGTCGGTTTTCCAGCCTTCAGTGCGGTTGGGGCCCGCGTTGTACGCCGCACCGGCAAGAATCATGTTGCCTTCGAAGCGGGTGAGCATTTCCGCCAGGTACAGGTTCCCAAGCCGTAGATTCTGCGCGGGCGAACGGAGATCATCCGTGGAGGGCGCACCCATGCCGTGCCGTCGCGCCACTTCGCGACCGGTTGCCGGCATGACCTGCATCAGGCCAAGGGCACCGACCCGGGAACGGGCATCGGGGTTGAAGGCGCTTTCCTTGCGAATCAGGGCGAAGACCAGCGCCGGGTCGACACCGGCATGCCGGGCGCCGTCTTCGATGGCATTGCGATAAGCAAGCGGGAAGCGCAACTCGAGATCATCGTGTTGGCCGCCGCGATTGGCGGCGTCCACGGAGCGATCGTACCAGCCCCAGTCACGGGCGAGATGCGCGGCACCAGTCCATGTCTCAGCGTCGGCCCCGGCAAGGGCAGCATGCCATTCACGGCGAGCTTCCGTCGCGTAACCCAGTAGCAGCCACTCCCGCGCCCGCACGACTCCCGGCTTCTGCTGAACCGCAGCAATGACGGCGGCATCCCTGGCTGCGGGGCGATGATTCATCGCATACGGTCGACCCAGTGAATCGGCGGCGAGAAAGCCGTAGTAGTGCCGCTCCGTCGACAGGGTGTCCAGCAGCACCTCGGCCTCGGCCACCTGCCCGACTTCCAGCAAGGCATGCCCGAGCCAGTAGCGCCACTCCGATTGACCACGTTGCTCTTCATCCATGACCTCGATGGCCTGGATGACTTCCGGCCAGTCTTGCCGCCCAACCTTGATCCGTGCAGTCCACTCCAGCACCGACGCATCCCGGGCACCAGACGGCAGGGACTCGAGCAGTTCCCGGCTCTCGGGAGTTCTGGAGTAGGCCGCGCGCAGGGCGATCTGCCGCTGGACGGCTACCGCATCATCAGCGGTAATCCTGCCATCGGCGGTGTAGCGATCAAGCAATCGGCGGGCGGCATCACGGTCGGATCGGGCGAGTCGGTTGAACGCATCCATGACGATGCTGCGACCGCGCTCGGTCGACCCTTCCAGCTGGTCATTGCGCAGCGCCCGTGCCGGGTTGGCAGCAACTTCCAGCCACTGGTCCAGGGCCAGCTGCTGGTCACGCCCCAGACGTGGTCGCAGCGCACGGGCGAGGCCGGTATTGCCGGCAAGCATGCTTTGCTCGATGCGCTGCCAACGCCGTTCGGCGCTCAGGGCACCACGGTCGTAGAGTTCGGCGAAAACCGGATCACAGGCATTGGGCTGAGAGTGGCCAACCGTCCACAGTTCACGAGCGCTCTGCAACCAGGTGTCGTCGATGCCACCGCCGGCGTTTCGCTCGGCACGCAGACGATAGCAGGCCAGCGCGGCTCCACCGCGACCATGGTCAAATTCGAGGAAGGTGGTCCACTCGCCTCGACGACCCAGGCTTGAGAGCCAGCGGTTATGCAACAAGCCACTGACCGGAAGCCCCTCATGGTCATCGAGAAAGCGGCGAACCTCCCGCGGTTCCGCCCGATTGATCCGGTTGTGCAAGTCGCGATAGGCAAGATAGGGGGTCAGCGGGTAGCCTGCCAGGGCGCGTTGCTCAGCCGCCAGGTCGATGGAGCGGCCGGCCTCCAGGCGTTCATAGGCAGCAAGGAAGCGCTGGCGCTGTTCGTCGTTGCCGTCTGCCGCGAGCGTGGAAATGGCACCCCCGAAAAAAAGCAGACCTGCGGACAGGACGGTCAGGATGCAACGGCGCATACGGCGGCTCTCCGCTATTGAATTCGATGCGGCCGGCGACGTCCTTGCAAGCGTCTCGCGGCACCCGGCCGAGCAACAAGCCATGCTGCTCACACCTGGCCTTAGCATGCACGCAAAAGTTACTGAAAAAAAGAGGAAGAGTTCGCATTTGGCGACGCGGTTTTCTCGCCGTCATGAGTTTGCTGTCGCCGTGGATCAGTCTCCCGGCCCACTGTAATCCGGAAGCGCCAGCAACGCCCGATGGTGGGCGTCACGGCGACGATTCGGATCCTCGATCACGTGCGTGCTTTGGATCTGTTGCAGGTAATGAGGCGGGAAGTCATGTCGACGCGCACCGTGCAGGACGATGTCGCGATACCAGCGGAACGGCCGCACCGAATCATCAATGGTGTTCGGCATCGCCACATAACAGAACACCGGCTCGACACTGTCGCCAAGCTCCACGGTCAGGTGTTGCAAGCGGTATCCGACATCCAGATCCTCGGCCCGATCAAGGGCGGGCCGCTCATGGACGCGCAGATCAAACACCACCCCGTACACCTGGTCACTGGCATTCACGGCCTCGACGATGTTGCACTTGGCCGAACCGTCACCCGTGCTTCGCTGGTTGAAGCGCAGCGCATGCCCCGACAGCGTCGCGACACCGACCCGTCGGCAGGACGGGGTACGCTCACGAAGCCGCGCCGGCAACATGTTGGAGCCATAGGCAAAGTAGCGAATCCACTCGGACACCAGGGCTACCTGCTGAGCCGGCCGAGAAAGCGCTGCAGGCGATCCATGGCCTCTTCGAGGTCTTCCCGATGGGGCAGGAAGACCAGTCGCAGATGATCCGGCCGCGGCCAGTTGAAGGCCGTGCCCTCCACCAGCAGCAGATGCTCCTGGCGCAGCAACTCAAGGACCACCTGACGGTCATCGGTGATGTGATAGCGATCGGTATCAAGCTTGAGGAACAGATAAAGCGCGCCCTGGGGCTTGACGCAGCTCACCCCTGGAATCTCGTTGACGCGCTGCCAGGCGAGTTCCCGCTGATCATGCAGGCGACCACCCGCACAGATGAGATCCTGGATACTCTGGTAGCCGCCGATGGCCGTCTGCACCGCATGCTGCGCCGGCACGTTGGCGCACAGACGCATGGATGCCAGGATATTCAGGCCTTCCACGTAGTCCCGTGCATGTTCCTTGGGCCCGCTCAGGAACATCCAGCCGGAACGGAAGCCTGCGACCCGGTACACCTTGGAAAGACCGCTGAACGTCACGGTCAGCACGTCATCACTCAGCGCCGCTGCCGACACATGCTGCGCATCGTCATAGAGGATCTTGTCGTAAATCTCGTCAACGAACAGGATCAACTCATGGCGTCGCGCCAGTTCGATGATCTGCTCCAGGGTTTCGCGGCTGTAGACCGCGCCGGTGGGATTGTTCGGATTGATCACGACAATACCCCGGGTCCGCGGCGTGATCTTGGCTTCCATGTCGGCCAGGTCCGGCTGCCAGTCCCGGGCCTCATCGCAGAGATAATGCACTGGACGCCCGCCGGAGAGCGTCACCGCCGCCGTCCACAGGGGATAGTCCGGCGCCGGTATCAGCATCTCGTCGCCATTGTTCAGCAACGCCTGCATGGCCATGACGATGAGTTCGCTGACGCCATTACCGAGAAAGACGTCCTCCACCCCGACATCGCGTATATCGCGCTGCTGACATTGTTGCATCACGGCCTTTCGTGCGGAGAAGATGCCCTTGGCGTCGGAATAGCCCTGCGCGGTGGGCAGGTTGACCAGCACATCCTTGAGGATTTCATCGGGCGCCTCGAAACCGAACGGCGCGGGATTGCCGATATTCAGTTTCATGATCCGATGACCGTCCTCCTCCAGGCGCTTGGCCTCCTGGAGCACGGGTCCGCGGATGTCGTAGCAGACCTCCGCAAGCTTGTCCGATTTGCTGATGGCACGCATAGCCGGCTTCAATATCACGCAGTGACCAAAGGGCGCTCAGTATAGCGATCTCCGATCGGCCTTGCGATGGCCGGAGTCACCATATCCCCTTGAACCCATGGGAGTCCTTCCACCGTGAACACCGCAAGCAGGATCACCGCCGCAGAGTATGATCGCCTGGGCCGCGCCGGCGTCCCGCTGGCCGACCTGCTGGATATTCGCACCGAGTCACTGCGCTACGGCCAGGCACGCCTGCGCCTGCCCTGGAAGGACAACCTGGTAAGGCCCGGCGGTGTGGTCTCCGGGCCGGCACTGTTCACCCTGGTGGACATGACCATGTACGCCCTGGTGATGAGCGCGGTGGGCGTGCAGGAGATGGCGGTGACCTCGGACATCAGCATCCGTTACCTGCGCGGCGCCCCGGCCGGTGATGTTCTGGCGGAAGGCCGTCTGCTCAAACTGGGACGTCGGCTGGCAGTCTGCGAAGTGAACCTGTATTCCGCGGATGACGACCGCGCCGTGGCCCACGCCACCGGCACTTACGTGCTGCCGGCGATAACGGGGGACTGACGCGCCTGGAGCTACCACGCGGGATAGCCATGGGTTGGCGGCGGGGCTGTCAGGGACCGTATGCGGCATGGACGCCGCATACGAGCTACAGGGACGTATTTACCGCGTGTCCCTGACAGCCCTGCCGCCAACCCATGCCCCCAAGCTCTCCAGGCTCTCCAACCTCAGGCCCCAAGATTCGTCAGCCGCCGGATGCGTGCCTCCAGCGGCGGATGGGTCGCCATCAGGCGGCTGGCCTTCTCGGGGAAGTGCTTGAAGGGGTTGACGATGAACAGATGCTGCGTCGCCCGGTTGGCACCGGAAAACGGCTTGGCACTTTTCGATAACTTCTCCAGCGCCGAGATCATCCCCTGGGCATTGCGGGTCAACCGGACACTGGTGGCATCCGCCAGAAACTCCCGCTGACGGGATACCGCCATTTGCACCAGCTTGGCGAACACCGGTGCCAGCGCCGCGACAAGAAACAGGATCAGTACCGCCACCAGGACCCCGGCATTGCCGCCGCCGCGACCGCCGCTGCCTCTGCCCACCCGGCCGGCCCTGCCGGCACCGGCCCGCCCACTGACGTAGACGATTCGCCAGGCCGCATCCGACACCAGAGCAATCAGCCCCACCAGCGTGCTGACCGCCGTTGCATAACGCATGTCCAGATTGACGATATGGCCCATTTCGTGACCCACCACTGCCTGGAGTTCGTCCCTGTTGAGTCCTTCCAGCAGACCACGTGTAATGCCAATCGCGCTACGGCGGGCACTGAGCCCGGTGGCAAAGGCGTTCATGGCATCGGTTTCCAGCAGGAATACTCCCGGCTTGGGAATGCCAGCGGCGATGGCCATCTCCTCGACCACGTTGTGCAGGACGGGTTCCTCCTCCCGGCTGACCTCCCGGGCGCCGGTCATCCGCAGCACGATGCGATCGCCGGCCTTCATGGCGATGGTGGTCCAGACCAGGCTCAGGCCAAGCAACAGCAGCGCTGCCCAGACACCCCATTCACTGAGGAACCAGATACTGTCCCGCTCCCAGGCCTGCTCGGAGAGAAACAGCTCCATGTTCCAACCAATGACGTAACCCAGCGTGGCACCGATGGCCAGCAACAGCAGGATCAGCCGGGTGGTGGCCTGACGGTTGGCATGGGCGGCGGAGACGAAGTCGGTTCGGCGGAGCAGCTTCTCCCGCACAGCGGGGCGCTGCGCCGCCTCGGCGGACAGGGCCCCGCCGCACAGGCGGCAGGTGGTCGCGCCGACACGATTGTCGGCGCCACACTCCGGACAGGGCTGGCGAGCCACCGTCAGGCTACCTCAGGGAGACCTTGGGCACCGCCCGTTCGTGGGTTTCCACCTCGAAGTACTGGTCCTGACGGAAGCCGAACAGGCCGGCCACGATGTTGGAGGGGAAGGACTCCACCGCCACGTTCTTGGCCATGACGCTGTCGTTGTAGTGCTGCCGGGAGAAGGCAATACGGTTCTCGGTGCTGGCCAGCTCTTCCATGAGTTGCTGCACGTTCTGGCTGGCCTTGAGATCGGGGTAGTTTTCCATCAGCGCGAACAGCTTGCCCAGGGCACCACTCAGGCCCTGTTCCGCCGCCATGGACGCTTCAGGACCCTTGCCTTCGGTTGCCACGGCACGGCTGCGGGCCTCTACCACCTGCCGGAGCGTATCCTGCTCGTAGGACATGTAGTCCTTGACCGTTTCCACCAGATTGGGGATGAGGTCGTGGCGGCGCTTGAGCTGCACGTCGATCTGTCGCCAGCCATTGCGAACCTGGTTGCGCAGGCGCACCAGGCGGTTGTAGATGCTGACCACGTAGCCAATCAGGCCGACGATGATCAGCAGGAAGATGATGGTTCCCAGTTCCATTGTCTTGCCCCCTGTAGACATGCCGGGGAGGCGTTCCCGCCTCCTCAGGGATTGGAGCATGCCCCAGAAAACCGGGTGAAACCATCGAAAAGGTCTCAGTCTGTCTGTTGCTCCCGGGTCACCGCCCGGTGGCCGATGTCGCGGCGGTAGTAGACCCCGTCCCACTGCACTGCGGCGGCCAGCTGATAGGCGCGTTGCTGCGCTTCGGCCACGGTATCTCCCAATGCGCAGGCACACAATACACGACCACCGACCGTCGTCACCTGCCCTGCTGCGTCCAGCGCAGTCCCGGCGTGGAAGATCTTTCCGGCGTCGCTGCCCAGCTCCGACAGCCCGGTGATGACGTCACCCTTCCGATAGTCGGCAGGGTAACCACCGGCAGCCAGGACCACGCCCAGACTTGCCTTCGGCGACCAGCGACAGGTGACCTGGTCAAGACGCCCGTCGATGGCGGCGTCGCAGAGTTCGGTGAGGTCACTCTCAAGGCGCAGCAAAATGGGTTGCGTCTCCGGGTCCCCCATCCGGCAGTTGAACTCCAGCACCCGTGCCTCGCCGTCGTCGCCGATCATCAGGCCGGCGTAGAGGAACCCGGTGTACCGGTGGCCGTCTGCGGCCATCCCCCGCACCGTCGGCTCGATGACCTGCTCCATGATCTGCCGGTGCAACTCCGGCGTCACTACGGGTGCCGGGGAGTAGGCCCCCATGCCACCGGTGTTGGGTCCGGTGTCGCCGTCATCCCGGGCCTTGTGATCCTGGGAGGTGGCCAGGGGCAGGATATGTTCACCGTCGACCATCACCATGAAGCTCGCCTCCTCGCCACGGAGGAATTCCTCGATGACCACCCGTGCGCCGGCATCGCCGAAGGCATTGCCCTCGAGCATGTCGTCCACGGCAGCCAGCGCCTGCTCCACGGTACCGGCGACCACCACCCCCTTGCCAGCGGCGAGGCCGTCTGCCTTCACCACCAGGGGCGCGCCCTGCGTGCGCACGTAGTCCCGTGCCGCCGCGGCATCCGTGAAGGTGCGGTAGGCGCCGGTGGGAATGCCGTGGCGGGCGAGGAAGTCCTTGGCAAAGGACTTGGACCCTTCCAGTTGGGCGGCGCCGGCGGTGGGGCCAAAGCAACGCAGCCCGGCCGCCCGGAAGGCATCCACCACGCCGGCCACCAGGGGTGCCTCGGGGCCGACAATGGTCAGGCCGATACGGTTTTCCCGGGCGAAGGTCACCAACGCCGGGATGTCCGTGGCGGCGATCTCGACATTGCTGCATTTCTGCTCCAGCGCCGTCCCGGCGTTACCCGGCGCAACAAAGACCTGCTCTACCCGTGGCGAACGGGCCGCCGCCCAGGCCAGGGCATGCTCACGGCCGCCGCCGCCAATGATCAGCACATTCATGTCGAACTCCTGGACCTTCGAGACTAATGACGGAAATGGCGCATGCCGGTGAAGACCATGGCCATGCCGTGCTCATTAGCGGCGGCGATGACCTCGTCATCACGAATCGAGCCACCGGGCTGGATCACCGCGACAATACCCGCCTCCGCCGCCTGATCGATACCGTCACGGAAGGGGAAGAAGGCATCCGAGGCCATGACCGCACCGGCCACTGGCAGACCTGCATCCTCGGCCTTTTCACGGGCGATCCGGGCCGACCAGACCCGGGACATCTGCCCGGCACCGATGCCCACGGTCCGGCTGTCGCGACCATAGACAATGGCGTTGGACTTGACGTAGCGCGCCACCTCCCAGACGAAGCGTAGATCCTGCAGTTCCTGCGCGGTGGGGGCTCGTCGCGTCACCACCTTGAGATCGCCATCCGGCACCCGGGCCAGGTCGGCGTCCTGCACCAGCAGGCCACCGGTGACCCGCTTGTAGTCCACGCTTGCGGCGCGTTCGGCGGGCCACCGGCCACAGACGAGCAGGCGCACATTCTTGCGTGCGGCAATGGCGCTGACGGCGTCGTCTGTCGCGTCCGGTGCGATGATCACCTCGACGAACTGGCGCTCCACGATCGCCGCGGCGGTGGCGCCATCCAGTGTCCGGTTGAAGGCGATGATGCCGCCGAAGGCGGAAGTCGGGTCGCACGCGAAGGCGCGATCGTAGGCGGTGAGCAGATCCTCCGCCACGGCGACACCGCAGGGGTTGGCATGCTTGACGATAACGCAGGCGGGCGCCTCGAAGCACTTGACGCATTCCAGCGCGGCGTCGGTATCGGCGACGTTGTTGTACGACAGCGCCTTGCCCTGCAGTTGCCGCGCCGTGGCCACGGAAGGCTCGTCGCTCTTAGCATCGCGATAGAACGCCGCGGACTGGTGCGGGTTCTCGCCGTAGCGCATGTCCTGGAGTTTGTGGAACTGCAGATTCAGCGTGCGCGGATGCGGCGTGGGCTTGAGTTCGGCATCAAGACTGCCGAGATAGGATGCGATGGCACCGTCATAGCTCGCGGTGTGCTCGAAGGCCTTGATTGCCAGATCAAGCCGCAGGCGCCAGTCGGTGCCATCCTGCTCGGCCAGTCCCGCCAGTACCCGATCGTAGTCCACCGGATCGGTCACCACGGCGACGCCGTCATGATTCTTCGCCGCCGCGCGCACCATGGCGGGGCCACCGATATCGATGTTCTCCACGGCGTCTTCAAAACTGCAATCCGGGCGAGCCACCGTCTCGGCGAAGGGGTAGAGATTCACCACGAGCAGGTCGATGGGCAGAATGCCATGGGCGTCCATCACATCCTCATCCACGCCGCGTCGACCCAGCAGACCGCCGTGCACCCTGGGATGCAGGGTCTTCACGCGGCCGGCCATCATCTCGGGAAACTCAGTGAGCTCGGAGACATCACGCACCGTCAGGCCGGCGTCGCGCAGGCGTGCCGCTGTGCCTCCGGTGGACAACAGTTCCACGCCACGGCCGGCCAGGGCGCTGGCGAATTCCACGATACCGGTCTTGTCGGACACGCTGAGCAATGCGCGACGCACCGGTCGCAAACTGGCGCCCATGCAGGCCTCCTTATCATCGTCGGGAGCCCGTCAAGGTGATACAGGAGCACACCGCCCGACGGGCTGCGCGGTGTCCAGGGAGTCTTTTGTTACACGAGGCCGTAGTGCAGCAATTTCTTGCGCAGCGTCGCCCGATTCATGCCGAGCATCTGGGCGGCCCGGGTCTGGTTGTTCTGGCAGTACCGCATCACGGCGGCGAACAGGGGCGGCTCGACTTCCTCGAGCACCAGCTTGTGCAGATCACAGGCGGCGTCGCCATCGAGCTGTGCCAGATAGCGCTCCATTGCGTCCGACACACATGCCCGGATCGGCCCCACGCCCGTATCATCGGGCTCGGTCTGAACAGCACTTCCCCGCATGACCCCACTTGCCTGCTGTTGCATATCGGCTTGCACTGATTCACCCAACGGGATTGGATCGCCCCCCGCGACCCGGAAAGGTTTTCGATGATACCGGAAAGCGCGGACAGTGAAAACGCGAAGCCGACAAGCTGACGCATTTCCCGTTAGCGGTACTCGAAGATGTACTGCTCGGCGCCACCACCCGGGTCCATCAGTTCAAGGCGGACGCTGATGCTGCGACCAGGACTCATCCCGCGTTCCCATTGATGACGCAGGGTTTCGTCCTCCAGGTAATCGCTGGGGTGGAACCAGCGCTCGGCGGTGACCCGCTGGTTGCCATCGAGCAGCGACAGGCGGATCAGGGGATAGGGTTGGCGGAACGGCGCATCGTTGACGATGAGGGCCGCGGCGACCAGTGCGTCGTCACGTCGTGGGTGCTCGGTCACCTGGCCGCGCAGCAATCGCATCTGCTCCCGATCACGCAACAGGGGCAGCTCGCAGCCGGTGACCGCGCAAAGACGCTCCGCCCAGGGTCGCAACTCGGCACTGGCCGCCATGACGTTGCGCTGAGCGTAGGTCACCTGCAGCCCGAACAGCAAGGCGAGTAACAGGACACCCGTGAGCCAGAGCAGGTTGGACGGTCCCGCAGCCGGAATGCCGGCTGCCGCCTGACGCTCGAGTTCCAGCGCGGACTGCAGGTGCCAGTCGCCATGATCGCCCTCTGCGGCGGCAAGGGCATCTTCTCCCAGCGCCTGATAGGCCGCCGTGGCCAACGCCGGTCTGCCGCCACCTGGACGGCTGACGCCCGGCCTGACGGCCCGGCCGGGGACCACGGAGACCGGGCCGGAGGTCCAGTCTATGGCTCGCCGAGCGGGTGGCGCGGGTGTCTCGGTGCGGAGGGGTTCCGGTTCGCTGACCGCCGCCGGCTGCGACGGCGGTTCATCCACAGGCTCAATGGGCTCCGCAGGGTCGACAGCAACATCCGCCGGCTGGTCAGCCGTGGCAGGTTCGACGTCGGAAATGACAGCCTCATCAGGCTCCCGGTCCAGTAACGCCAGGGATTCCAGGGGCAGATGGGCATGGAACGCGGCGGGTAGCGTATCCACCAGTCGGCGCCGGGGATCGAATGCGGTGTGGCACATCCCGCATTGCACCCGGCCGCCCGGGGCGGGCAGCGCGTCCGGCTCGGTCCGGAACAAGGTGGCGCAGGCGGGACACTGCGTGTACATGGAAACCGGGGCCTGTATCCTGAACGCGCTCCATTGTCTGGAGGGTGAGCCCCCTTGTAAAGGAGCGCGGCTCAGACTTCCGACGGGCGCCGCAGCCCGGTCACCAGCGCCCATCCGTCCCGGCCATCATCCGCACGCAGCTCGAAGGCCGAAGTGTAGCTGTCCGTGACGCTGGCGGCCTGTTCATTGAGGATGCCCGATAGAGCCAGATGACCACCGCTGCGCACCCGCCGCGACAACTCCGGCGCGAGCCGTATCAACACCCCGGCAAGTATGTTGGCGACCAGCACATCGGCAATCGCATCGGCGGGCATATCATCAGGACTGGCCAGTTCCAGCCGGCCGTCCACGCCGTTGCGCCGGGCATTCTCGCGGCTCGCAATCAGTGCCTGGGGATCCTTATCGATGCCCAGCACGCGTTCCGCACCCAGCAATAGAGCAGCGATGGACAGTATCCCCGAGCCGCAGCCCATATCGATGACGAAGCGGCCCTGCAGCGGCTGACGATCGAGCCATTCCAGGCACAAGGCGGTGCTGGGATGAGTGCCGGTGCCAAAGGCCAGCCCCGGATCCAGCTTCAGCACGATGGCGTCGCTCGCATCCACTCGCGCGTTGCTGGGGCATACCCACAGACGCCGACCAAAACGCATGGGCACGAAGTCGTCCATCCAGGCCCGTTCCCAGGCGCGATCCTCGAGCCACTCCACCCGCCAACCACGCACGGCGGTATCACCGAGCTCCCGCTCCAGTGCCCGGCGCACCGTATCCACCCGGGCATGCTCGTCGAACAGTGCAAGCACGATGGCACGGCCCCACAGGGGCGCCTCACCGGGGCCGGGTTCGAGTATGGGGTCGCCACCAGGGTCCTGGAGCGTCACCGACATGGCGCCTTGCTCCATCAATACGTCTTCGGCCAGCTGGCAGGCCACCGCATCGAGGTCACAGGATACTTGCAGAAAAGGCATCAGCCGGAGCTGGATACTGGCGCCGGGAGCCGCATCACTCCTCGGCCGCGACGCAATCGGCGGCTTGCTGGCGGGTAAAGAACTGCCCGTCCCGCAGGAAGCCCGCTTCCACAGTGGGTTTCACCGCGCAGGCCGCCCCGTTGCAATCCCGCTGCAAAACGAGATCGTCAGGCAAGCCATCCAGGCAATGGAACGGAACCGGTGACCCGGTGCCACACAAAGAGGGGTAGACCATCCCGGTCGACGTATCTCTGAAGGCGGGCGTAAATCCGCTGCAGCGGTTCTCCTGGCTGACACCACCGGTAAAGCGGTAGGCCAGGTTCTCCCTATGGAGACGCTGCCTCGTCATCACTCGTGCCATGAAGACACCTCGCGACTGCTGCAAAAACGCCCGGAACGATTCATTCCGAGAGCCAGCCTGTGCATCTGCCTTGGGATGGTGCAGTGCACATTGGGGCGTAGTATAGGGCTGCGAATTACGATGTCCAGTAGGACGTCACAGGACTGTAAGAAAACCCGTCACCAGCGCATGTCTACCCGGGACCGGACCCCGCTCACGGGGCCCGAATCCCGTTGACGGACGGGGATCAGTTACCCGCCCGCTTGACGGCGTCCAGCAGTTCCTGGCGCGCCGACTCAAGGCCTTCCCAGCCCTGGATCTTGACCCATTTGCCGGGCTCCAGATCCTTGTAGTGCTCGAAGAAATGACTGATCTGGTCAAGCAGGATCTGCGGCAGGTCCTCCGGACCCTTGACCTTGCTGTAGAGCTTGGTGAGCTTGTCCACCGGCACGGCCAGCAGCTTGGCGTCCTCTCCGGACTCGTCTTCCATCTTGAGCACGCCCACCGGCCGGCAGCGCACCACAGAGCCCATCTGCAACGGAAACGGGGCAACCACCAGCACGTCCGCCGGATCACCATCGCCGCACAGGGTATGGGGGACATAGCCGTAGTTGCAGGGATAGTGCATGGCTGTACCCATGAAGCGATCCACCAGCAGCGCACCGCTATCCTTGTCGACCTCGTACTTGACCGGGTCGGCGTTCTGCGGGATCTCGATGATGACGTTGATGTCGTCGGGAACGGACTTCCCGGCCGGAATCGCGTCGATGTTCATAATGCTGTTCCCCTTTGCTTGGTCTCTGATATCTGACGGTGCTAGCGCAGCGTGAAGGTGTCGCCCAGGCGCCGCGGCACCGATGCATTCTTGAGTCGCACGTAATAGGGCAGGCCATTTCGGTAAGGAGGGTAGTCCTCCCCCTGGATCAGCGGCTGCAGGTAGCGGCGGCAGGCGTCGGTGATGCCAAAACCGTCCTCGCGGATGTACTCCGGCGGCAGGCCACGCTCGCGATTGGCCACTTCCGCCAGGTCCGCGCAGCCGATCTCCCACTGATAGGGCTCGTCGCGCTTGCGTACAATGGTGGGCATCACGGCGTTGCGCCCATCCAGGGCCATTTCCACGGCGGCAGCACCCACGGCGTAGGCCTGGTCAACGTCGGTCTTGGACGCCACATGGCGGGCTGCCCGCTGCAGGTAATCGGCCACCGCGCAGTGGTACTTGTAGCCCAGCTCGCGCTTGCACATGCTGGCGATGATCGGGCCGACACCGCCCAACTGCACATGACCGAATGCGTCGGTGCTGCCACTGTCGGAGAGAAAGCGACCGTCCTCTTCACGGATGCCTTCCGACACAACGATCACGCAATAACCAAAGCGCTCCACGGAGCGCCTTACCGCGTCAAGGAATGGCTGCTTCCTGAAGGGCACTTCCGGCAGCAGGATGACATGGGGGGGTTGGTCTTCCGATTCCGCCGCGAGTCCGGCGGCGGCGGCGATCCAGCCCGCATGCCGGCCCATCACTTCAAGCACGAATACCTTGGTGGATGTCTCGGCCATGGAGCGGACGTCCAGACCGGCCTCCATGGTGGACACCGCCACGTACTTGGCAACGGAGCCGAAGCCGGGGCAACAGTCGGTAATGGGGAGATCGTTATCCACGGTCTTGGGAATGCCAATGCAGGTGATCGGGTAACCCATGCGCTCCCCGAGTTGGGAGACCTTCAACGCCGTGTCCTGGGAATCACCGCCGCCGTTGTAGAAGAAGTAGCCGATGTTGTGGGCCTCGAAAACGGCGATCAGGCGCTCGTATTCAGCCCTGTTCTCTTCCAGACCTTTCAGCTTGTAGCGGCACGAACCGAAGGCGCCGGAGGGGGTATGGCGCAGTGCGGCGATGGCCTGATCCGACTCCAGCGAGGTATCGATAAGGTCCTCGGTGAGCGCACCGATGATGCCATTGCGTCCGGCGTAAAGCTTGCCG
Organism: Natronocella acetinitrilica; assembly: GCF_024170285.1. NCBI lineage: Bacteria > Pseudomonadati > Pseudomonadota > Gammaproteobacteria > Chromatiales > Ectothiorhodospiraceae > Natronocella > Natronocella acetinitrilica. Next base: position 60,580 of record NZ_JALJXV010000005.1, read on the forward strand.
ATGCGATCGCTGTGGCGGCGGGCGGTTTCTATAACGCCACAGGCGCTCGCATTGATGACGGCAGTAACACCGCCGGATTGGGCATAAAAGGCGTTCTTGAGTGCCATATCGAGAGAGATCCCCGGTGCTTGACAGCCGGCGCGCAACCAGTCAGTTGAACAAGCTGCTTGGAATTTGGGCGGCAAGGATACCGGAAAATACGCAGCTTGCCGAGGCGATAGCGCACCGATGTGCAAGACTGCAGTCTGTGGCAGGCTATGCTTTTCATTTCGGGGAGTGTCGACCCGTGCTGCAGCCGCTGGAAACCCTCTTGCGGGTATGCTGGTTTCGCGCCGGACCGCAGGATCTACCCTACTCGCGGGAGTGGCTGATCCTGTTAGTGGTTGCGGCAACGGCCCTGTCCGTTGTGTCGCTGCAGCTGCTGCCGGAAGAGGACAACGGCTTCGGGCGCGTCCTGCTGCACACCGCGCTGGGCCTTGGCGTGCCCTGGATACTGCTGCAGCTCCGTGGGCGACTGAACCGCTACGTTCAGACGGCCAGCGCCATGTTCGGCACCTCACTGCTGCTGACCCTGTTCGTGCTTCCGCCGTTGTTCGCGCTGGGAGGGTCGCCCGGCGAGCCGGTGGTCTGGGCCGCGTACTGGTGGCTGGCGGTGGTGATCTGGTCGGTGGCCGTGATGGGCCACATCATGCGCCATGCGCTGGACCTGCCCCTGTCCGCCGGGGTGGTGATCGCCTTGCTCTACTATGGGCTCTCCCTGTTTCTCAACCAATTCGTCGGGTAAGCCTGCATGCATGTCCACATCCTCGGTATCTGCGGAACTTTCATGGGCAGTCTGGCTTTGCTGGCCCGCGACCTGGGCTACCGGGTCAGCGGCTGGGATCGCAACGTCTACCCCCCCATGAGCACGTTGCTGGAGAGCCAGGGGATCGCCGTCACCAGCGACGAGGACGCCACGCAGCTCGAGCCGGCACCGGACTGCGTGATCATCGGCAACGCGCTGTCCCGCGGCCATCCGCTGGTGGAGGCGGTGCTGGACCGCGGCCTGCCCTATGCATCCGGACCACAGTGGCTGGCCGAGCACGTTCTTCAAGGCCGCTGGGTACTCGCCGTCAGCGGCACCCACGGCAAGACCACCACCGCCGGAATACTGGCCTGGCTGCTGGAGGATGCAGGGCTCGACCCCGGCTTCCTGATCGGCGGGGTGCCGGGAAACTTCGACCGCTCGGCGCGCCTCGGCAGCACCCCGTTTTTCGTGATCGAGGCGGACGAGTACGACACGGCGTTTTTCGACAAACGATCCAAGTTCGTCCACTTCCGGCCGCGGACGCTGGTCATCAACAACCTGGAGCATGACCACGCGGACATCTTCCCGGACCTGGCGGCGATCCAGACCCAGTTCCATCATCTGGTCCGCACTGTACCCGGTGGCGGACTGATCCTGGCAAACGGCGACCAGACCAGCATCGCCGAGACCTTGCAGCGCGGCTGCTGGACCCCGGTGACCCGCTTTGGAGCCGAACCGGACAACGACTACCGGCTACAGAGACATGGCGATGGCTGGGGGGTAACAGACACCGCCGGCGGCTTGCACCCGCTGGCCTGGTCGCAACCCGGGGAACACAACGCACGCAATGCGTTGGCCGCCCTGCTTGCCGCACGACATGTGGGCGTACCACTGGAGCAGGGGCTTGCCTCGCTGGCAGGCTTCCGGGGCATGAAACGACGCCAGGAGTTGCGCGGCACAGTGGCGGGGGTGCGGGTCTTTGATGACTTCGCCCATCACCCGACAGCGATCAGCGCAACGCTTCAGGCCATGCGCCCAGGAGTGACGGCGGGCCGACTGATCGCCGTGCTGGAACCCCGATCCAACACCATGAAGCTCGGCAGCCACCAGGCCGCCCTGCCAAGCGCGTTAAACGAGGCCGACCAGGTCTTTCTGTTTCAACCCCCGGCCATTGACTGGCGGGTGGCGGACATTGTCGAACGCCTGTCCGTCCCGGGCGTCTGGAGCGACAATCTGGAACAACTGGTGACCGATATCTGCGATAACGCACAACCCGGGGACTGTGTTGTGGTCATGAGCAATGGCAGCTTTGGCGGCATCCATGAGCGCCTGTTGCAGGCCCTTTCGAACAAGGAGCAGACCCTTTGAGCAGCGATCCCAGACACGATCACGTCACCCTCGCCTGGACCGGCGCATCAGGTATGCCCTACGGCCTTCGGCTGCTCCAGGTGCTGCTTGAAAAGGGCATGGGTGTGCACCTGCTGATCTCCGATGCGGCCCGCGTGGTCCTCGGCACGGAGACGGATCTGGGCCTGCCCGGACGCAACCCGGAAGCAGAACGGTTCCTGAGCGATCGCTTCGCGGCCGGTGACGGTCAGCTGAAACTGCTCGGCAACACCCAGTGGACGGCGGCCTGCGCATCAGGCTCCGGCGCCGCCCGCCGCATGGTTGTCTGCCCCTGCACCACCGGTACGCTTGGCGGTATCGCCGCAGGCACCAGCAACAACCTCATCGAACGCTCCGCCGATGTGGTGCTGAAGGAACGCGGTCGCCTGATCCTTGTGCCCCGGGAAATGCCCTACTCCACCTTGCACCTGGAAAACATGCTGACCCTGAGCCGCATGGGCGCGGTCATCATGCCGCCCTGTCCGGGGTTTTATAATCAGCCGCAATCGGTGGATGATCTGGTGGATTTCGTCGTGGCCCGCATACTCGATCATCTGGACGTGCCCAATGATCTGCAGCCCAGATGGGGGCACGCACGCCACACCCACAAGGACTGAGTAATCCGACAGGCGACGACCGTGATGATGCGCATACCCATCTTTCCGCTACGAACCGTGCTTTTTCCCGGCGGTCCGTTGCAGCTCAGAATATTCGAAACCCGTTATCTGGACATGGTCAGCCAGTGCCTGCGGGAGGATCGCGGCTTCGGTGTCTGCCTGATTCAGGAGGGCAACGAAATCGGTGAGCCGGCGCACCCCCACCCGGTGGGCACCATTGCCCGCATTGTCGACTGGGACAAGCGGCCCGACGGTCTTCTGGGGCTGACGGCCATCGGCGGGGAACGCTTTCGCATACGCAGCATGGAACTGGCGAAGAATCGGCTGCTCTGGGCCCAGGTGGAACCCCTGTCGGCAGAGCAGTCTCCACCCCTGCCCGAACAGCCGGCGGAGCTGACCCGCATGCTGGACCAGGTGCTGGCGCTACCCGGCCTGGGCTACGAACACACCCCCCGCGCCGACGGCGATGCCGACTGGTTGTCCTGCCGACTGGCAGAGATTCTGCCGCTGCGACTGGAAGATCGACAGCGGCTGCTGACCATCAGTGACCCGATGATACGACTGCAAAGCCTGCAGTCGGTGATACCCGCCCTGCGCCTCGGCCAGAAGGACGACGCCTGACGAGCCACGCCCCGAGCGCGCTACCGCTTCAACTGCGCGAAAACCCGGGAGAAGGCATTCAGCGTGTCGTCCATCACTCCCTCGTCATGGGTAATGGAGGTAAAGCCGCCCTCAAAGGCCGATGGCGCCATGTAGACACCCTCCGCCAGCATGGCGTGGAAGAACCGCCGGAAGCGGTCCACGTCACAGTTCATGACGTGTGCATAGGATGTCACCGGCGTGTCCTGCTCGGTGAAGAAAACGCCGAACATGCTCCCCACCTGATTGACCTGCAGCGGCAAGCCGACCTCTCGTGCCCGATCCCGGATTCCCTGTGCCAGGTAGCTGGTGGACTGTTCCAGCCGCTGGAACAGTCCCGGACGGGAAATGATCTCCAGTGTCTTGATACCTGCAGCCATGGCCACCGGGTTACCCGACAGCGTCCCGGCCTGATAGACGGGGCCAAGCGGCGCCAGATGCTCCATGATGTCGCGTCGGCCACCGAAGGCACCCACCGGCATGCCGCCGCCAACCACCTTGCCCAGGCAGGTCAGATCCGGGGTGATTTCGTAGTGCGCCTGCGCGCCACCCAGGGCGGCGCGGAATCCTGACATCACCTCGTCGAAAATGAGCACCGCACCATGTTCCGTGCAGAGGCTGCGCAGGGTGTTCAGGAAATCCTGCGTGCCCGGCACGCAGTTCATGTTGCCGGCCACCGGCTCGACAATCACCGCCGCAACCCGCTCCCCCATTTCCGAGAAGGCGCGCCGGGCATCCTCCGGATCGTTGTAGTTGAGGGTCACCGTGTCCTTGACCACGCTCTCCGGCACGCCGGGAGACGTCGGCGTGCCCAGGGTCAGGGCACCAGAACCGGCCTTGACCAGCAGCGAATCCACATGACCGTGATAATTGCCCTCGAACTTGACGATCACATCCCGGCCGGTGAAGCCACGGGCCAGGCGCAGCGCGCTCATGGTGGCCTCGGTGCCCGAGTTGACCATGCGCAGCCGCTCCATGGACGGCACCAGGCCACGAATCGCCTTTGCCATGCGCGTCTCAGCCTCCGTGGGAGCGCCAAAACTCAGCCCGCCCGCTGCGGCCTCACAAACGGCTTCGACCACTTCGGGATGGGCGTGACCCACCACCGCCGGACCCCAGGAGCAGACGAAGTCGATGTAGCGGTTGTGGTCCTCGTCATAGAGGTAGGGCCCCTCGGCGCGGCGAATGAAGATCGGTGTCCCGCCCACTCCCTTGAATGCCCGCACCGGGGAATTCACGCCTCCGGGAAGATACTCCTGCGCCGTCTCGAACAGGGACTGGGAATGATTCATGCCGGGCTAGCCTCCAACAAGGGAATGTCTGTGTGCATTGTGTCCATGGTGCGCAAAGTGTAACAGGCGTCAGGGGACGCGACTCACTGATACTCCCGAGCAGCCTGCATGACCTGGCAGATCCGCCGCGCCGCCGTCGCCGGTTCAGCCGCACTGAACACGGCGCTGATCACGGCCAGGGCATCGAGGCCCAGCGCGGCCAGCGGCGCGGCATTCTCCGCAGTTATGCCACCAATGGCCACCAGCGGCAGCTTGAAGCGCTGGCGCGCCTCGCGCAGGGTATCCATGGATACCTGAATCGCCCCGGGCTTGGTCGGCGACGGGTACACCGCACCGAACGCCAGATACGAGGCACCAGCCCGCTGCAAGGCCTCCGCCCGCTCCAGCGAGTTGTAACAGGACACGCCAATCAGGGCCTCGGGGCCCAGCAGTCCGCGGGCCTGGTCGATTGCGCCATCATCCCGCCCCAGATGAACGCCATCCGCGCCGCAGGCGGCGGCAAGCCGACTGTCGTCGTTGACGATGAAAAGCGCCCCGGCGTCACGGCACAGGCCGCACAGCGCCAATGCCTCCCGCAGCCGTCGCGGGGCGTCATCGGTCTTGTCCCGGTACTGCAGCACCCGCGCCCCGCCGTCGAGCACCGCCCGGGCCCGGTCGATCAGCACCTGCAGGGATCGCGACTGGCCATCGGTGATGACATACAGCCCCGATAGGCGGTGATGGACGTTGGACATGGGGTCGTTTCTCCGTTGCGATGGACGGTCGACGCTTTCGGCACGACGGGTTAGAGTGGCAACCCCTTCAACATACTCATAGGAGGCAGCGTCTTGAAATCCTACATGTGCGTGATTTGCGGATGGGTGTACGAAGAAGCGGAAGGTCTGCCGGACGAAGGCATCAAGCCCGGCACGCGCTGGGAGGATATCCCCAAGGATTTCACCTGCCCCGAATGTGGCGCCACCAAGGACGATTTCGAGATGGTGGAAATTTAGTGTCCTTCGGGAGACTCGGCGATCAGGGGAGGATATCCACCCCCAGGAACCAGATGGCAATACCGCCGAGTGCCAGCAGCAGGGCCACCACCAGCAGACCCTGAGCCAGCTTGCTGAAATGCTGGCCCAGCGAGAGACCGGCCCGGGCCTCTCGAACCGGTTGCGGGCTCGGTGCCACCGGCTTCCTTGCCGATTGATGGGCTTTGCCCGCCGCCGCTGCAGCGTCCTGTTCGTCTTCCAGAAACACGTTGCGGCGGGCCGTCTGCACCGTCTGCCGGGCACGATCCTGGGCTTCCTGTTTTTCCACCTGCTGCTGGAGCCGCTCCAGCTTGCCGGCATCCAGCGAGGAATCCGCCGACATCAGCAGGAATTCCTCGGCGATATCGTCGTCCAGCCCGCCGGAGACGTCGAGGGCCGGAGCCGCTTTTTTCGACTCGGCGTCAACAGCGTTCTGCGCGGCCGCCGCCCGCAAGATGGCGTTGGCCTCGCTCAGATCAACCTGCGTGGGATTGCCGGCACCGGTGTGGAAGGAGCGGTAGACATTGCGGACCTGGGCCGCACCTTCGCTGTCCGCCCGCGCCTTGTCGGTATCCTCGGCTGATTGCTGCAACTCCGACACCTTGCCCTGCATGCCCACCAGTTGCTCGGCGAGACGGACGGTCCGCTGCTGCAGCTGCACGCGACGCCGCTCGGACAGATCCAGCGCCTTGCGGAGGGTCGACAACTCCCCGCGCAGACTGTCGGCCTCGTCCTCATCAACGTTGCCATCCAGCCCTTGCAGGCTGCGCAAGGTCTCCTCCAGCTGACGACTGCGGGAGCGCTCTGCATTCAGCGCCTCGCGCAGGCGATGCATTTCCCCTTCCATGCGTGCCAACTCCTCCTCTGCGCTCTGCCAGGCGCTCTGCGCCGCCGCCTTGTAGCGGGCGACCTCCTCCTGCACGGAATGACGGGTGCTTTCTTCCTGCTGCAGGAACTGGTTTGCCAGCTCATCATACCGCCGTTGCACACGATCACCATGATCGCGTGACTCCCGCAACTGTGCCTCCAGCGTCGCCACCTGGTCTTCCAGCCGTCGCCGCCGCGCGACCTCGGCAGCCTGCTGACGAAGATGCTGCGCCTCGATCTGCTGCCGACTGGTCTCGGCCTTGGCGCGGTGATAGGCGACTTCCTCCTCCAGCCGCTGGCGGACCGCCGCGAGTTCCTGCCGCAGTCGCTCCACCTCGCTGCCCGGCCTGGCGTCCCGCAGGCCGGCGCCGGCTTCACTCGCGCTCATTGACTATGCCTCTGCCCATACGTTTCAGTAGCCCCGCAGGCTCAGGTCCAGGCCTGTTGGTAACCGCTCCAATCGCTCGACCCATGTCTCGACGCCACCATCGGCCTGCAGTCGCAGGTAACGCCAGCCCGGTGCAATCTCGTCGAGGGTGAAATTCCTTGCTCCCGGCAGGAACTGAATACAGGTGGACGGCGTGGCAAGCATTCTCAGGGCGCCGAGGCGTTGATCCACTTCCTGGTGGACATGTCCCCACAGGACGATCCGGGCCTGGGGATGGCGCTCAAGCAGTTCCATCAAGTCCTGGCCGTTGTCGACGCCGATGGCATCGATCCAGGCGGAGCCGACGTCAACGGGGTGATGATGCAGGGCCACCAGGGTGGGCCTCTCGGCATGGTCGCGCAGCGTACGCGCCAGCCGATCAAGCTCATCCGACGACAGATGGCCGCCGGGGGAGCCTGCGATGGTGGAGTCCAGCATCACCACCAACCACTCGCCCAAGACGACATGACCAACCCAGCGAATAGTGTCATGATCGGCAAAGACCGACGCCATGAGGGAACCGTCATCATGGTTGCCGGGCAGAACGTACACCGGCGCGTCGAAGACCTGCAGGTCGTCCATCAGCCGCCGATAGGTGGATTCGCGGTGATCATGAACCAGGTCGCCAGTCACCAGCACGGCGTCGGGCCGCGGCCCACGGCGCTGCACCTCGCTCAATACGCTGTGCCAGGTCGCGCTGGTGCTGACCCCCGCCAGTGCTCCCTGGCCGTCACTGAACAGGTGCGGATCGGTCAGCTGCAGAAGGCAGACGCTATCCCTGGCGTTGCTGGCGGGGCCATCGGTCATGGTTGCATCCTGTCGAATATGATTGCCGCCGAAGGCATTGGCTTCGCACGACGCAGCTTGGTACGCTCGAGCGCACTTTCATTGTCTTCGGTTGCCCCCGCCACCAATGGCGCAGGAGCACCCACCCGGTATGACCATACGTGCGTTCGAGCGGTACGATCTGCCGCCGCCGTCACAAAACGATCCGGGAACGGACATTCACGGTTCCAGCCCGAGACATGCCGGGGCGAGTTTCGAGGACGCAGATCATGACGCGCCGCAGCCTTGCCATGAATGATGCCTTGCAGACCTACCTGCAGGAGATTCAGGCACAGCCGTCGCCGCTGGAGCAGCGCCTGATGTCGGAAACCGCGACGCTGCCGGGGGCGAAGATGCAGATCGCCCTGGAGCAGGCGCGGTTCATGCGGATGCTGGTGGCGATCACCGGCGCCCGCCGTTGTCTGGAAATCGGCACCTTCACGGGCTTCAGCGCTCTGGCTGTGGCGCAGGCTCTGCCTGAAGACGGCACGCTGCTGACCCTGGACCTGAACCCGGAAACCACCGCTATCGCCCGGCGTTACTGGGATGAGGCAGGTGTCGGCGGGAAGATCACCGCGCGAATCGGCCCGGCGCTGGAGGCGGTGGCGATGTTGCTTGAAGACCATGAAGCCGGCTTCGACTTCATCTTCATCGATGCCGACAAGGCCAACTACCCCAGGTACTTCGAACTGTGCGTTGAACTGATCCACCCGGGCGGACTCATTCTGGTGGACAATGTATTGTGGTCGGGACGGGTCGTGGACGGCGACGATCACAGCGCAGACACGGAAGGCATTCGGGCTTTCAACAGACTGGTACGGGACGAGCCACGGGTAGATCATTGCGTGATTCCGCTCGCCGACGGGCTCACCCTCGCCAGGCGATTACCAGGGTGACCCGGCACACCATGAGGACAACGATGGGATTCAAGCATGTCTCGCGGGGCGTCGCCGCTCTGGCGCTTGCCCTGCTGCTCGCCGGCTGCGCCGGCGTCGGCTCAAGCGCGCCCAGCGAACGGTTCGACGAGGGCCGCGCCGCCTGGGAGGCCGGAGACTACAGTCGTGCCTTCGAGTTGATGGTCGCGGAGGCCGAGGCCGGCAATGCCGATGCGCAGTACACCGTTGGCTACATGTATTACACCGGCCAGGGCGTTCAACGGGACGAGCGAGCAGCCATACGCTGGATCCAACGCGCGGCCGGCAACGGCAGCGCGCGCGCCATGCAGGCGCTGGGAGAGCTTGCCAACATCGGCGCGCGCTATCACGGCGACGAAAACGGCGATGATGAAGGCGCCGCAGGCGAGATCTTCGATTAGCCTCAAAGCTGCTTGAAGAACACCTTCGAATTGCGCTTCAGGTTGTACATCTTCCGGCGCTCCACCGGTAGCTCGTCCAATTCGGCGGGCCGGAAACCCCGCTCCTGGAACCAGTGCGCGGTGCGGGTGGTGAGCACGAAGATCGCGTCCAGGCCCTGACGCCGCGCCTCCTTCTCTACATGTCGCAAGAGTTGATCACCACGGCCGCTGCTGCGGTAGTCGCCATGTATCGCAAAGCAGGCAAGTTCACCCAGACCAGCCGCCGGATGGGGTGACAGCGCCGCGCTGGCAATCACCGCGCCATCGCGTTCGATGACGGTGAACTCGCCGATCTGTGTTTCCAGATGCTCCCGCGAGCGTCGCACCAGCAAGCCTTCGCGCTCCAGCGGCTCAATCAACTCCAGGATACCGCCGACGTCATCCACCCGGGCCTGACGGATGGACTCGAACGGGTTGCCGGTGACCAGGGTGCCGACGCCGTCCCGGGTAAACAGCTCGAGCAACAGGTGGCCATCACCACGGCGCTCCAGCAGGTGCACCCGCTGCACGCCGCCCTGACAGGCACGCACGGCACCCTCCAGCAAGCGCCTGAACTCGGCTTCGGCCTCACCGCTCCCCTGCAACCCCTGGGCAACGCGCTGAGCCTGGTGGAGATCCAGCTCGCGCAGCAGTGCGCCAGAGGCATCCCGCGGCAGAGCCTGCTCCACCAGGTAGAGCAGCTTGTCGGCCTGCAAGGCCTGGGCTGCCGCCAGCGCCACCTCTTCCGCCGCGAGATTGAACACCTCCCCGGTGGGCGAGTACCCCAGCGGGGCCAGCAGCACGATGGCTCCCGCGTCCAGCCGCTCGTTGATGCCGGCATGATCAATGCGCCGGACTTCACCGGTGTGGAGAAAATCCACCCCGTCACGCACGCCGAGAGGACGTGCCGTTACGAAATTCCCCGAGGCGACCTGCAGGCGAAACCCCGCCATGGGCGAGTTCGCCACGCCCATGGACAACAGCGCCTCCAGTTCCACCCGCACCGTGCCGGCAGCTTCCTTGACACAGGACAGGGCCAGATCATCGGTAATGCGCAAGCCACCGTGGTAGCGCAGCGAACCGCCGCGAGCCGCCAAGCGCTGCTCGATCTGCGGCCGGGTACCCGCCACCAGGACCACGCGGATGCCCAGACTGTTCAGGAGCGCCACGTCGTGCACCAGGCTGGCGAACTCCTCCGACTCCACGGCCTCCCCGCCCAGGCTGATGACGAAAGTCCGCCCCCGGTGCGCATTGATATAGGGCGCGCTGCGCCGGAACCACTGGACGTAATCGGTGCTCATTGACGGAGGCTCGCCACGGTCTCGTCGACACAGAACTGGCGGATCAGCGTCCGCAGACGATCCACGGTGGGCTGCAGTCGATCCTCCAGCAGGAACTCATCGGGCTGATGCGCCTGGTCAATATCTCCGGGGCCCATGATGACCACGTCCATGCCCAGGTCGCGGAAGAACGGACCTTCGGTGCCGAAGGGTACCGCCTGCGCCTCACTGCCGGTCAGCGCTTCCGTGGCACGCACGATCTCGGCACCGGCAAGGGTCTCCATGGCCGGCAGACCGGGAAACAGTGGTACCACCTCGATCTGCAGCGACAGATCGCCCAGGGCGCGCACCACCCGTTGCCCAAGCGTGGTCCGCAACTCCTCGATGGACATGCCGGGCAGGGGCCGGATATCGATTTGCAGCTCGCAGCTTGCGCAGATGCGGTTCGGATTGTCGCCGCCGTGAATATGCCCGAGGTTCATGGTGGGCACCGGTACCGAAAAGCGCGGATCTATGTGCCGGGACTGCAACTGCTGTCGCCAGGCGATGATATCGTTCAGCACCCGCACCATGCCCTCCAGGGCACTGGCGCCAAAGGATGGATCGCTGGAGTGCCCGGATCGACCGCGAATGCGGATGGACTCCATCATCACACCCTTGTGCACATTCACCGGCTTCATGCCGGTGGGCTCGCCAATGACAGCATGGCGACCCAACCGTTTCTCGGCGTCCACCAGCGCCTTGGCACCGGTCATGCCACTTTCCTCGTCGGCGGTGGCAAGAATCACCAGCGGGCGGCGCATGTCTTCGGGGCGATAGTCGCGGGCCGCTTCAATGGCCAGCGCCAGAAAGGCTTTCATGTCCGACGTGCCGAGGCCGTAGAGGCGACCATCACGCCGGCTCAGTTTGAAGGGGTCGCTGCTCCAGCCCGAGTCATCGAAGGGCACGGTATCGGTATGCCCGGCAAGCACGAGCCCCCCCTCCCCACGACCCAGGGTGGCGATCAGGTTCACCTTGCCCGGGTCACTGGGAACCTGCTGGAATTCGATGGCAAAGCCCAATGGTTCCAGCCACTCGGCAAGGCGTTCCACCACCGGGCGATTGCTCTGGTCCAGGGACGGGTTGACGCTGCTGACCGACGGAATGGCGATCAGATCCTGGATCATGTGCATCAGCGACGGCGTTGCGGCCATGGGTATCCTCCCGGTGTGTGGGCGCGACTTCGCCCTACAGGCTACCCGAACTCCAGCTGTTACGGCGACGCCAACCGAGCTTGGGCAGAATCAGCCCCAGGAGCAGACCGAAGAACAGTACGAAACCGCCCACCAGAAACCAGCGCTGGTCGTTGCGATCCTGTAGCCGGTCGATTTCGTGGGTGAGATCCTGGATCTCGCGCTGCAGGTCAATCACCTGCTTGCGCATTTCCTGGTTCTCGTCGTGGAGTTGCAGACCCTGCTGCGCCTGCTCCACCTGCCGGCCGAGGGTATCCCGCTCACTGGTGGTCTCGGTCAGCGCCGTCTCCAGCATGGACAGGCGTTGCCGTGCCTCTTCCAGATCGACGGTGAGTTCTTCGTTGCGGGCCTGCAACTGGGATGCGTTCTGCTGAACGCGATCGAGCTGCGAGCGGGCGCTGGGGGTATCAGTGAGCAGTCGGGTCAGCACCCAGCCTTCCCGTCCACCACTGAGCTGTACGCGGGTCCAGCCCTGGGAGTCCTCCAATGCAGTGACCGGCGTGCCTGCGGGCACCATCTGCTGAATCCGATACTGGTTGCCTGGCCCGGAGCGCATGTCCAGAGCCAGTTCATCGCTGATGTATCGGGTCTGCTGAGCCTGCGTCAGCCCGGGCAAGAGCATGAAAGCCAGCAACAGCAACAGCAACATAACCAGTCTTGAAGACAACAATTCAAACCCCCTGCACTGCGGGATACCAGGGCTCCCGCCGAAAAAGTGCCTCGATTGTAGCGGCTGCCCGACACCCCGCAAGGTGACGCTGACGAACGACAGACAAACTGTCACCAGTATGCAGGACACAGGTAGACTGTGCGCCCCGAGCTGACCCAGGGACACACCAACATGACCGAGAATACTCCATCCTTGTGGCTGAAGCGCGGCGAGGAACGGCGGCTGCGCGCAGGGCATCTGTGGATTTTCGGCAATGAGGTGGATACGGCGCGCTCGGCGCTGAACGAACTGCCGCCGGGCACGCCTGTGGTGATACGCACCAATGCGGGGAAGGCGCTGGGCACCGGATACGCCAACCCTCACTCGCTCATCGCCGGACGACTGATCAGCCGCGATCCGGAGCGCCTGCTGGACGAGTCGCTGCTGGTACACCGACTGAACCTGGCGCTGGCGGCACGGCGGCGCCACTTCGCCAGCGATCACTATCGGCTGATTCACGGCGATGCCGACGGCCTCTCTGGCCTGGTTATTGACCGTTACGGCGACGTCTGCGTGGTGCAGCCCAACACCGCCGGAATGGAACTGGCGCTGGATGCCATCATCCGCGCGCTGCAACGGGCAGTGGCACCGTCCGCCATCCTTATCCGCGCCGACAGTGGATTGCGTGTGCTTGAGGGGCTGGAGAGCTATGTTCGCTGGGCGGAGGGAGAGCCCCGGGAATTTCTCGAACTGGAGGAGAACGGCTGCCGCTTCCGCGTCTCGGCAACCGAGGGGCAGAAAACCGGCTGGTACTACGACCATCGGGCCAACCGTGCCCGGCTGGCGCCCTACGTGCGAGGCCTGCGGGTACTGGACGTGTTCTCTTATGTCGGTGGCTGGGGCGTGCAGGCGCTGGCGGCGGGGGCGTCTGCGGTCACCTGTATCGACAGCTCCGCTGCAGCGTTGGACCGGGCCCAGGAAAACGCGGCACTCAATGGTGTGGGCGAGGGGCTGACGGCCGTCGAGGGCGACGCCTTCGAGGCGCTGCAGGCCCTGCGGGAAGAGCGCGAGCGCTATGACGTGGTGATTCTGGACCCACCGGCTTTCGTCAAGCGGCGCAAGGATCTGCGCAATGGTCTCGCCGGCTACCGACGACTCAATCAGCTTGCCATGCAGGTTCTGGACAAGGACGGCATCCTGGTCAGCGCCTCGTGCTCATCCCACGTCTCTGCCGACGATCTGTTGAAGGAGGTGCTGGGTGGCGCCCGACACCTTGACCGCAGCCTGCAGATTCAGGAGTACGGCGGCCACGCTCCGGACCACCCGGAACACCCCGCCATTCCGGAAACCCGCTACCTGAAGGCCTGGTACTGCCGGGTGCTGCCGGCCTGGAGCACACCCTAGAAGGGAACCGGTGGTTTGGTGGATCAGGGGTGGGTGAGACGGTCAGAGACACGCCGTAAACCCATCCATGGGGGCTCGACAGCGACATCCATGTCGCTGACGGTCTCTGACCGTCTCACCCACCCCTGATCCACCAAACCACAACCAACCATCCGGCAAGGATATAGGTCTTTCCCCGGGACGCCGCTGCCTCTACCATTGCCAACCATGCTCACCTATCCCGACATCGATCCAGTCGCCATCAGCCTCGGCCCCGTGGCAATCCACTGGTACGGACTCATGTACCTGTTCGGCTTCATTGCCGGCTGGTGGCTGGGCTGGGTCAGGGCAGCGCGCCCCGACACACCGTTGCAACCGCCCCAGGTGGCGGACCTGCTGTTCTACGTGGCCTTCGGCATCATCGCTGGGGGTCGGCTGGGATACATCCTGTTTTACGACACCGCCAACGTGCTGGCCGATCCGCTGCGGCTGATCCGCGTCTGGGAAGGCGGCATGAGCTTCCACGGCGGGCTGATCGGCGTACTCATCGGTTGCTGGCTGTACGCACGGAAGCTCGGCATCGGCTTCATGCAGCTGATGGACTTCGTCGCCCCCCTGGTGCCAGTGGGGCTCGGTCTGGGACGCATTGGCAATTTCATCAACGGAGAACTCTGGGGCAAGCCCACCGAGGTCGCCTGGGGTATGGTCTACCCGCCCCTGGGCGAAGTGGCGCGGCACCCATCGCAGCTCTACCAGTTTCTGCTGGAAGGGGTGGTCTTGTTCACGGTGCTGTGGCTCTACTCGGCCAAGCCGCGCCCGACCATGGCAGTGTCCGGACTGTTCCTGGCGCTGTACGGCACGTTCCGCTTCATTGTCGAATTCGTGCGCCTGCCAGACGCGCATATCGGCTACCTGGCGTTTGGCTGGGTCACCATGGGGCAGGTGCTGTCCCTGCCCATGATCCTGCTCGGCCTGATTCTGCTCGCGGTAGCATACCGTGGGGCAGCATCGGCCAAGGTCTGAGGAAACCATGCAACAGTATCTTGATCTCATGCGACTGGTACGGGATCACGGCGTGCGCAAGGAAGACCGGACCGGCACCGGCACCCGCTCGATCTTCGGTCACCAGATGCGCTTTGACCTGGCCGCCGGCTTTCCCCTGGTGACCACCAAGAAAATCCACCTCAAGTCCGTGATCCACGAACTTCTGTGGTTCCTGAGCGGCGACAGCAACATTCGGTACCTGAAGGACAACGGTGTCAGCATCTGGGACGAGTGGGCCGACGAGAACGGTGACCTAGGCCCGGTGTACGGAGTGCAATGGCGCTCCTGGCCGACACCCGACGGACAGCACATAGACCAGATCAGCCGCGTGGTGGAACAGATTCGGCGCAACCCCGATTCCCGGCGGATCATGGTTACAGCCTGGAATCCGGCGGAAGTCGACGCCATGGCCCTGCCGCCCTGCCATGCCCTGTTCCAGTTCTATGTTGCCGAGGACAGACTCTCCTGCCAGCTCTACCAGCGCAGTGCCGATATCTTCCTCGGCGTGCCTTTCAACATTGCCTCCTACGCGCTGCTGACACTGATGGTCGCCCAGGTGACAGGACTCAAACCGGGGGAGCTCATCCACACCCTGGGCGATGCGCATCTCTACAGCAACCACCTGGAACAGGCGGAACTGCAGCTGTCCCGGGAACCCTATCCGCTGCCGACCATGCATCTCGATCCGGCGGTGACCGATCTGTTCGCCTTCCGGTTCGAGGATTTTCGCCTGGAGGGCTATCAGCACCATCCGCATATACGGGCACCCGTAGCGGTCTGACGGGAGGCGGGATGATTTCTCTGATCGCGGCATTGAATCGAAACCATGTGATCGGCCGGGACAACGCCCTGCCCTGGCACGCCCCCGCCGACCTGCGGCACTTCCGGCAGGTGACCATGGGCAAGCCCATGATCATGGGGCGCCGTAACCATGAATCCATAGGCCGCGCCCTGCCCGGCCGCAAGAATATCGTGCTCACCCGCGACCCACTCTACGTGGCCGACGGCTGCCAGGTGGCGAACAGCGTCGATCAGGCCCTGGCGCTGGCCGAGGGTGCCGACGAGGTGATGATCATCGGCGGGGCAGAGATCTATGCCCTGTTCATGCCCCGCGTCGATCGCATGTACCTCACCTGGGTGGATAATAACGAGGCCGGCGACACCCACTTCCCGCCCTTCGACGCGACGGCCTGGTCCGTCATTGACGAGCGACAAGTGCCCGCCAACGCGGACTCCCCCTTCGCGCTTACATTCCAGACCCTAGAAGCTATTGCAACAGGCAGGTAAAAAACTGATACAATAATTATACACAGTTGCTGAAGCACCGCGCGGTCAAGCTGAGAGGATCGAGCATTGAGCAAGGGCCTTTATCCCATTCGCACCATTTCCGCCATGACGGGCGTGAATCCCGTGACGCTGCGGGCATGGGAACGGCGCTACGGGCTGATCCGCCCGCAACGCACGCCGAAGGGGCACCGGCTCTACACCGAGCGCGACATCGATCGGATTCAGCAGATACTCGTTTTGCTCGAGCGCGGCATTCCCATCAGCCAGGCTCAGCAGGTGCTCGACGATGATGATGTTGTACTGGAAGAACCCCAGGCCGGCAGCGAGTCCGAAGACACCCTGTCCACCTGGGACGAGCAGAGGCATCGCTGGCGCGGAGCCCTCGCCAACCTGGATGAACACGCGCTGGATGCCGCATACTCGGAAACCCTCGCACTGTTTCCCGCCGACCTGGTACATGGCCGATTGCTTCGCCCCTTGCTGGCGGATCTTGCCGCCGAGATCGGCGACGACTCCACAGCTCGGGCCCGCCATCGCTTCCTGACCGCTTTCCTGAAGAATAAGCTCAGCGCCCGTTTTCACCATCAGGCCGGGCGCGCCACCGGGCCCAAGCTGATTGCCGCGACCGCACCCGGAGAATGCGACGATCTGGCGCTGATGCTCGCCGCATGCGGTGCGCAGTCTGGCGGCTATCGGGTGGTGCTGCTCGGCGCATCAGTGGACGCAGAGACGCTGGCCGCAGCCGGCGGCCTGTCCCGTAGCGCAGCCGTTCTGCTATCCGCCCATGCCCCCTCCGCCCCTCCCGGTTTACTCGACGCATTGCGCGGCCTGGAATACCCCGTATTCATGCTTGACGGTGCCGCCCACTGGGTGACCAACGAGGGCGATGGCGGCAACCTCATCCCGGCGCGGGATGCGACACGACTGCTACAACTCGTTGGCCGGCATGTTCCACCGGCCACTGTCGGTCGCCAGCGCAGCGTCGGCTAGCACATGGCCACGGCCCTGATATGGCTGCGGCGCGATCTGCGCCTGGCTGACAATCCGGCGATGATCGCCGCCAGTCAGCACCGTCACTGCATTCCCGTCTATGTCCACAACCCGGCCGACGAAGGCGACTGGGCACCCGGAGCCGCCAGCCGCTGGTGGTTGCATCACAGCCTGAAGGCCCTGTCCGCATCACTGGACAAGGCTGGCAGCCGACTGATCATACGCAGCACTCATGACACCCTGGATTGTCTGCGGGCAATCATCAGCGAAACCGGCGCAGAAGCCCTGTACTGGAATCGGGTGTACGAGCCGGCGCTGATCAAGCGAGATCAGACAATCAAGCTCGCTCTCCGGGAAGACGGTCTGGCGGTGCATAGCCTGAATGCAGCCCTGCTGCGGGAGCCCTGGGAAGTGACTCGCCGCGACGGTGGTCACTATCGCGCGTTCACCCCGTTCTGGCGGGCCCTGAGCGCAATGCCACCTATCGCCCCCGAGCCTGCACCGGAGTTGCCGGCGCCGCCACCGGCCTGGCCCAAAGGGCAGCCTGTCGAGTCGCTTGGGCTGCTGCCAGGCATCCCCTGGGATCGCCATTTTCACGATCAGTGGCGGCCCGGTGAAGCCGGGGCCAACGCGGCACTGGAGACCTTTCTGGAGAGTGCCCTGCAGGGCTACGATGACGCTCGCGACCGCCCCGGCCAGGCGGGGACATCCAGGTTGTCACCCCACCTCCACTGGGGGGAGATCAGCCCGCGCCAGATCCGGGCAGCCGTCACCCGACAACAGCAGGAAACCGTACTCCCCGATCACGACGTCGAGAGCTTTCTGTCGGAGGTCGGCTGGCGGGAATTCGCCCATCACCTGCTGTATCATTTCCCACACATGCCGCAGGATCCACTCGATGCCAGGTTTCGGCATTTTCCCTGGGCTGCGGACACTGCCGACGCCTTGCGCGCCTGGGAGCGGGGCCGCACCGGCATTCCCATCGTCGATGCCGGCATGCGTGAACTTTGGGCCATCGGCTGGATGCACAACCGCGTGAGAATGATTGTTGGCTCCCTGCTTACCAAGAACCTGCGGATTCCCTGGCAAACCGGCGAAGCCTGGTTCTGGGATACCCTGGTGGATGCCGACCTTGCCAGCAACAGCATGGGCTGGCAGTGGATCCAGGGTTGTGGCGCCGACGCCGCGCCCTATTTCCGGATCTTCAACCCGGTCCGGCAAGGTGAGCGCTTTGACCCCGAAGGCCACTATGTCCGCCGTTGGGTTCCCGAGTTGCGCGCCTTGCCGGACAAATACCTGCATAGCCCTTGGAGCGCGCCGGAACAGATCCTGCGAGAGGCGGGCGTGCGTCTCGGCGACACCTACCCCAGACCGCTGGTGGACCTGGCCACATCGCGCAAGGATGCCCTGGCCGCCTATCAGGACATTCGCAGCTGACCCCATTCATTGCCGGCCATGGCCTGCAGAATGAAAAGCGTCCGCGCCTTGATTCCCGACTGGATCAGTGAGTGCCGGGGCACCAGTCTGCGCGACGACCTGCTGGCCGGCACCATCACTGCCGTGCTGCTGGTGCCCCAGGGCATGGCACTGGCCCTGCTGGCAGGGTTGCCTCCGATACTCGGCCTCTACGCCGGCATCCTGCCACCGATTCTCTATGCCCTGTTCGGCTCAAGCCGCACCATGGCGGTGGGGCCGGCTTCCGTGGCAGCGTTGCTGGTGGCGACAGCACTGGGCGGCCTCGGCCACGCGCCGGGCAGTGCCGAGGCGATCCAGGGCGCCATCACCCTGGCCGCGCTCAGTGCGGTCATTCTGCTGGCCATGGGGTTCCTGCGCCTGGGCGCGCTGGCGAACTACCTGAGCCATCCGGTGCTGGCGGGCTTCGTCAGTGGCGCCGCCCTGGTGATCATATTCAGTCAGCTGCCGCAGCTGACCGGCGTGGCATTACCCAGGGATGCTGCCTTGCCGGAGCAGCTGATGGCACTCATCAACGGCCTCGCGGGGCTGCAGCCGCCTCTGCTGCTCATGGGCGGCTGCGGGATGATCCTGCTGTTTCTGGCACGCACGCCGCTGGTTCTACTACTGCAGAAAATGGGGCTGCAAGCCGGGCCGGCAAAACTGTTGTCCCGCTGCGCACCGCTGATGATCGTGCTGCTGGCCACGGGGCTCACGGCATTGCTGGGCCTGGAACGACTCGGCATACCGGTGGTGGGTGATATCCCTGCCGGACTGCCGCAGCCTTCACTGGATTTTCTGCACCTGACCGACTGGCGTGCACTGCTTCCCGCAGCCCTGGTGATCAGCATCATCGGTTACGTGGAAAGCGTGTCCGTGGCCAAGGCACTCGCCTGGCGGCGTCGGCAGCGGATTGATCCCAACCGGGAACTGCTGGCCCTGGGTGCCGCCAATGCCGGCGCGGCCTTCAGCGGTACCATGCCGGTGGCAGGAGGCTTCGCCCGCTCGGTGGTCAACTTCGATGCCGGCGCCAGAACCCAGTTCGCCGGTATCGTCACCGCCCTGCTGGTGGCCCTCACCGCGCTCTTTCTCACCCCACTGTTCCAGTCCCTGCCCCTACCCATCCTGGCTGCACTGATCGTGGTGGCGGTCATTCCGCTGATCGATCTGCATACCTTCCGCGCAGCCTGGCACTACGACAAGGCGGACGGGCTGGCCATGCTGATCACCTTCCTTGGCGTGGTGCTGGTGGACATCGAGATGGGCCTCCTCGCCGGTCTCTGCCTGTCGGTAATCGCGCTGCTCTGGCGCACCAGCCACCCCCACGTCGCCGTGGTGGGACGGGTGCCGGGCACCGACTATTACCGCAACGTGAGCCGCCACGAGGTGGAAACCTGGCCGAACCTGCTGCTGCTGCGCATCGACGAAAGCCTGTATTTCGCCAACACCGCCTATGTGGAACAACTGGTGGGCAACGCCCTTGCCCAGCGACCGGAGGTGCGCCATGTGGTATTGATCTGCACGGCGATGAACCATGTGGATCTCAGCGCCGTGGAGACGCTGCAGGGGATGGCGCTGAATCTCCGCGAGGCCGGCGTCACCCTGCATCTGGCCGGGGTGAAGGGGCCAATCATGGATCGCCTCAGGACCTCCGGCCTGATGGAGGCCCTGGGCGAGGGACATATCTATTTCAATACCGAGCAGGCCGTACTCGATCTCGTGTCCCAAAACCGAAGTCCGGCGCATTTCTGACCGTGCATCCCTCGCCGTTCGGCCATGCAATTGATCGCACGTCCCGGTCGGGCCAAACTACGCCGCGACAGCGTTCACACTGATGGAAGAAAGCAAACAATGACAACGCCCCCTGAAACACTGCACGAGACCAACCTGTCATCCCTGCCACTGCTCGCCCGGGGCAAGGTGCGGGATATCTATGCAGTGGGGGAGCAGCACCTGCTGATCGTGACCACGGACCGGTTGTCGGCTTTCGACGTAATCCTGCCCGACGCCATTCCGGGCAAGGGCCTGGTGCTGACCGCCATTTCCCGGTTCTGGTTTGCCCGCACGGCGGGCATCATCCGCAACCATCTGTCCGACATGAGCCTGGAACAGGCGGTGCCGGATGCAGCTGAACGGGAGCTGGTGCGGGGACGGGCGGTGGTGGTGAAGCGGTTGCGACCGCTGCCGGTGGAAGCCATTGCCCGGGGCTACCTCATCGGTTCGGGCTGGAAGGACTACCAGGCCGACGGCACTGTCTGCGGCATTGAACTGCCCGCGGGACTCCGCCAGGCAGAGCAGTTGCCAGAACCCATCTACACCCCCTCCACCAAGGCCGCGGTGGGCGATCACGACATGAACGTCAGCTATGAGCACACCGTGGAGCTGCTGGGCAGCGGACTGGCGGCGCAGGTGCAGACAGTAACCCTGAAGATCTATGCGGAGGCAGCTGCATATGCCCGCGCTCGGGGCATCATCATCGCCGACACCAAGTTCGAATTCGGTCTCGACGCTGGCGGCCAACTGACCCTGATCGACGAGATACTGACCCCCGACTCATCCCGTTTCTGGCCGGCGGACAGTTACGCAGTTGGCAGCTCGCCGCCGAGCTTCGACAAGCAGTTCGTGCGCGACTACCTGGAAACCCTGGACTGGGACAAGACCGCCCCGGGGCCAAGCCTGCCGCCGGAGATCATCAGACAGACTGCCGAGAAGTACGAGGAAGCCAGGCGCCGCCTCATGGGCGACGCCTGAACCGCGAGGGCTAGCCAGCCAGCTCGGTGGCGCGACGTTCCAGCATGGCCACGGCGGGGAGCGTCTTGCCTTCCAGGAACTCGAGAAAAGCGCCGCCGCCGGTGGAAATGTAGGAGATCCGGTCTTCAACGCCATATTTGGCGACCGCCGCCAGGGTGTCGCCACCGCCGGCAATGGAAAAGGCACTGCTCTCGGCAATGGCTTCGGCGAGCCCCCGGGTACCCGCACCGAACTGATCGAACTCGAACACACCCACAGGACCGTTCCAGACCACCGTACCGGCGCTGATGAGCATGCTGGCGTACCGGCTGGCGGTGTCCGGCCCGATATCCAGGATCAGGTCATCGTCCAGAACCTGGTCCACGGGCTTGGTCTCGGCCGCGGCGTCCTCGGCGAAGGCCTTGGCGGTAATCACGTCGGTGGGCACCGGAATCTCGCCGCCCCGGGCCCTGGCCTGCTCCATCAGGCGGACGGCGGCTGGCACCAGATCTGCCTCGTACAATGACTTGCCCACACCATGACCGGCGGCGGCGATGAATGTATTGGCAATACCACCACCAACGATCAGCTGATCCACCTTGTCCACCAGGGTTTCCAGCACCGTGAGCTTGGTGGACACCTTGGCACCACCGACAATGGCAACCATGGGACGGGGCGGTTGCGCCAGTGCCTTGCCCAGGGCATCCAACTCCGCGGAAAGCAGCGGGCCGGCACAGGCCACCGGGGCATACAGACCCACACCATGGGTGGACGCCTGGGCGCGGTGCGCAGTCCCGAAAGCGTCCATGACGTAGATGTCGCACAGCGCTGCCATGCGCCGGGCCAGTTGTTCGTCGTCCTTTTTCTCGCCCCGGTTGAAGCGCACATTCTCGCAGAGCACCACTTCGCCCTCCGCCACGTCGACGCCGTCCAGCCAGTCCCGCACCAGTCGAACCGGGCTGCCCAGCAATTTCTCCAGCCGGTCGGCCACCGGGGCCAGGGAGGCCTCGGCATCGAAGGCGCCTTCCGCCGGGCGACCCAGATGGCTCATCAGCATGACCCGGGCACCCGCGTCACGGGCATGGCGGATGGTGGCCAGCGAGGCCCTGATCCGGGTGTCGTCCGTCACCCGTCCATCACGAATGGGAACATTCAGATCCTCGCGGATCAGCACACGCCTGCCGTGCAGTTCCAGGTCCGTCATTCGAACAATACTCATGCCGTCTCCTTGACCCAATTGCGGGACCAGCACTCGGCCACGTCCAGCATGCGGTTGGCAAATCCCCATTCGTTGTCGAACCAGGCCATGAGGCGGAGCAACCGACCGGTCACCCGGGTCTGGGTGCCGTCGACGATGCAGGAATGGGGGTCGTGGTTGAAATCACACGAGGCGTGGGGGCGTTCGGTGAACGAGAGCACGCCCGCCAACGGGCCGGCGGCGGCGTTCTGCAGCCGGCGGTTGATCTCCTCGGCGGTGGCATCGCGGCGCAGTTGCAGACACAGCTCCATGGCCGAGACATTCAGGGTGGGCACCCGCAGGTGATGCGCCTGGATACGGCCGGACAGGGCCGGTAGCAGGCGCTCCACACCACGGCCAAGGCCGGTGGATACGGGAATGATGGATTGCAGCGCCGAGCGCGTGCGGCGCAGGTCCGTCCGGTGGTAGCCGTCCTGCAGAGGCTGATCGTTCATCGCCGAATGAACGGCGGTGATGACGGCGGCCTCGATACCAGGATCATCCAGCAACAGGTGCAACAGGGGCACGACGCAGTTAGTGGTACACGATGCGTTGGAAACGATGCGGGCGTCGCAGTGGAGCGCCGTCTCGTTTACACCGTAAACCACGGTGGCGTCAGCCTGTTCGGCATTACGCATGGGGTTGGAAACCAGCACCCGGGGAACACCAGCCGCAAGGAATCGATCAATGCCGCTGCGGTCGGCATAGCGGCCGGAGCATTCCAGCAGCAGATCCACGTCCAGGGCCGCCCAATCCACCGCCTCCGGGGTGTTGCCATGGCTCACGGCGATGGGCTGCCCGTCAATCCGAAGGCCCCCTTCTCTCTCCTCCACCGGCAGATGGAAACGGCCGTGGGTGGAATCGTAGCGTGTCAGGTGCACGATACTCTCGAGATCAGCCGGCTCGTTGATGGCGACCACCGCCATCCGCTCCCGCAGCGGCGACTCATGGAGTGCCCGCAGCAGACAACGGCCGATCCTGCCATAGCCATTGATGGCCAGCCGGAGCATGTTCGGTCTCTCTCCCCTTTCGTGGCGCACTAGCCGAGCAACGCCCGAGCGCGCTCCACCACATTATCGACGGTAAAACCGAAGTGCTCGAACAGCGCCTCTGCCGGGGCCGACTCGCCGAAGCCGTGCATGCCCACCACATCGCCGTCGAGACCCACATAGCGATACCAGTAATCCGCCAGACCCGCCTCGACGGCGAGCCGCCTGGAGACGCCTGCCGGCAGCACGGACTCCCGGTAGGCCGTATCCTGGCCATCGAACACATCCGTGCTGGGCATGGACACCAAGCGGACCGCGACACCCTCATCATTCAGGCGTTGCCAGGCCGCCTCGGCCAGGGGCACCTCCGATCCGGTGGCGATCAGGATCAGCGCCGGCTCACCGGCACAGTCGCGCAGTATGTAGCCACCCTTGCGCATGTCGGCAAGCTGCTCGGCAGTGCGCTCCAGGCAGGGCAGGCCCTGACGGGTCAGGACCAGGCTGGTGGGGCCGTCACTGCGTTCCACCGCCGCCCGCCAGGCTGCCACTGTCTCGACGCCATCGCAGGGCCGCCACAGGCTCATGTTGGGAATCATGCGCAGGGATGCGACATGCTCCACGGGCTGGTGGGTGGGGCCGTCCTCACCCAGGCCGATGGAATCGTGGGTGTAGACCAGGATGTTTCTGAGCTTCATCAATGCCGCCATGCGCACTGCATTGCGGGCATAGTCCGAGAACACCAGGAAGGTACCGCCGTACGGCAGCAGCCCACCATGCAGCGCCATGCCGTTCTGGATGGCGGTCATGGCGAATTCCCGCACCCCGTAGAAGATGTAGTTGCCGTCGCCGTCCTCGGCGGTGACCGGCGTGGCGGCGGACCAGCGGGTGTTGTTGGAGCCGGTAAGGTCGGCAGAGCCGCCAATCATTTCCGGCAGATAAGGGCCGAAACCTTCGAGCACGTTCTGGGACGCCTTGCGGGTCGCGACTTTCTCGCCCGCCTCGACGATGCGCGCCAGCAATTCATCGGCATGCTTGCCGAAGCTCTCCGGCAATTGCCCGGCCATGCGGCGGTCGAATTCATCGGCCATTTCCGGGTGCGCCTTGCGGTAGGCGGCGTAGACGGTCTGCCACTCGGCTTCCGCCGCCTTGCCCCGGGCCCGGGCATCCCAGCCGGCATAGATCTCATCGGGGACTTCGAATGGAGGGTGCGTCCAGTGCAGGAACTCCCGGGTCGCCTGGATTTCATCATCACCCAGCGGCGCACCGTGCACGCCGTGGGTGCCACAGGCATTGGGGGCACCAAAGCCGATCACCGTCTTGCAGCAGATCAGGCTGGGGCGGTCCTTGACCTTGCGCGCCTCGGCCAGCGCCTTGCTCACAGCTTCCGGATCGTGGCCGTCGACATCGGCGACCACGTGCCAGCCATAGGCACGGAAACGCTTCGGGGTGTCATCGGTGAACCAGCCCTCCACCTTGCCGTCGATGGAAATGCCGTTATCGTCGTAAAACACCACCAGCTTGCCCAGCCCCAGGGTGCCGGCCAGTGAGCAGGCCTCGTGGGACACGCCCTCCATCAGGCAGCCATCGCCGACAAAGCAGTAGGTGTAGTGGTCCACCAGCGGATGCCCGGGCCGGTTGAACTGCGCCGCCAGCACCTTCTCCGCCAGTGCCATGCCGACGGCATTGGCCAACCCCTGACCCAGCGGGCCGGTGGTTGTCTCCACGCCGGCGGTATAACCGTACTCCGGATGACCCGGCGTCCTGGAGTGCAACTGGCGGAAGTCCCGCAGATCATCCATGGACAGGTCGTAGCCGGACAGGTGCAGCAGACTGTAAATCAGCATGGACCCATGGCCGTTGGAGAGTACGAAGCGATCCCGGTTGACCCAGGCCGGGTTGGCCGGATTGTGTCGCAGGGCGTCGTTCCACAGCACCTCGGCGATGTCCGCCATACCCATGGGTGCCCCGGGGTGGCCGGATTTGGCACGCTGCACGGCGTCCATGCTGAGGGCGCGGATGGCATTCGCAAGTTCTCTGCGAGAGGGCATAGGTCTCGGTCTCCAGGGTCGCTGCAGGACATTTTTAAGGAGGCTTCGCGGGGTTATCGGGCAGGGCCCCGTCGCGATAAAGGCCGCAATTTTCTCGAAGTTTCCCGGCGCGAGCAAGGGAAGACAAGCGGATTCGGTGGCGGCGGGCGGAAATGCCACCAGCCAACTGTCGTCATCGCGGCCCTCGCCTTGTACAATCCTGCTCCATTCAAATCAATCGCGCGCGCTTGCGCGTGCTGCAGCGACACTGCCAGGAGGTTCGCAGGGTGAGAGATTATCTTTTCACGTCGGAATCGGTCTCAGAGGGCCATCCGGACAAGATGGCCGACCAGATCTCGGATGCCATCCTCGATGCCATACTCGAGCAGGACCCCAAGGCCCGCGTCGCCTGCGAAACGCTGACCAAGACCGGGCTGCTGTTGCTCGCCGGCGAACTCAAGACGTCGGCGAACATCGACTACGAGGAAATCGCCCGATCCACGGTGCGGCGCATTGGCTACACCGATTCCGAAATGGGCTTTGATGCCGCCACCTGTGCGTTCATCAACGCGCTGGGCAAGCAGTCCATGGACATCAACCAGGGCGTGGACCGGGAGAAACCCGAGGAGCAGGGCGCCGGTGACCAGGGCCTGATGTTCGGTTACGCCTGCGACGAGACCGACGTGCTCATGCCCGCGCCCATCACCCTCGCCCATCGACTGGTACAGCGCCAGGCGGAAGCCCGTCGCAGCGGCGCCCTGCCCTGGTTGCGCCCCGACGCAAAGAGCCAGGTGACGCTGCGCTATCGCGACGGCAAGCCGGTGGCCGTGGATGCCGTGGTGCTGTCCACCCAGCACGCTGACAGCGTCTCCGACAAGGACATCCATGAAGGCGTCATGGAAGAGATCATCCTGCCCGTGCTGCCCCGTGACTGGGTCAGCGCGGATACCCGCTACCTGATCAATCCCACGGGGCGCTTCGTGGTGGGCGGACCCATGGGCGACTGTGGCCTGACCGGGCGCAAGATCATCGTCGACACCTACGGCGGCATGTCGCGGCACGGTGGCGGCGCGTTCTCGGGCAAGGATCCATCCAAGGTTGACCGCTCCGCCGCGTACGCGGCTCGCTACGTGGCCAAGAACGTGGTGGCCGCCGGTCTTGCGAACAAGTGCGAGATCCAGGTGTCTTATGCGATCGGAGTCGCGGAACCGACCTCGATCATGGTGGATACTTTTGGCACCGCCAGGATCGACGAGTCCCGCATCGAGGCTCTGGTGCGGGAGCACTTCGACCTGCGCCCCTACGGCATCCTCAAGATGCTCGATCTGCTGCGACCGGTCTACACGAAGACCGCCGCCTATGGCCACTTCGGCCGCGAGGATGCAGGCTTCAGCTGGGAGCGCACCGACCGGGCAGACGCGCTGAGACAGGCGGCTGGCCTATAGAACAGTAAGTCATTGTCATCCTGCCGGCACTGATAGGCGCGATGACAACCATTCGACCCGTCGAGGAGCGTTGCAACAGGGCCCAGGGGCTCTGCCAGGCTCGACAGGTCGCCACAATCGTCACAACGGCGCTCAGCGAAATCGGAGTCTGCAACATGAATGCTGTCGTACAAGCCAATGCTAACGACTACATCGTGCACGACATCGGCCTCGCTGATTGGGGCCGCAAGGAAATCAGCATCGCCGAAACTGAAATGCCCGGCCTGATGGCCGTGCGCGAAGAGTATCGCGATCAACAGCCACTCAAGGGTGCCCGCATCGCCGGCAGCCTGCACATGACCATCCAGACCGCCGTGCTGATCGAAGCGTTGCGGGATCTGGGCGCTGATGTGCGCTGGGCAAGCTGCAACATCTACTCCACCCAGGATCATGCCGCGGCCGCTATTGCTGCCCAGGGCATTCCGGTGTTCGCCTACAAGGGCGAGACGCTGGAAGAATACTGGGACTACTGCCACCGGATCTTCGAATTCGGCAACGGCAAGACCGCCAACATGATTCTCGACGACGGCGGCGATGCAACCATGTTGCTGAGCCTGGGCAGCCGCGCGGAGCAGGATGCCTCGGTACTGGACAACCCCGGCAGCGACGAGGAAAAGGCGCTATTCGCGAGTATTCGCGAGCGCATCAAGGAGCAGCCGGGCTGGTACAGCAAGGCGCTGGCCGAGATCAAGGGTGTCACCGAGGAAACCACCACCGGTGTCAGCCGTCTGCTGCGCATGGAAAAGGCGGGAGAACTGCCGTTCCCGGCCATCAACGTCAACGACTCGGTCACCAAGTCCAAATTCGACAACCTCTACGGTTGCCGTGAATCCCTGCTCGACGGACTGAAACGGGCCACCGATGTGATGATTGCCGGCAAGATCTGCGTGGTCTGCGGCTATGGCGACGTCGGCAAGGGCTGTGCCCAGAGCCTGCGTGGCCAGGGTGCCACGGTGTGGGTGACCGAGATCGACCCCATCTGTGCGCTGCAGGCAGCGATGGAAGGCTACCGCGTGGTCACCATGGAAGACGCCGCCGACCAGGCGGACATCTTCGTCACCGCCACCGGCAACTACCACGTGATCACCCACGATCACCTGGCCCGCATGAAGCACAACGCCATCGTCTGCAACATTGGCCATTTCGACAACGAGATCGATGTCGCCAGCCTCAAGCAGTATGAATGGGACAACATCAAGCCGCAGGTGGATCACATTACCCTGCCCAGCGGCAACAAGCTGATCCTGCTGGCTGAGGGGCGGCTGGTGAATCTGGGTTGCGCCACCGGCCACCCCAGCTTCGTCATGTCCAACTCCTTCACCAACCAGGTGCTGGCGCAGATCGAGTTGCACCGTTATCCGGAGCGCTACGAGCACAAGGTCTACGTGCTGCCCAAGTCTCTGGATGAAAAGGTTGCCGCTCTGCACCTGCAAAAGCTCGGCGCAAAGCTCACCGAGCTGACGCCAGAGCAGGCGGACTATCTCGGCATCGAGCAGAAGGGCCCCTTCAAACCGGGCACCTACCGCTACTGAGCGAGTTCAGCTTGACCCACCGCCCCCGGATTCCATCCCGGGGGCGGTTTGCTGTGGAACGGAGCCCATGACCACAGAAACCAGCACACAACCCGAGTACAGTTTCGAGTTCTTCCCCCCCAAAACGGCGGAAGGCGCGGAAAAGCTGCGTGTCACGCGTGAGCGCCTGGCCGCCCTGGGGCCACGGTTCTTTTCGGTGACTTTCGGTGCCGGCGGGTCCACCCGTGACCGCACCTTCGAGACGGTAATCGAGATCCAGCGGGATTCCGGCATCGACGCCGCACCCCACCTGTCCTGCATCGGCTCCACGCCGGAAAGCATCAGCGAGATCCTGGGTCAGTACCGGGAGGCAGGCATCCGCCACATCGTGGCCTTGAGGGGTGACATGCCCTCTGGAACCGGCACCGGCGGCCCAGGACACTTTCGCTATGCCAACGAGCTGGTGGAGTTCATCCGGGAGCAGCATGGCAACCACTTCCGCATCGAGGTGGCCTGCTACCCGGAGGTGCATCCGCAATCAGAAGACGCCGACACCGATCTGATGCACTTCAAGCGCAAGGTGGACGCCGGCGCCGACAGCGCCATGACGCAGTACTTCTTCAACCCGGACGCCTATTTTCGTTTCGTGGATCGCTGCGCCGACGTGGGCGTGGACATCCCCATCGTGCCGGGCATCATGCCCATCCAGAACTTCAAGCAGCTGGCCCGGTTTTCCGACGCCTGCGGTGCGGAAATCCCCCGCTGGCTGCGCAAGCGGCTGGCCACCTTCGCTGATGACCGGGAGTCGCTGCAGAACTTCGGTGTCGATGTGGTCACCGAACTCTGTTATGACCTGCTCCAGGGCGGCGCCCCGGGACTGCACTTCTATACCCTGAACAGTGCGGCGCTGACGGAGCGTATCTGGAACAATCTGGGCCTCGCGACGGAGACCGAATAGGCTAGACTGACGCCATGCCGAACGACGACCTCGTCCGCCGGGACCTCAACGTCCTCTGGCACCCCTGCAGCCAGATGAAGGACCACGAATGGCTGCCGCTGGTCCCGATCAAGCGGGGTGACGGCGTCTGGCTGCAGGACTTCGACGGCAACCGCTATATCGACGCCATCAGCTCCTGGTGGGTGAACCTGTTCGGCCACGCCAACCCGCGCATCAATCACGCCATCAAGGAACAGCTCGAGGAACTGGAACACGTCATCCTGGCCGGTTTCTCCCACCGGCCGGTCATCGAGCTCTCGGAACGACTGGTGGAGCTGACGCCCGCACCGCTCACCCGCTGCTTCTACAGCGACAACGGCTCGGCGGCGGTAGAGGTGGCCTTGAAGATGAGCTACCACTACTGGCGCAATCAGGGTGCACCGGAAAAGCACCGCTTCATCACCCTGTCCCAGAGCTATCACGGCGAGACGCTGGGCACTCTCGGTGTCGGTGATGTCGCGCTCTACAAGGACACCTACAAGCCGCTGTTGATGGAGGCGATCACGGTTCCGTCACCAGACTGCTTCCAGCGCATCGATGGCGATAGCTGGGCCGATCACAGCCGGCGCAGTTTTGCGCTGATGGAAGCGGCCCTGGAGCGTCACGGGCACGAGACCGCGGCAGTCATCGTGGAACCCCTGGTGCAATGCGCCACGGGCATGCGCATGTACGACCCGGTGTACCTATCCCTGCTGCGCGAGGCCTGCGACCGCCATAACGTCCATCTGATCGCCGACGAGATCGCCGTTGGCTTCGGCCGCACGGGCACCATGTTCGCCTGCGAGCAGGCGGATATCTCGCCGGACTTCATGCTGCTGTCCAAGGGATTGACCGGCGGCTATCTGCCCCTGGCGGTCACGCTGACCACCGACACGGTCTACCAGGCCTTTTACGACGACTACGATACGCTGCGGGCGTTCCTGCACTCTCATAGCTACACCGGCAACCCGCTGGCCTGCCGGGCCGCATTGGCTACGCTGGATATCTTCAAGCAGGACCGGGTACTGGAGCGTAACCGCAGACTTGCGGAAGTCATGGGCCAGGCGGTCAGCCACCTGGCGGATCATCCGAATATCGGCGAAGTTCGCCAGACCGGCATGATCCTGGCCATGGAAATGGTCCGTGACAAGACCACGCGCGCACCCTACCCCTGGCAGGAGCGTCGCGGTCTGCGCGTCTACCAGCACGCGCTGACGCGACAGGCACTGCTGCGCCCGCTGGGCAATGTGGTGTATCTGATGCCGCCCTATGTGATCACGGAAAGCCAGATCGGCCATCTCGCCCAGGTCGCCGAAGAGGGCATCAACCTCGCCACCCGGGACTGACCGAGGTCAGCCGAGATCTCCCCAGAGGGTCTGCATGGCGGCGATCATGGTCATGCCTGCGGTCTCGGTGCGCAATACCCGTGGACCCAGCCGAACCGACCGGAAACCGTGGCCATGCGCCTCGGCGATTTCCCGATCCGATAGACCGCCTTCCGGACCGACCAGCAGGTGTACCGGCCCGGCTGGTTCGCCCAGGTCCTGCAACCGGCACGCACCCATGGGGTCCAGAACCAGGCGGATACCATCGACCAGCGTCGGCCAGATATCCGCCAGGGGCATCAACGGCCCTAATTCCGGCATCGTATTACGGCCGCACTGCTCGCAGGCGCTGTTGATCACGCCCTGCCAGTGCAGCCTGCGCTTCTCGGCACGGCTGTCGTCCAGTCTGACCACGGTGCGCTCCGTGACCACCGGCACGATGGCTTGAACCCCAAGCTCCACTGCCTTCTGCACCACCCAGTCCATGCGATCACCCTTGCCCACTCCCTGGATCAGCGTCAGCCACAGCGGCGACTCCACCTCCACGGCCCGATGGTCGCCCACCAGAATGGACACCTGCCGGCGCTCCACTGCCAGAATCACCGCGGCGTGCTCACCACCGCGACCATCAAACAGGGTGATGGGGTCATCGGGCCGCAGGCGCAGCACACGCACGTGCTGCGCAGCGGTGCCTTCAAGCTGAAGCGACTGGCCGGGGGTTAGCGGACCGGCAACGTGAATGCGGGGGCAACGCATGGACGGGGCTAGTCGAACAGTGCCCGATAGATTTCATCCTCCAGGAATTCCATGTCCGGGATGAAGGCGGGCTCGCCATGGGCCAATACGGCAGCCGCCACGGCGGGGGCATCGTCCATGGGCTCCTCCAGATCCTCGATGCCGTCGGGATGCACACTGACAAGGCGGGGAATGCCCTGGGCAAGGATCGCGAAGTACGGCAGTTCGGGCCGATCGCCAAGAGCCTTCAGCACCATCAGCCGCGCCCGGGTTGCGGGCAGTGCACCGCTGCCGCCGTTGATGTCCTCGAAGGCGACCACCGGGATGCGTTGACCACGCCAGTTGAATCTCCCCAGCAGCCAGCTGGGGTAGTCCCCCGGCAAAGGCTCCGGATCACTGTAGCCGACGACTTCAGCCACCACGGTGCTGGGCAACAGCAGATAGCTGTCCTCCATGGGAATCAGCAGTGATCGTACTGAGGCGTCTTCGGCAACCATGGTTTCCCTCGTCATGATGCTGCGGCTCGATGTTCAAGATAAGCGGCCAGCCCACCGGCCAGTTCCTCCGGGGTTCCCCGGCGACTGACGGCTCCGGTGGCCGCAGCGCAGTCCGGCATGCTGCTCACCGAAGAACTGCCACTGTCCTGCGCCCAGACTTCACCACCGGCTGCGGCGATGGCACGCACACCCAGCGCTCCATCGTCACCCATGCCGCTGAACACGATGGCGCCGGCCCGCGGCCCGTACCGCGACGCCACCTCCTGCATGAGCAGGTCGACGCTGGGTCGACAGCTGCGCTCGGCCTTGTCCGGTTCCAGCCGCAGAGTGCCCTCGGGGCCGATACGCACCACATGATTCACCGGCGCCACCAGCACCATGCCCGGCTCGGCGACATCGCCATCTCGAGCGGGGACCACGCGCAAGGCCGTGGTTCGATTGAGCTGAGAGGCCAGCAGTTCGACGAAACCGTCGCCGATATGCTGCGCCAGAAAGAAGATGGCCCCCGGCGCTCCAGGCAGGGCCGCAAAAAACCGCCGAACCGCCTCGGGACCGCCAAAAGAGGCACCCAGCACCCAGACCATGGGCTCTGCCGGCTGCTGCCCGGCAGGCTGGCGCTGCTCCGACTGCTTCGCCGGCAGCGGTCTCGCCGACGCAGGCGCGGCGACGCCACCAGCCAGACCAGTCAGCTTTGCCGCAAGGCGTCGAAACCAGACGCCAGTCTGCTCGGCACGACCGGACTCATTCAGTACGATGGGCACCGGCGCGTTCTCAAGCAATTCTTCCAGGGCATCGAAGACGGTATCGGAGGCGTCAGCGAGGTCCACCAGCAGCACCTGGGCGCGGGCGCTATCCAGCGCCCGCAGGCCACCGGGCAGCGCCGGCAGCCGCTCGACTTTCAGGCCGCAACGCTCGAGGCCCAGTCGCAGATCCCTGCCCGCCTCGGCGTCGGCCATGAGGCCAACGCGTACGGCAGCGCCGGTCTGCTGCTCACTGTTCGGCTCACCGGATGCCATGACGGTCTTGTAGAAGCTCCCGGAGATTGTCCATGAGCTCGCTTTCCTGATAGGGCTTGCCGAGGTAGCGATCGACGCCAATATCCAGCGCCCGCTGGCGATGCTTATCGCCAGTGCGGGAGGTAATCATGATGATGGGCACCTCACGGAGCCGCTCGTCGTTGCGCATGTGGGTTGCCAGCTCGTAGCCATCCATACGCGGCATCTCAATGTCCAGCAGCATGGCATGGGGAACGTAATCCTGCAGCAGGGCCACGGCGTCAACGCCATCCTTCGCGGTCACTACCTGCATCCCGTTGCGCTCCAGCAGGCGGGTAGCCACCTTGCGCATGGTGATGGAGTCGTCCACCACCATCACGGTGGCCATTTCGTCCAGTAGCGGAGCAGGCTCGCTGGTGACCTGCACCCCATCGGCAACGGCGGCTGACCCCAGGCGTACGAAAGCTCCGACGTCAAGAATGAACACAACGCGGCCGTCGGCCAGAATAGTGGCGCCAAAGATGCCGGGAACACCACTGATCTGCGGGCCCACCGATTTGACCACGATTTCCCGGGCACCGATCAGCGCATCGACCTGGATCGCCAGGCGATGATCACCGGTCTGCACCAGGACCACGGGGGTACGGCGATCGGTGCCACTCACCCCGGCCTCGCCGGTCCCCAGCAACTCCGCAAGGGAACGCACCTGGTAGTCCTGGCCCGCATAGTGATAACGCGCCTGATCACCACGACGGAAATAGGTCTCCAACTGATCGCGGGTCAGGCGAACCACGCCATCGATGGCGGTTAGCGGAATGGCATAGGCCTGTTCGGCGGCCATGCAGAGCAAGGCCTGGTTCATGGCCAGGGTGAAGGGCAGACGGACGATGAACGTGGTACCGAGACCGGGCCTGCTGTCGATCTCGAGATTGCCGCCCAACTGCTTGATCTCCGCATTGACCACGTCCATGCCGACACCACGACCGGAAATCTGGGTGACTGTCTCCGCCGTGCTGAAGCCCTGCTCCAGCACGAACTGCACGATCTCGCGATCGGTCAGCTCGGCGTCCTCGCGCATCAGCCCGCGGCTAATGGCCTTGCGCCGGATGGCCTCAAGGTTCATGCCGCTGCCGTCATCCGATACCCGCAGGACCACGTCGGAGCCTTCCCGGTCCAGGGCGACGGTAATCTGGCCGGAACCGGGCTTGCCGGCAGCCTGGCGGGCATCCGGTGTCTCGATGCCGTGGGCCACGGCGTTGCGCAGCATATGCTCCAGGGGCGCCGTGACGCGCTCGAGCACGTTGCGGTCCATTTCTCCCTGACCGCCCTGCACCCGCAGTTGCACATCACGCCCCAACTCCTGGGCGGTCTGACGGACGATTCTGCGGAGTCGCGGGGCCAGGTTGGCAAACGGCACCATGCGAGTGCGCATGAGGCCGTCCTGCAGTTCCGTATTGACTCGGGATTGTTGCAGCAACAGCGTTTCCGCTTCCCGTGCCAGATTATCCAGCATGCCCTCGATACTGCTGAGGTCGTTCACCGATTCCACCAGGGCGCGGGAAAGCTCCTGCATCCGCGAGAATCGGTCGAGTTCCAGCGGATCGAAGCTGTCGTCGTCCGCGTCCTGGGTGGACTCGGGCTGACGATCAAAGCGATACAGAATCTGCGCCTCGGTTTCTATCTCAAGCGTGCGCAGCTGCTCGCGCAGGCGGCTGACGGTCTGGTCCAGTTCCGCCAGGTTGAAGCGGAATCCACCCACCTGCTGATCCAGGCGAGCACGATAAATGCTGACCTCGCCGGCGTTGTTGACCAGGTTATCAAGCAGGTCCGCACGCACCCGAACCATGTCGGCGGCGGCGGTTCGCTCTGCCCCGGCGTCCTGCGCCGGCGCCTGGGGAGGTGGCGCGACAGCGGGCGGCGGGGGTACTTCCACCGGTGCTTCCACATCGGCATCAGTGGCGTCGCCACGGCGCGCCTCGATGGTCTGCAGCAGCGCGGCCGGCGCTTGCAGCACGGCCCCCTGCGCCGCGTTCTCACGCATGGCGTACAAGTGATCGTGACACTGCTCCAGCAGGTCGAACAGCGGGCGATCAGCACCGACTTCGCCATCTCGTACGCCATTCAGAAGGGTCTCTACGGCATGGGCGAGATCCGCCATGGGCGAGAATCCGGCCATGCGGGCACCACCCTTCAGCGTATGCAACGCGCGCTGAATATCCCGCAGAAGGTTTTCGTCGTCCGGA
The DNA here is from genome assembly GCF_024170285.1 of Natronocella acetinitrilica. Lineage (NCBI taxonomy): Bacteria > Pseudomonadati > Pseudomonadota > Gammaproteobacteria > Chromatiales > Ectothiorhodospiraceae > Natronocella > Natronocella acetinitrilica. The sequence continues at coordinate 95,829 of NZ_JALJXV010000005.1, forward strand.
TCATCGGCCCATTGCTGCAAGGCGCCTTCGATGACCTGGAGGACTTCCGCGGATTCCTCCAGAAAGACCTCGACCAATTCCACGTCGCCGCCGGCCTCATCGGCCTGTGGCCAATCGCTCAGGGAGTCGGCCGACTCGCCCGCGGCCTCCCGCCGGACCTGTTCCATGCGTTCCAGCAAGGCGACGGGCGACTCCGTCATCTTGCCGGTACGCGCGGCCAGCACCATGCGGTTCAGGCCGTCGAGGCATTCCGTCAACAGATCGAAACAGGCGTCATCCGCTGGAATCCGGGCAAGTTCCACGTCCACCACCAGGCTCTCGAGGCCATGACAGAGAGTGGCGAAACCGTTAAAGCCCGCGAGTCGCGCGCCTCCCTTGAGGGTGTGCAAGGAGCGGTGCAACTCCGCAAGGGCCGCGCTGGGATCAGCGTCATGTTCCCAGCGAGCGATGGTGCCCTCCAGGAACTGCAGAATGTCCTCCGCCTCTTCCAGGAACAGGGCGACCAGATCCTCGTCCACGGCATCGACGGGCTCGTCCACGAAGGCCGGTGCCGAGACGGCGGATGGTGCCGCCGGTTCGGTGGTTTGCGGCGGTTCCACCTGACGGCGCTCATCGATCCACGACAGCACATCGTCGATACCCGGCATGTCGAGACTGCTGTCTCCGAGGGCGTCCAGCAACTCACGGATGCGTTGCGCACCTGCTTCGAGCAGTTCGTTGTCGGCCTGATCCAGACGGCGGCCCTGATCCTGCCGCAAGCCAGCGAACTGTTCCAGGCTGCGGGCCAGCGTGGCAACCGGCACCACATTGGCCATCCGGGCACTACCGGCCAGCGTATGCAGGGCACGAGTCAGCGACTCCGTGACCTGACAGGTGGCACTCTGGGCGCGGCACCCCTCTATGAATCCGGCCACCGCAGTCAGGTGATCCAGCGTCTCGGCACGGAAGATTTCGTACAGGGCGGGATCGATCAGCGGTGTCGGCCCCGAAGCAACAGGTGCTGCTACGTGGACAGGCTCGACAGCCTCGGCGGCGGGCTCAGCCACATCATCATCCGGAAACCCGAAATCATCCGGCAATTCGGGCTGCTCCGATGATTCGTTCGCCGGCAGCGCACCTTCAAGTTCCTCGAAAACTTCCGGGTCGGGCGTATCGACATCGGCATCGTCGTCGGCTGCAGCGAAATCCTCGACGCCGTCCATGCTCTCCAGATCGGCGAGTTCCTGATCGCTGACCAGCGGCGCCTGCTCCTCCGGCGAGTCCAACGCCTGATCATGCCCGGGTTCCTGGTCGGCAGACGAGTCCTCTCCCACGGGTTCCGCGTCAGGCACAAGAAATTCGACTTCCGAGAATGGATCCTCGGCAAAGGGATCGCTGGACGCGAGCGTCGCATCGTCATGATCATGGTCAGCCTCGGACGTTGCGTCCGATTCTTCCCCGGAATCCTCGGCGTCGGCGAACACCTCGTCCACTGCGCTTTCTGCGGGAGCCTCCTGGACCTCGTCGGAGGTTGCCGGAACCGCGGGCGCGGTAACGACCGGCTCACCATCCGCCGCACCCTGCAGCTGGGCCATGAGCCCGCGAATATCCAGGCTATCGAGATCGATGTCCTCGCCACGCAATTCGGCGGCAAGCGACGGAATACGGTTGGTGGCCTTCTCCACCAGACCGGTCACTTCGCGAGTGGGCAAAACGTTACCCTCGATCACCCGATTGAGCAGGCGCTCGACGGACCAGGCCAACTCGCCCAGCAACAGGGCCCCGGCCAGGCGACCACTGCCCTTGAGGGTATGCCACATGCGGCGCAGTGTCGTAACCGGCTCCTTCTGCTCTGGATCGGCCAGCCATGCGGGCATGTTCTCGCCGATGGTCTCGAGCACTTCGTCGACCTCTTCGAGGAAGATCTCGAGAATTTCGTCGTCCAGCTCTTCGCCCCGTACGGGCACATCCAGGTTGACCGCCGAGGCATGACCAGGGCGACGTATCGGCGGCACATCTGCAACCGACGGCGACTCTGGCGCTTCCATGGGCTCTTCCATGGGCGCGTCCGATGCCGAGTCCACGAGCTCGGGCTCCGACTCCACCACCTGGGCTTCAGGCTGCTCTTGGTCACCGTGGTCTTCGCCGCTGTGGTCAGCATCGGGCTCATCGGTATCAAGTGCTTCCGGCTCCAGGGCAACGGTGGGCGGGAGCTCGGTGCCGACCCGCTCTGGCGTCGCGCCGGTGGACGGCCTGTAGCCCAGAAGATCGAGGCTGCCCTGGGCCACATCCAGGATTGCCTCGCGGCCGCTGCGCCGCTCAAGCACAGCCTCCAGGTAGTACTCCAGGCTGGTGATGGTATCTGCCAGGGCATCCAGGGCTTCCGAACCGGGCACGGCACGGGAGTCCAGTACCTCCTGGCGCAGATAATCGTTCATCACGGAGATCAGGCAGGCGGCCCGTTCGAGATCGATCATCTCGAGTGCGCCCTGGAGGCGCCGCATCACGGCTTCCAGGGAATCCAGCGGCTGCTGGTTGTCCCGCTCGATGAATTGAACGATGGCTTCCTTGATCGCGCCGATATCGGCGATGGCCTCGCGGATCGCCGTTTGATAGACGGTGCGATACTCCAGGTCGAACAAGCGACCGTCGTCGATGCCGACGGCGGCGTCCGCGCCTTCAGGACGGACGAAACCGTCCTCGAGCACGTTGTCGAGGCTGGACTCGACGTAGAGGAGCGTACGGGCCAGTTCCATCAGCGACTGATCACCGACGTCCTCTCCCGCCGCAAGGCGCTGGAAGCCCGGCAGCTGATCGCGTACCACCGTGCGGGCCTCGCCCATGCCCAGCATGCCCAGCGTATCGGCAACGCGGCCCAGGCTCTCGGCAGCCAACCGCAGGCGCTCCGGATCCGCCTGCCCACCGCGCACGTGGAGATCCAGCGCATCCTTGACGCCGGTCACATCCTCCCGCAGCGCACCGGCAACACTCTCCAGGATATCCGCGCCCGGTCCGGCAGCGGGCCGGTCGGGGTCAGCTGGCTCATCGAGTCCGAACTGCCGCCGAATGGCCAGCAGGCGTTCTGTCGGTTCCGGCGCCATCGCCACGTGATAGAGCAGGCTCTTCAGCAGCTCTTCGGGCACATCCTCCACCAGTGCCGTCTCGCCCTCGTCGATGACCCGCTTGAGTTGCCGGTCCACCTGTCCCAGCAGCGTCTTGACCGAGCGCGTGCTCTCCAGCCCACCATGCCGCAAGCCGTCCACCACACCGGCGGCGATCCACCACAAACCGGCGGCGCCATCATCGGGAGAAGCCGCATCCAGGTTGTCCAGCACCTCGGCGATCTTTTCCAGGCTGCGGTCTTCCTGCTGACGCTTGAAATACATCAGCAGGGCGCGCTGATAGACACCCCGGTAACGCCTGGCCAACGCAACAATGGGCTCACCGGCTTCCCGCAGTCGGGCTTCGGCGTCCTGAACGGCGGCCAGGTCCGGCGAGAAAAACAGGCTCTCGTCCAGGGTCTCGGCCGCCCGTGAGCTTCGCAAATCGTTGATCAGGCCAAGCACCACCAACGGGCTGTCCTGCTGGCCCTGCTCGATTTCCTCAAGCAGACGGGCGCAGCGCAGAATGCCGGTCATGATGGTTTCTTCGGCGTCCTCGGGCTGGCCGACATCACCGGCAAGCAACGCCTCGATGGACCGCTCCAGCTCTTCGGCCAGCATGGACACGCCATAGAGTTCAAGCATCTGCAGCGTGCCGTAGACCTGATGCAGGTAGGTGCCGCAAAAGCGCAGCTGCGTCTCGTCGCTGCGGTCTTCGCTGTATGCCTCCAGGGCCTGGGCAGCTTCCTTGAGCGTGTTTTCAAGCTCCCGGCGCACCCAACTGAGTGTGCTGCGATCAAAGTCGGAGGTCGTCATGGCGCAACCGCCCTCCGGGCTGGTTCATCGCTGCGACGGAAGGCAAGCACGTCGTCCTGGTTGGCCAGCCTTGTCATGTGTGGATGAGTCCAGCGCAGGACCTCACCCGCCCCGAGTATCATCACGCCCCCAGGCCGCAGGTGTTTCACCAGGCTGTCCACGATGGCCTGGCGGCGGGTGCGATCGAAATAAATGAGTAGATTCTGACAATAGACGACATCCGCCGCCCGGCCGGCCAGCCCACCAACATCAAGCACATTGATCTGGGCGAAACAAACCCGCCGGCGAAGCTTCCGACTGACCAGGAAGTGTTCCGGATCGGCGGGTTCGCAATAGCGCAGCGCATACTCTTCCGGAATGTCAGTGGCGCGCCTGCGGGAATAGGTACCCGCCTTGGCCGTGGACAGGGACTGCAGGCTGATGTCGGTCCCGGTTACCCCGAAGCGGGCAACAAACCCGGTATCATTGAAGTAGCGATCCGCCACCATGGCAAGGGTGTAGGCCTCTTCCCCGGTGGAGCAACCGACGCTCCAGATGTTGAGCTGCCCGTCCCAACCCGGTCGGGCCACCACCGCCGGCAGCACGGTCTCACGCAGCAGGCGCAACGCTCTTGGATCGCGGAAGAAACGGGTTTCATGAACGGTGAGCCGGTCAACCAGTGCCGTCCATTCGATGTTGCCGGCGAGCCCCGATGTGACGAATTCGTAGTAGGCATCGACGTCGCGGTAGCCGATCTGGCGCATCCGCAAGGCCAGGCTGGTCACGAGGAACGAGCGCCGTTCCCTGGGTAACACCATGCCGGTTCGACGCTCCAGCAATTCGACCCAGCGGTCGAACTGCGACTGCGTCATGCCGGGCAGGCTGTCGGCCATGGACGTGGACGGCTGCACCTCTTGCCCCTCCTCAGCGAGCACCATCGTCACCGGAGAACTCCCCCTTACTCGGGCAGCTTGAAGCCGGCCACGGAGTTCCGCAGGTCGTTGGCGAGATCAGCCAGGTTACCGATGGAGGTCGCCGTCTCGTTGGTACCCGCGGACGTCTGCGAGGTGATCTCCTGGATGACGTTCATGGTATCGGAGATGTTGGCGGCGGCCTTGGCCTGCTGACGGGCCGCCTCGGAGATGTTCTGGATCAGTCCGGCAAGCTGCTGCGAGGTGTTTTCGATCTCGCGCAGCGCATCGCCGGCGTCTTCCGCCAGGCGCGCACCACTGACCACACCGGCGGTGGATTGCTCCATGGAGATCACCGCCTCGTTGGTGTCGGTCTGGATAGTCTTCACCAGGGCTTCGATCTGCTTGGTGGCATTACCCGAGCGTTCGGCCAGTCGCTGGACTTCGTCGGCAACCACCGCGAAACCGCGACCCGCTTCACCGGCCATGGCCGCCTGTATGGAAGCATTAAGGGCCAGGATGTTGGTCTGGTCGGCAATGTCGTTGATCAGCTCGACGATGTTGCCGATTTCCTGGGATGACTCACCGAGCCGCTTGATCCGCTTGGACGTCTCCTGGATCTGTTCGCGGATCACGTCCATGCCGTCGATGGTGCGACGCACGGTGTCGGCGCCCTTGTGCGCCAGGTCCACCGATCTGCGGGCCACGTCAGCCGATTCTTCGGAGTTGCGCGACACCTGGTCGATGGAAATGGCCATTTCGTTGATGGCCGCCGATGCGGCAGTGATCTGGTGCGCCTGGTGATCGGAGGCTTCCGCCAGGTGCATGGCAGTCGCCTGGGTCTGCTGTGCCGCGGAGGACACCTGTACCGAGGTCTCGTTGATGGTGGTTACCAGGTTGCGCAGGGCGTCGGTGGCGTCATTGAAGGCGTCGCCGATGGCGCCGGTGAACTCCTCACCCACCGAGGCCTGTACGGTGAGATCGCCTTCGGACAGACCCTGGATTTCGTCCAGCAGGTCAAGGATCGCCTGCTGGTTCTTCTTCGACTGCTCGTCGGCCTTGCGCTTCTCGGCGCGCTGGGCTTCCACCTCGGCTCGGGCCGCAAAGCGGGTAAAGAAGCCGCGCACCACCAGAAGAATCAGCGCCAGAAGACCGAAAGCAAAGCCGAACCACCACTTCACCGGCCGCTGATCTGAAAGAGCCCGGTACTGGACGAGGAGCTGTTCGGTAGTGGCTTCCAGACGATCGGAATCGGTGAAGATCCGGTCCGCCGCCTCGCGCACTTCATAGAGCTCCGTGCGGTCGCCAAGGATGTCGTTCACCGGTTCACGCACTTCCGACGCATAGATGTTGCGGGCCTCTTCCAGTGCCGTCCGGGCCTGGCTATCGGTAACGTTGCCAACCGGCAGGGGACCCGAGCCAAGCAGGGAGTTGAGAGAGGCACTCAGATTCTGGTCGGCCTGCTCGAGACGGGCGGCGGCGGTGCGATTACCGATGCCACCACGCAGCATTTCCTCGATATTCCGGGTGATCTGGTCGGCGTGGAGCATGGCCTGGGTGGTGGCAAAGACCTGGTCCTGGCTGGCGCCGGCATCAACCAGTCGGGTGGCGGCCTCTTCCAGAAGACGCTGAATACGGGGTACGGTGCCACGGAACTCTTCCGCAGTCTCGTTGATCGTTATGATGCGCTCCTGGTTTTCGAGGATGGTGCCAACCAGGCGGTTCATCTCGTTCCAGGGCTGCAGGACACGCCCCAGTGCCGCGTCGGCAGCCGGTGTTGTCTGAGACGTGGGGGGCAGCCCGGTACGCGGATTGCCCGAGGCAAGGGCATCGGTATTCTGCGCCAGATCCTGCCGTGCCTCACGCAGATTGAAGAAGGCATCGGTCTTGCCGTTGGCAGCTTCGGATGCATTCTTGGCAATTTTTTGCGCCAGTACGCGAATCGCCTCGGAGCGCTCCACGTATTCGGCGTCGAAGTTGCTGTAGTAGTTGATGTAGGCGAAGCTCGCCACCATCAGCACCACGGCGAGCAGAATCAGCCCACTGACGGCCGTCACCGCTGCCGAGAGTCCGCCGAACTGACCCAAGTTCCTCAAACCCTTCATGGTCGTACATCCTCCAGAGCGTACAGGGACCCGGGCGTCCGGCGAGGCACAGGCCTCGCACCGGGCGGCGAAACTAGATCGCCACCTTGATGAACCGGGTCGACTGGGCCAGAGCCCGCATGCTGAAAACCAGCCACTCCACACCCTCGGTGTGGAAGCGACCCGAAATGAACGGTGCCAGGTCCTCCGCAACGTTCTCGGCGGACTGGTGAAAATCGTCGTTCAGAAAATGTCGCATCCCCAGAACCTCGTCCACGAGCAAACCGGCGAACACACCATCGATGTCGATGACAATGACCCGGCTACTACGGGTAAGGCTGGTCTGCACGCCCCCGAGAAAGCCATTCAGATCCATGACCGGCAGCAGATTGCCGCGCACGTTGGCCATGCCCCGCACCCAGGAGCGGGTCCGCGGAATCGGCGACAGCTCGGGATACTTCAGAAGCTCGGTGACCTCCCCCATGGCACAGACGAAATGCTGCGCGCCAAGGCGAAAGCCGACACCCTCCCACACCTCGGCGGGAGCTTCCCGCACAGGCATCTGGGCACCGTGATCACGACCCAGCTGCTCGAGCTGGCGGAGCAAGGCAAAGGGCGACATTTGAACGACCGCAACCATCGTCAGTTCTTCAGGGCGCCCTTGACAGCATCGAGCAGCTGCTCTTCAGTCACAGGCTTGGTTATGTAATCACACGCACCCTGGCGCATGCCCCAGATGCGATCCGTATCCTGATCCTTGGTGCTGATGATGACGATGGGAATCGCGGAGGTCGCCGGGTCCTTGCTCAGCTTGCGCGTCGCCTGGAAGCCATTGACGCCCGGCATCACGATGTCCATGAGAATGACATCCGGCACCATCTTGCGTGCAATCTCGATTCCGCTCTCGCCGGTTTCGGCCACCGCCACGTCATAGCCATGCTTCTCCAGCATGCCGCGCAGCACGTGGGTTTCCGTAGGGGAGTCGTCGACAATGAGTACCCGAGTCATGCAGATGTCCTTTTTCTGATTCGCCTGCGGTTGAAGCGCGCCCACGCCCTCGCCATTCGGCGCCCTGGGGCGCGCCCCCGGTTGGCGTTATGGTCGCCCGAAAGCGCGGCGGGAAACTGTGTACTCCGTCACGCCGCCTGACTCAGGTGTCGCTTGATGGCGCCAAGCAGTTCTTCCCGGGTAAAGGGTTTGGTCAGATACTGCTCGGAACCGACGATGCGGCCTCGGGCACGGTCGAACAGGCCATCCTTGCTGGACAACATGATCACCGGGGTTTTCTTGAACAGCTGGTTGTGCTTGATGAGCGCACAGGTCTGATAACCGTCCAGCCGGGGCATCATGATATCAATGAAAATGATGCCGGGCTTGAGGTCGGCGATCTTGGCGAGCGCCTCGAATCCGTCCGTGGCGGTAATCACCTCGCAACCCTCCTTCTTGAGCAGGGTCTCGGCCGTGCGCCGGATGGTCTTGCTGTCGTCGATGACCATGACCTTGAGCCCGGTCAACGCATCCTGAGTGGTGTCGTTCTCCACCGTCTCCCCCACACTGGCTAGTCCTGAACCTGGCCCCAGACGGTACCGGAGCGAATCCTTTCCGCTGCTGTCCGGACCTATGTAACATACCTGTCTGGCAACATCCACGCACACGCCGGGCCTTGCTCGGCCCCGCCTCGGAGTCACCTGACCATGACCTTGAAACTGGGGGTCGTCATGGACCCCATCGCAGAGATCACCCCCTACAAGGACACGACCCTGGCCATGCTGATTGCTGCCCAGAAACGTGGCTGGACAGTGCGCTACATGACGCTGGCCGACCTGTACCTTGTCGATGGCGAAGCCCGCGGGAGTCAGCATCCTCTGGAAGTGCGGGACAACAATAGCGACTGGTTCACACTCGGCGAACCCGAAGATGCGCCACTTGCCGCACTGGACCTCATTCTGATGCGGAAGGATCCGCCGGTGGACGCCGCCTTCACCTATGCCACCCACATCCTGGAGCGCGCCGAGCAGGCTGGCACCCTGGTAGTCAACCGCCCATCGGCGCTGCGCGACGCCAACGAGAAGCTGTTCACCGCACAGTTTGCCCACTGCTGTGCTCCCACGGTGGTTGACACCGATCCCGGCCGCCTGCGCGCCTTCATAAGGGAACAGGGCAAGACCGTACTCAAGCCCCTGGATGGCATGGGTGGCCGCTCGATTTTCGTGGTGGCCCAAGGCGACCCCAATACCAGCGTCATCATCGACACCCTGACTGCCTCGGGCAGCCTGCCCATCATGGCGCAGCGCTATCTGCCGGAGATCAGTGCCGGCGACAAACGCATCCTGGTGATCGATGGCAAACCAGTGGACTTCGCGCTGGCCCGTGTGCCGCTGGCCGGCGAGACCCGCGGCAACCTCGCCGCTGGCGGTCGTGGCGAGGGCGTCCCGCTGACCGATCGGGATCGCTGGATCTGCGAGCAGGTGGCACCGGAACTGCGTCGCCGCGGGCTCTGGTTCGTCGGACTGGACGTCATCGGCGACTACCTCACCGAGATCAACGTCACCAGCCCCACCTGTGTCCGCGAACTCGACAAGATCTACGGACTCGACATTGCCGGGGATCTGCTCGATCGCCTGTCGCAGCTGCTCGATGAAAAGTGAACTGGAGCACTGACCTGAAGCCATTGTCCAGGCACGATGGTGGATGGTCGCCGACGACTGATTTGCGTAACATTTCGAGGCATCCGATCCGGAGCCCAGTGACGGAGTAGCGAAGAGCGCCCTATGGCCGCCAAGGACACGCATCCCACCGGCTTGACCGACCGAGCGCCGCGCATCGGCTCCGGCGATCGTTTCGGCATGACCCTGTTCCTGTCCATCGTCGTCCATGCGCTGGTGATTCTCGGTATCGGCTTCGCCACCAATATTCCCGATCGCGAACTGCCACCACTCATCGAGATCACCCTGGCCCAGAACCCGACGGACGAGCGGCCCGAGGACTACGACTTCCTCGCACCGGATGACCAGGACGGGGGCGGCACGCTTGACGAAGCGCAACGGCCCAGCGAGCAGGCCGCCCTGATTCCGGACCCCCGCGACATGGACGATCTGGTTCAGGAAGAGGCGACGCCGCCAAGCCCCTCGGAACCGGACACAGTCAGGACCATTCTCGCCGAGGAGTCGCAGACCCGCCTGCCAGACCCCGAAGACCTACCCGAGGAAATTGAAGCCGAAGTCACCGAACTGAGCATGGTGGATCTCAACCTGACCCGGCAGCAGGTTGCGCGGGATATCGCCGACCCCACCCAGACCATCGACTGGGATGCCCGCTACCCCAGCAAGCAGCGCATCAATGCCCGCACGCGCTCCCATGCAGCAGCGGCATACATGCGCGGCTGGATCGAAAAGGTCGAGCGCGTCGGCAATCTCAATTACCCCGACGAGGCCCGGCGGCGAGGCCTGACCGGCCGGCTGATTCTGGAAGTGACCCTGTATCCGGACGGAACCGTGGAGGACGTGCGCGTGCTGGAACGCTCCGATTACGCCTTGCTGGATGAGTCGGCCATGCGGGTGGTCGCCATGGCGGCCCCTTATGCACCGGTGCCCGAAGAGGTGCTGGAGGGCAAGGACCGCCTGGTGATCACGCGCACCTGGGAATTTGTCCGAACCGGCGGCATGGAGATGCGCTGAACCATGGGCATCCCTCATTCCCTGACCAATCATTTCCTGATTGCCATGCCGTCGCTTGAGGATCCGAACTTCCAGCGCACGGTCACCTACATCTGTGAGCACAATGACAATGGCGCTCTGGGGATCGTGATCAACCGTCCCTCGGAGGTCACTCTGGGCGAGTTGCTGCAGCACATGGATCTGAACCCCATCGAGTCAGGCACGGCCGCCCTGCCCGTTTACCTGGGAGGCCCCGTACAGCGGGAACGTGGCTTTGTGCTGCACTCCGCCCGACTGAGCTGGGAATCGTCCTTGCAGGTCTCCGACGACATCGCCATCAGTACGTCCCGGGACATCCTCGCCGCCATTGCTGCCGGAGAGGGTCCGGAACATTACCTGGTGGCCCTGGGTTACGCAGGCTGGGGCGGGGGGCAGCTTGAGGAGGAGATGGCGCAGAACGCCTGGCTGAGCGGGCCGGCTGACCCGGCCATCATCTTCCAGCGGTCCAACGATGAGCGCTGGCAGGCGGCGGCCTCGCTGCTTGGCGTTGATCTGCGCCTGCTCTCAAGCGACGCCGGCCACGCATGAGCCCGGCGACCTGCCTGGGTTTCGATTACGGCACACAGCGCATCGGCATCGCTATCGGCGATACCCTGACCGGCACTGCGCGACCCTTGCGCACACTGCAGTGCCGCAACCCCGGCCAGGTTGACTGGCCGTCGATCGCAGCGCTGATCGACGAGTGGCGCCCCGACGCGCTGGTGGTAGGCCTGCCTTGCAATGACGATGGCAGCCCTGGCGCCCTGGCTCCCCGCACCCAGCGATTCGCCCGGCAACTCCACGGTCGGTTCGGCCTGCCGGTCCACGAGGTCAATGAACACCTGAGTTCGGTGGAGGCGGAACAGCGTCTTGCCGAGCTTGGTCAACGGCGCACTCGCGACGACCCGGGTGCGATTGATATGATGGCCGCGGCTGTCATCCTGGAAACCTGGTTAGCGGCGGACGCCTCATGAGCCATGCCCCTCCGATTGCACCCTTGCTGGATCACCTGACCACTTCATTACGCACGCTGCTCTCGGAGCGCGGTGAGACCTCACCCCTGATGGTGGGCATCCACACCGGCGGCGCCTGGATCGCGGCAGATCTGCACCGCCGCCTTGAACTGACAGAGCCGCTGGGCACACTGGACATCGCCTTCTACCGGGATGACTTCTCGAGCCGCCGCCTGAACCCGCAGGTCAAGCCCTCCTATCTTCCGGTACCGGTGGAGGATCGCTGCGTGATCCTGGTGGATGACGTGATCTTCAGCGGTCGCACGATTCGTGCGGCCATGAACGAGATCTTCGACTACGGGCGGCCGGCGAGCATCGTGCTGGCCACCTTGATCGACCGGGGCGGACGCGAGTTGCCCATTGCGCCGGACGCGGTTGGTGAGCGCCTGGCACTGCCACCCGGGCGCCAGATCAAGCTGCGGGGGCCTGATCCGCTGGAACTGGTGGTCGAGGAGCAGACATGAACATCCAGCTCGATGAGGCAGGCCGACTGCGCCACTTCCTCACCACCGAAGGCCTGAGCCGGGACCTGCTTGAACAGATTCTGGGCACCGCTGCCTCGTTCTCGGAGGTCATCGAGAAATCGGTCAAGAAAGTGCCGCTTCTGCGCGGCCGCACCGTTATCAATCTGTTCTTCGAACCCAGCACCCGCACCCGTACCACCTTCGAACTGGCGGCCAAGCGCCTGTCGGCGGACGTACTCAACATCAACCTGGCCACCTCGGCCACCAGCAAGGGCGAGAGTCTGCTGGATACCCTGCAGAACCTGCAGGCCATGCAGTGCGACATGTTCGTGGTGCGCCATGCGGACAGCGGCACCGCCCACTTCATCGCCGAACACGTGGCACCCCATGTCAGTGTCGTGAACGCCGGCGACGGGCGTCATGCCCATCCGACCCAGGCCATGCTGGACATGTATACGATCCGCCGCCACAAGGGCGACTTCGAACCCTTGCGGGTCGCCATCGTCGGCGATATTGCCCACTCCCGGGTGGCCCGCTCCCAGATCCATGCACTCAATGCCCTGGGCGCCGGCGAAGTTCGCGTGATCGCGCCGCGCACCCTGCTGCCAAAAGACGTGGAAAACCTGGGTGTTCACGTCTATCACGACATCGACGCGGGGCTGCGCGACGCCGATGTGGTGATGAGCCTGAGGCTGCAGAAGGAACGCATGCAAGGCGCACTGCTGCCCAGCGAGCACGAGTACTACCAGCTCTACGGCATCACCCGGGCACGCCTGGCACTGGCCCATCCCGAAGCGATTGTCATGCACCCCGGCCCCATCAATCGCGGGGTGGAGATCGAATCCTCGGTGGCCGACGGCCCACAATCGGTGATCCTCAACCAGGTGACCAACGGCATCGCCACGCGCATGGCTGTGATGTCCATGTGCCTGGAAGGGCGCTCGGTGGTGGGGGAGCCGACATGAAGCGCATCCACATCAAGGGTGGTCGGGTGGTGGATCCAGCGAGTGGTCTGGACGCCGTCACCGACCTCTGCATCGCCGAGAAGCGCTTTGTCGGCATCGGCGCTACACCGGATGGCTTCGTGGCCGACCAGGTCATCGACGCCACCGGGCTGCTGGTGATCCCCGGACTCATTGACCTGGGCACTCACCTGCGCGAGCCAGGGGAGGAACACAAGGCCACCATTGCCAGCGAGGTGACCGCCGCCGCCCGGGCCGGCGTTACCTGCCTGTGTCCGTCGCCAGCGACGGACCCGGTCACCGACACCACTGCCGTGGTGGAACTGATTACCCGTCGCGCCCGGCAGACCCGAATGACCCGCGTCATGCCCATCGGCGCACTGACCCGCGGCCTGGAAGGTCGACAACTCTCTGAAATGGCTGCCCTGAAAGCCGCCGGCTGTGTCGCCGTGAGTGACGGCGGTCGCCCCGTCACCAACACCCTGGTTTTGCGCCGAGCCCTTGAGTACGCAGCTACCCATGACCTCACCGTCATCCTCACGCCCCAGGATCCGGACCTCACCGATGGTTCCTGGATGCACGAGGGTTGGGTCTCCACCCGCATGGGCGTCCCGGGCATTCCGGTCGCCGCCGAGACCGCCGCGCTGGCCCGTTACCTGGCGCTGGTAGAGGAAACCGGCACCCGCACCCACTTTGCCCGTCTGTCCTCCGCCCGGGGCATGACCATGCTTGCCCGGGCACGTCAGAGCGGGTTGCCGGTCAGCGCCGACGTGGCAATGCATCATCTCTTTCTCAGCGATATGGACGTCAGCGGATTCAATCCGCTGTGCCATGTACTGCCACCACTGCGCAACGACGGCGATCGCGCGGCTCTGCGTGAAGCCGTGGCGAGCGGTACGATCCAGGCGATCTGCTCCGATCATCAACCCCATGATCCGGATGCCAAGGCCGGCACCCTGCTGGCCTCGGAGCCCGGCATTTCCGGCATCGACACACTGCTGGCACTGACACTGCGGCTGGTGGAGGACAAGGTGATGGACTTGCGTTCGGCCCTGGCCCGCGTGACCTGCGATGCAGCCGATGTGCTTGGCGTGCCCCGGGGCCGGATCACCGAGGGTCGCTCCGCCGATCTCTGCCTGCTGGATCCGGAGGAGCCCTGGTGGCTGACGTCGGAGAGCATGGCGAGCCGTGGACGCAATAGCCCATTCCTCGGCTGGGAGCTGACCGGCCGAGTGCGCTGGACCTTGCTGGAAGGCCGCGTGCTGCACCCGTCGCCGGAACTCGACGAGAGCGCATGACGCGACTGGTGGGCAGCGTCACCCTGCCAGGTGGCGCGAGACTCCTGCAGGTCGAGGCGGCCGACGCCACCGAAATCAGGCCGGGCCAGTGGTTCCGGCTGACACTGAACGACCAGCCGTTCAGCCTCGCCACCATGGACTACTCCACCGGAGAAGGCTGGTTGGCCTTCGTGCTGCCAGGGGAACTGGCAATCGCCGTCGGCCCCACGGCCTACGGAACCCCCTGTTCGCTGGAGGGGCCGTTCGGTGAAGGGATCTTCCCGGTGGAACACGGCAGGCGGCGCATCCTGCTGGCGGACGATGTCGGGTTGCCCGCCACCCTGCTTGCCGCCCGGGATCCCGGTCTTGAGCTTCATCTGTGCGTGCTTGGCTTGACAGGTACACCAGCGATTCGCATGGGCCCGTCGCGCTTCGTGGTGCATGCTGCCCCCCCAGGCGTCATCGCCGGTGCCACGCCGCTGGAGGAGGCCGGTATTGCCAGTCGGATCGCCCATCCCGACGGGCTGCCCGGCTGTCACCCAGGCACCTGCATGGATTTGCTGTTGGCCTATCTGGCGGGGCAGACGGCTGAATGGCGTTGGGAGACCACGGTGACTGTGCTGGGCACGGAGGCCACCGTGGCGGCTTGTCGTGAGGGGCTGCGGGCACAGGTCGGCGCCATCGATGCCCATACCCTGCCGCCGATCATCGGATAGCGTGCCGGGGCGCGTCAGACGAATCGATTGCGCAACACACCCAGGCCCGCGATTTCGCATTCAACTTCATCGCCCGCCCGCAAGTACTCGGGAGGGTTACGAGCGAAGCCCACACCGTCAGGCGTGCCGGTTGCGATCACATCACCTGGTAACAGCCGCATGATGCCCGACAGCACCGCAATGATCTCGGCCACGCCGAAGAGCATGTTCGACGTATTCGAATGCTGTTTCAGCTCGCCGTTGACCCGACAGCGAATATCCAGGGTCTGCGGGTCGGCGATGGCGTCGGCGGTGGTGATCCACGGCCCCATGGGGCAGGCACCCTCAAGGCTCTTGCCGAGAAAGAACTGCTTGTGCCGGAACTGGATGTCCCGGGCCGAGAGGTCGTTGACAATGGTGTAGCCAAAAACGTGATCCAGCGCATGCTCCCTTTGAATGTGCCGGCCACCGCGACCTATCACGAATGCAAGTTCCGCCTCCCAGTCGAGTTGTTCAGTAACGTCGGGTTCCAGCAGGATTTCCGAACCGGGCCCGGTGACCGCGGTCGTCGCCTTGGTAAAGACGACGGGGTGCTCGGGAAGCCTGGTCTCCTTGCCGCTGGCGCGGGAGGCCTCCGCTGCATGATCCGCGTAGTTCAGCCCCAGACACATGACGTTGCGCCGAGGCTCGGGGATGGGGGCGAGCAGGGTCACGGTATCCAGGGCAACGGTCTCGTCCGTTGGCGCCGGCAGTGCCCCATCGTCGCCCAGAGCGTCGATCAGGGATCCGACACCAAGCCGCACCCGGTTGTTGTCATCCAGTACACCCCAACGCTCAGCGCCATCAACGCGCACGGTCACGATTCGCATGTTTGTCGAACTCCCGATTCCTGGTCTGTCTCAGTTGCCGCCGTGCCGGGGAACAGACCGCCGGGCCAGTTCATTACCCGCCGCATCAACAGCACGCACGGTATCGAAGTTGTCGCCCAAAACGCGCAACAACAGGCACGGCGTGGTCAGGGCCATGGTGACCATGTCATGGGGGCCCGGCTCCATCACCGTCACCACCAGCGTCGCCACAGCCCCCTCCACCACGGCCTCGTCAGCGGCCAATTCAAGGGCATAGCCGCCGGTCGGGCGTTCGCCCATGGCAACCAGCACACCGACATCCTGCCCCTCGGTCAAGACAGTCGTGCTACCACCGGTACGCGCCACCCGGGCAAGATCGTTGAAACCTGCCTGGTCAACGGCGAGCCGCAAGGCATACCCGGCTTCAGTGGTCTCGCAATGGGCAGAGGACTGCAGCACCTCAACCGGCACCTTACTGTTCGTCATATCCCCACCCAGGGTGCAACCACCGGCGAGAGTCACCAGTACCGGGCCAGCGAACAGGCGCCACAACCGTTGCATTCTCATTTTGCAGGGCCATGGTGTTCGTGGCCGGGATTGATACAGCGCTCGCGAATCACCATGGAGGGCGAAATGGGCCAGTCGCAACCTTCGCAGCGCTTGCCTGCACCGGACGACCAGCGATACCAGGCCTGCGCGGCCAGGAAGAACTCGGCAACGCATACCAGTGACGCCAGCAGCGCCACGCCGGCAAGAATGGAAGCCACACTGACGATCACACCGGTGGTGGCAGTGGCCTGCCCCAGCAGCACAGTGGCGAGAATCATGCTGCCTGCGGCGAGCAAGGCCAGCCCGATGACCGGTCTGCACAGTTGACGTAGTACCTCCGTCTTGCCAGGCACGACATTTCCTCCCCATGGGTTATAACTGCAGGACAAGATGGCAGAGAATAACCCGGTCCGCAGCCCGCGTTCCACGATCGGGGAATGGAACGCCGCTCGCATGGTCCGAGACCATGGCACTCCGGATCAGAGGACAGACACGATGCTGAAAGCACCTGCGAAAACGCTGGCGACCGCTATTGCCGCCTGCTCCCTGCTGCTCGGCGCCTGTGCGGCGACACCCCAGGCTGACGCGGAGCTTGCCGGCAACTGGCAACTGCGCGACTTCAAGCTCACCAACTCGAACCAGACGCGGCTGATCGGGCTTGAACCCTTCAGCATGAACCTGACCGGCAACGGCGAAGCCACCGGCCGACTGGACTGCAACACCTGGCGCGGGCGCTATGAGGACGTTACCGATAGCACCTTTGCGCTGCGCGACATGGTGCTGGTGCAGGGTCGCTGCGGCCATCTGGCCTCCAACATCGATATGCTCGAGCGCGTCTTCCCGGAGTTTCTTGAAGGAGAGGCGACCTACACCATCGAGGGCCGGGAGATGATCCTGGAGACCAGCCGCGGGGACCGCTTGCGGTTCGAGGCAACCCATCGCCGCTCCGGGGACTCGTGAAATCGTGACCAGTGAACCGCCATTGCCTGCAACCCTGCCGACGGGACTGGCGGAGCGCATCCTGCAGCGAACCATCGAGGCCGTGACCATCAGCGATGCCGCCATCCGGGTGCTGTGGGTCAACGACGCCTTCACCCGCTTGACTGGCTACAGCCTCGACGAGATGCGTGGCAACAACTTTCGCGTCCTGCGCAGCGGACACCACGACCCCGGCTTCTACAAGCATATCGAGGCATGCATCCAGCGAGACGGCGTCTGGGAAGGGGAAATCTGGCGACGGCGCAAGAACGGCGAGATTTTCCCGGCCATGCTCACCATCACAGGGCTCCGTGACCCGGACGGGGCCATCACTCACTACGTGGACTTCTTCAACGATCTCGGCAACTTCAAGAACCACCAGCAGCGTATCGAATACCTGGTGAACCACGATGCCCTGACCGGGCTGCCGAACCGCAACGCCCTGCAGGAGCGGCTGGAGAATGCCGTATCCCGGGCGCGACGCAATAACACGCAACTGGCGCTGCTGTTCGTCGACCTGGACCGCTTCAAGCGGATCAACGATGAACATGGACACCTGTTCGGCGACCATGTCCTGCGGGAGATGGCAGAGCGTTTGCGCCAGAACGTCCGCGAAATGGACACCGTGGCTCGCCTGGGTGGCGACGAGTTCATTATCCTGCTGGAAGATGTGACGTCTCACGATGATGCCCGGGTCGTCGCTGGCGCCATACTCGCGGGATTTGATCAGCCACTGCTGGTTAACAACGTGCCGACGCCCATCTCCGTCAGTGTCGGCGTCAGCCTGTTCCCCAGGGACGCCACCACCGTGGAGCACCTGATCAACCGGTCCGATGCAGCCATGTATGCCGCCAAGCGTGCCGGTCGCAACCGGATCTGCTTCACCGAATAGACCGACAAGGCGGACATGACAGCATCACTGTTTGATTTCCCCAACTGGGTTTATCTGCTGCGCGAGTTCGATAGCCTCTATCGCAACGGCTCTGCCGGGGGCAGCAAGCCGATCCGTTCGCACCGCAAACGGGTGCGGGACCGCTTGTCGGCGATCATTGACGCCAACCCCGCTTTTATCGAACGCCCCGTCGAGACGAAACCCGTGGTCGAGCACCTGGGGCGGGCGTTCGATCTGGGCGCGGACAATGACCTCTGGCGGCTGAGCAAGGCCTTCGAACGGGTTTGTGGTGGCATTGCCTGGGAATACGGCTACAGCAAGATCCCGCCGAAGTTGGCAAAACGCTACGCCTACACGGAAATTCTGGGCCCAAGGGGTCCGATCCAGGCCGACAACCTGATCCTCGGCTTCGTCCTGTTCGCGCCCAACACCACCTATCCGCAGCACAGCCATAGGGACATCGAAGAGAGTTATGTCTCGGTGGCCGGCACCTGGTCGGAAAACGACTTCGCCACCTACGCCCCCGGCTCCCTCATTCTCAACAAGGCCGGCCACGAGCACCGGATCACCACGGGACAACTGGAGCCCTGCCTGCTTGCCTATGCCTGGGTTGGCACACCCGAGCGCCTGACAACGGTGGATATGCGCTTCACCGCGCCTGCGGCAAGGCGACCCGGTACCGCCTGAGTCTCCGTGGAGACGGGAGAATCAGTCCCGCCCGTCTTCCTCCAGCAGCAACGACATATCGTCGGCGGCGGCCTGATAGCGGTCCTCGCGGTCGTCGGCGCCGAGCTTGGCCTGAAGCCGCACCTCGTTGGCGGAGTCGGCGTAGCGGATGGCGTCGTCGTAGGTGATCAGGCCCTGGCGGTAGAGCTTGTAGAGGTGCTGGTCGAAGGTCATCATCCCCTGCTCGCCGGAACGCTTCATGATCTCTTTCAGCTCGTGCACCTCGCCGTTGCGGATCTTGTCCTGCACCAGCGGCGTACCGATCATGAGCTCCACGGCGGGCACCCGACCACTGCCATCCGGCGTGGGGATGAGCTGCTGGGCAATCACCGCCTTCAGGTTCAGCGACAGGTCCATGAACAGCTGATTGTGCCGCTCGGGCGGGAAGAAGTTGATGATGCGGTCCATGGCCTGGTTGGCATTGTTGGCGTGCAGGGTGGCCAGGCAAAGATGGCCGGTTTCGGCGAAGGCAATGGCGTAATCCATGGTCTCGCGAGTCCGGATCTCACCAATCAGGATGACGTCCGGTGCCTGTCGCAGGGTGTTCTTCAGGGCCACCTCGAAGGACTCGGTATCCAGCCCCACCTCGCGCTGGGTGACAATGCAGCCCGCGTGCTGGTGAATGAACTCGATGGGGTCTTCGATGGTGATGATATGACCGGTGCTGTTGTGGTTGCGGTAGCCGATCATCGAGGCCAGCGAGGTGGATTTACCCGTACCGGTGGCGCCCACGAAGATGATCAGGCCCCGCTTGGTCATGGAGATTTCCCGCAAGGTGCTGGGCAACCCCAGCTCCTCGATTTTCGGGATATGGGTCTCGATACGACGCAGCACCATGCCCGCGTGGTTGCGCTGGTAGAAGGCGCTGACGCGAAAGCGCCCCACCCCCGTCGCGCTGATAGCGAAGTTGCACTCCCGGGTGTCCTCGAACTCCTCCTTCTGCCGCGGCGACATGATGGAGAGTACGATCTGGCGGGCCTGGTCCGGACTGAGCTTGGTCTTGGTCACCGGAGTGACGCGGCCTGCGATCTTCATGCTCGGCGGCGTGCCCGCCGTGATGAACAGATCCGAGGCCTTCTTGTTCACCATGAACTCGAGCAGCGCGTTGAAATCCATTGTCTTGCTCCCGGAGGATCGGCTCTACTGACGTCAGCCTAGTTGAAGAGATCTCGGTTGGTTGCCTTGAGCTTGGCGTCCTGCTTGCTGATCAGCCCCTTGCGCACCAGCTGCTGCAGGCACTGATCCAGCGTCTGCATGCCCAGGGCCTGCCCGGTCTGGATGGAGGAGTACATCTGCGCCACCTTGTCCTCGCGGATGAGGTTACGGATGGCGGGCGTGCCGATCATGATCTCGTGGGCCGCCACGCGACCGCCACCGATCTTCTTGAGCAGGGTCTGGGAGATAACCGCCCGCAGCGATTCGGAAAGCATGGACCGCACCATGGATTTTTCGGCCGCCGGGAACACGTCGATGATCCGGTCGATGGTCTTGGCGGCGGAACTGGTGTGCAGCGTGCCGAACACCAGGTGACCGGTCTCGGCGGCGGTCAATGCAAGGCGGATGGTTTCCAGATCGCGCATTTCACCCACCAGCACCACGTCCGGATCTTCACGCAGCGCCGAACGCAGCGCTTCGGCGAAGCCCAGGGTGTCACGGTGCACCTCACGCTGGTTGACCAGGGACTTCTTCGATTCGTGCACGAATTCGATGGGGTCTTCGATGGTCAGGATATGCTCGTGGTACTTCTCGTTCTTGTAGTTGACCATCGCCGCCAGGGTGGTGGACTTGCCCGACCCGGTAGGACCGGTGACCAGAACCAGGCCACGGGGATTATCGGAAATTTCCTTGAAAGCCTCCGGCGCCTGCAACTCTTCCAGCGTCAGCACATTGGAAGGAATGGTCCGGAAAACCGCACCGGCGCCCCGGTTATGATTGAAGGCGTTGACACGGAAGCGCGCCAGATTGGGGATTTCGAAGGAGAAATCGGTCTCGTAGAATTCTTCGTAATCCTTGCGCTGCTTGTCGTTCATGATGTCGTAGATCAGCGAGTGCACTTCCTTGTGCTCCATGGCCGGCAGGTTGATCCGACGCACATCGCCGTCAACACGAATCATGGGCGGCAGCCCGGCCGAGAGGTGCAGGTCGGAGGCGTTGTTCTTGACGCCAAAGGCCAGCAGATCGGCAATATCCATGAAGTTCCCCTACGTTATCTTGTTTGAATCAGCCCACGGCCCACGCGTCGCGCAGGGCACCCTGTCCCCGGGATTCAGCGTCCAACATTAAGTAAGGCCCGTGCTATTGTCACCCCGACTCGAGCGCAATTGGGACACAGGCCACATTTCCCGGAGGACCACTGCAGCATGCCCACCATCACCGAGCGTCTTGATACCGTTCGCCAACGCCTGCGCGATGCGGAAAGGCGTTGGGGCCGGGAGCCCGATTCCGTCCACCTCCTCGCCGTCAGCAAGACCAAACCCGCGCAAGCGGTGGCCGAGGCGCTTGCAGCCGGTCAGACCGCATTCGGCGAGAATTACTGGCAGGACGCGCAGGCCAAGTTGCAAGCCCTGGCGGATCAGCCAATCGAGTGGCATTTCATTGGCCCGCTGCAATCGAATAAAACAAAATCCGTGGCGACGCACTTTGACTGGGTTCACAGTGTGGACCGCCTGAAGATCGCGCGGCGGCTGAATGATCAACGGCCGCAGGACGCCTCTCCACTCAACATCTGTCTGCAGGTCAATGTGAGCGGCGAGGACAGCAAGTCCGGCATTGCCCCCGAGGCGCTTGCCGACCTGGCCCATGCCGTGTCCGAACTCCCCAGACTGCGTTTGCGGGGCCTGATGTGCCTGCCGGCGCCGGCAGACGGCCTGGACGCCCAGCGCGCGCCCTTCCGGCGCTTGCGCGAACTGCAGGAGACGCTGCAGGCCGATGGGCTGGCGCTGGACACCCTGTCCATGGGCATGTCCGGCGATCTGGAGGCGGCTGTCGCCGAGGGCGCCACGCTGGTGCGCATCGGCACCGACATCTTCGGCGCACGCGACCAGGTGTAAGGCCACCGGCGTGGCATTGCGCTGGGCAAGGTGAGTAAACTGCGGGCTGATTGGATGCCCCCTGACAAGCGCTGTAGGAGCCCGAGCAGCATGGACAACCGGACTATCACCTTCATCGGCGGTGGCAATATGGCCCGCAGCCTGATCGGCGGGCTGATCGCCGACGGCTTTCGCGCCGACGCCATACGGGTTTCGGACCCCAGCGAAGAGCAGTGCCGTTCTCTGGCGCAGCGCTTTGGCGTAACCACCGGCCAGGACAATCTCGCAGCCATCGAGGGAGCCAATGCGGTGGTGCTGGCCGTGAAACCCCAGGTCATGCGCCAGGTGGCCTCCGAACTCGGTGAGGGGCTGCAACGCAGTGGCGCGGTGGTGATCAGCATCGCCGCTGGCATCCGTGAGCCCGATCTGCGGCGCTGGATCGGCGCAGAGGTACCCATCGTTCGTACCATGCCGAATACCCCGTCGCTGGTGCAGACCGGGGCCACCGGCCTGTTTGCCAACAACCTGGTCAGCGACCAGCAGCGCGACCTTGCAGAAAGCCTGATGCGGGCGGTTGGTCTGGTCCAGTGGCTGGACACCGAAGCCCTGCTGGATGCGGTCACGGCGGTCTCCGGCAGCGGACCAGCCTACTTCTTTCTGCTCATGGAGGCGCTTGAGGACGCCGGCAGTCGGGTCGGGCTACCCCGGGAGACGGCGCGCCTACTGGTGCTGCAAACCGCACTCGGTGCCGCCAAGATGGCGCTGGAAAGTGAAGATGACCCACACACCCTGCGGCGCCGTGTGACCTCCCCCGGCGGCACAACGGAGCGGGCGATCAATACCCTGGAAGATGGCGACCTGCGGGCGCTGATCGAGCAAGCGGTGCGGGCCGCCGCCGAACGGGCGGCCGAGTTGGGCGATGAACTGGGAGCGCAGTAAATGACGGGCAATTATCTGGGTGATCCGATGGCCTTCCTGATCAACACCCTGGTCGGGTTGTACATCCTGGCGATCATGTTGCGCTTCCTGCTGCAGTGGTTCCGCGCAGACTTCTATAACCCGATTTCGCAGGTGCTGGTGAAGATCACCCACCCGGTGCTGCGGCCAATGCGTCGGGTCATCCCCAGTGCGGGGCGCATCGATACTGCCTCCATTGTGTTGATGGTGCTGCTGCAATTCGCCGCCCTTTGGCTGGTTTTTTCCATTCAGGGGCGTGTGCCCGGCGCCGGTGCGCTGCTGGCGCTGTCGGCCTGGGAGCTGGTGAACCTGCTGCTGAACGTATTCCTGTTCGCCACCATCATTCGCATCGTCTTGAGCTGGGTGAATCCCGGCGCGCACCATCCCGCGATCAGCATACTCGACAGCCTCACCGACCCACTGCTGACCCCCTTGCGTCGGGTCATCCCCTCCGCCGGCGGTCTGGACTTCAGCCCCATGATCGTGATTTTCGGCATCATGTTCCTGAAGATGCTGTTACGGCCGATCTTCCTCGATGTGGCGCGGATGATGGCCTGACTATCCGGGCCCTCGGCCCCGATATGTTATCCTTACCGGTTCTTGGGGTAACAACCATCAATGCGCGGCGGCATGGCCGCGCCCCCTGGCAGGCACCACGCGGACCTGCCTGCCTCATCACCGGCCGCCCTGCCCAATCCGTGCAGGCGAGGCCGGCAACGCCGCCTTCGGACCCGTCGGCATCATCCCGGCTTGTCCCTACGGCCCATACATCTGAAAGCAGTCAGGAGGTCGCCAATGACGGAGAAGAATCCGGATAAAGGCTACGTGGCCCTGTTGGGTTGGAGTCTCGGCGCCATCGAGGCCGTGGACCGGTTCGATCGTCGCTACATCGTGGTAGCGCCCGAATGGGCCGAGGAATACTGCCAGCAGCACAATATTCCCTACATTCCCTGGAACTTCGAACGGCTGAACGACCGCTCCATGGAAATCGCCGAGCGACTCAAGGAAGAGGGCGTGGATGTGGCGATTCCGCTGTTCGAGGAAACCGTGGAATGGGCCGGTGCCATCAATGCGGTGCTCATGAACAACCCCCGCCTGCACGGCCAGGCGGTGCTGTTCCGTGACAAGGCCCTGATGAAGCGGCGGGCACAGCTCGGCGGCATCCGGGTTGGTATCTTCGAGGAGGCCCACGACAAGAGCGACGTGGTCCGCTTCCTGAAGCGCGTCAACCAGACCCTGCTGAAGCTGGACGGCGACCCGAACGACCCCATCCACCTCAAGGCCTTTGACAAGGCCGGCTGCCTGGGACATCGGGTCATCCGTTCCCCGGACGAGGTGGACCTGATACCCGACGAGGAATTCCCCGTGCTGATGGAAAGCCATCTGGACGGCTGGGAGTTCGCTGTAGAGGCCTGGGTTCACGATGGCGAGATCAAGTTCCTGAACATCTCCGAATACGTGACGCTGGGTTACTCGGTATTCGTG
Source organism: Natronocella acetinitrilica (assembly GCF_024170285.1). Taxonomy (NCBI): domain Bacteria; kingdom Pseudomonadati; phylum Pseudomonadota; class Gammaproteobacteria; order Chromatiales; family Ectothiorhodospiraceae; genus Natronocella; species Natronocella acetinitrilica. The sequence continues at coordinate 120,269 of NZ_JALJXV010000005.1, forward strand.
CCTGCCACACCGGAGCTGGAAAGCTGGCGGCCGCTGATCACCAAGGAAATCGAAAAGCTGATCAAGACTTTCGATATCGAGTTCGGGTTCATACACCCGGAATACTTCGTGACCAGCGACGGCACCATGTACTTCGGCGAAGTGGCGTACCGGCCGCCGGGTTTCAAGGTGTTCGAACTGCTCGAGCGGGCCTATGGCTTCAATGCCTACCAGGGCATGGTGCTGGCATTCGACCCCAAGACCACCAAGGAGGAAATCGACGCTTTCTTCCCGAAAGAGGTGGTGGATGCCAAGGGCCACGCCGGCTGTTTCGGCGTCTACCCACGGCGTCGGGTGGTCAGCAAGCTGGAAATTCCGGAAGAAACGGAGAATCACCCCTACTTCGAGTATCACGAGTTGACAGCGCCACTAGAGGAAACCGTCACCAAGCGTACCGCCTTCGGCACGCACTGGGGGCTCATTTATTTCTTCGGTGACGAACCCCACAAGATCCGGGATCTGCTCAAGCACCAGGAAGAGCTGGACTTCTACGTCTGACCTGGCCACACGCAGGCTGTGCACAGGGACGTGCATACATCACCATAAAAAACACCCCGCGCTGCGGGGTGTAAGCGTGTCCGTACGATAGAGGAGAAGTCTAGTCCATTTGGCGCGTAGCCAATCGTGCTTTTGCAGACAACGTGCCAATAGCCTGCATCCCGCCAAAACAGCGACTTGCGGCAGTGACCCCGGAATCGCCAGGTGTTTCGGCTCCAGAGCAGTGCACCCGGCGCCCCCACTCAGTGCACACAGCACCATGGAGGGGCGTCGTTGTTGCCGCCCACCACCCCCGACAGTAGACTTGGCGCTTTCCAAACGCACCGGACTGGCAAAAAACACACCATGAGTCAGGACTTTCCTGCCGATTCCGTGGGCCTCGTGACACCGCGGCAGCAGCATTTCGACCAGCCGCTGGAATTGGACTGCGGCCAGTCGCTCCCGGAATTCGATCTGGTTTACGAGAGCTATGGCACGTTGAACGAGGATCGCTCCAACGCCATTCTCGTCGCCCATGCACTGTCCGGCAGTCACCATGCGGCCGGATACCATGCCGGCGCCCACAAACCCGGTTGGTGGGAAGCCTGCATCGGGCCAGGCAAGCCCATCGACACCAACCGGTTTTTCGTCGTCTGTTCGAATAATCTGGGGGGTTGCCACGGTTCCACCGGCCCGTTATCGACCAACCCCCTCACCGGCCGACCCTACGGCGCCGCCTTCCCGATTGTCACGGTCAGGGACTGGGTGCGCAGCCAGGCCAGGTTGGCAGACGCCCTGGGTATTCAGCGCTGGGCAGCCGTGATTGGCGGCAGCCTCGGCGGCATGCAGGCCATGCAATGGGCCATCGACTACCCCGATCGCATCGCCCATGCCGTGGTCATCGCCGGCGCGCCGAAACTCTCGGCCCAGAACATTGCCTTCAACGAGGTCGCACGACAGGCCATTCTCACCGACCCGGAGTTCCACGAAGGCCACTATGCCGACGAAGGCGTGATACCGCGTCGCGGGCTGGCCCTGGCACGCATGATCGGCCATATCACCTACCTCTCGGATGATGCCATGCGGGCCAAGTTCGGCCGCGAGCTGCGCGAGGGCAAGATCAACTTCAACTATGAAGTGGAATTCCAGGTCGAGAGCTACCTGCGACATCAGGGGCAATCATTCGTCGACCGTTTCGACGCCACAACGTATCTGCTGATGACCAAGGCGCTGGACTACTTCGACCCGGCAGCGAATTTCGACGACGACCTGTCCCGGGCGCTGGCCGGCGTCAAGGCAGGTTTCCTGGTGCTGTCGTTCACCAGTGACTGGCGCTTCCCCCCGAGCCGTTCCCGGGAAATCGTCAAGGCGCTGCTGGATACCGACAAATCCGTGAGCTATGCGGACATCGTGGCGCATCATGGCCATGATGCCTTCCTGATGCCAGTACCCGAGTACCTGGGCATCTTCTCCGCGTACATGGACCGGGTCGGCCGGGAGGTAGGCGCATGAGCCAGGATCTGAGTCCGGAATTCAGGATGATCAGCGACTGGATCAAGCCGGGTTCGAGGGTGCTCGATCTCGGCTGTGGTGACGGGCGTTTGCTCGGCTATTTGCAGGATACACGGCAAGTCACCGGCTACGGGCTGGAAATCGACCAGAGCAACATCCTGCGTTGCGTACAAAACGGTATCAACGTCATCCACACCGACCTGGACGAGGGACTGCAGGATTTCGATCCTGACTCGTTCGACTACGTGGTGATGACCCAGACGCTGCAGGCCGTGCACTACCCGGACCGGCTCCTGGAAGAAATGCTTAGAGTGGGCCGCCAGGGAATCGTGACCTTTCCCAACTTCGCTCACTGGCGGCTTCGTCTTCATCTCGCCCTGCATGGCCGCATGCCCATGAGCAGCGCCCTGCCCCATGCCTGGTACGACACGCCGAACATTCACCTGTGCACCGTTCGGGACTTCGAGGCGCTTTGCGCAGAGCGGCAGATCGGAATCCTGCAGCGGAGCGTGACCACCGCCTATTTCCAGGAGAGCCTGACGGCGCGATTGATGCCGAACTTGTTCGCCTCGGTGGCACTCTATCGTTTCGAGAAGCTGAAACGGTAGGAGATTCACATGCAGCTTGCCCGATTGTCCTTGCCTGCCCTGACCCCCCTGCTAATACTCGCACTGGCGATACCGGGAGGGCTCGGTGCCACCGGCTCCGGCGCCGAGCAACACGGCAAATTCGAGATCAACTACAGCGCTATGCCCACGACCCGGCTGCCGGAGCAGGTGGCGCAGAACTACAATATCCCCCAGAGCCAGGTTCAGGGGCTTATCCTGGTATCCGTGCTGGATGACGGGACTCCGGTGCGGGCTACCGTTCGCGGGCATGCGCGCACCGAGAATGACGAGTCGCTGGAGCTGAGCTTCCGTCGAATCGACACCGGGGGACGGATTTCCCACATCGCCATTGTGCGTATCGAAGACGAGAAAAAGCTGCGCTTCGACCTGAATGTGCGGCCGCAGATGCACGACGACGTTTACGAAATCAACTTCGAAGAGACTTTCTACATCGACTGATGCCGGCTTGCGTCGAACGGTGCCGGGCTGCTGAAATGCCGGGATGACCCTTGTCTGCCAAGCGGAGCGGCACCGATGACAACGCTGCTGTTTACCCACGAAAGCTGTCTCCAGCACGACACCGGCCGGGGCCATCCGGAATCCCCGGATCGGCTGCGTGTCGTGCTGGATCGGCTTCGGCAATCCGAGTTCCATGCACTGGAGTGGCGAGAGGCGCCGCGGGCGACACTGGAACAGATCCGGCGCATGCATGACGCGACTTACGTGGACGCAGTACTTGCCCGCATCCCGAAACAGGGACTGACGCCACTGGATGGCGACACCGTGGTTTCGCCGCAGTCCGGAGAGGCCGCACTAAGGGCGGCAGGGGCGACCTGCGCTGCGGTGGACGCGGTGATGAAAGGGGAGGCCCGCCGCGCTTTTTGCGCGGTGCGACCACCAGGGCACCATGCCGAGCCGGATCAGGCCATGGGCTTTTGTCTGTTCAACAACGTGGCCATTGGTGCCGCACACGCGATGGCGCAATACCACCTCGACCGGGTTGCCATCATCGACTTCGACGTGCACCACGGTAACGGCACCGAGGCGATGCTGCGCGGACGGCGCGGCTATCTGTACGCGTCCAGCCATGAGCATCCGCTCTACCCTGGCACCGGCAGCGGGCCTCTCCCCGGCGTGGACAACATCATCAACGTGCCCCTCGGACGCATGACCGACTCGCTGGAATTCCGCGACCGCTTCCGGGAGGATCTGTTACCCGCCGTGCGTGCCTTCGGACCACAGTTGATCTTCATTTCGGCCGGCTTCGACGCCCACGCCAATGACCCACTGGCCAATCTGAACCTGGAGGCGGAGGACTTCGCCTGGGCCACCACCGAACTGCTGGACATTGCGGATCGCTTTGCCAACGGCAACGTGATTTCCACCCTGGAGGGCGGCTACGATCTGCCGGCGCTGGCCGAGTCCACCGCGGCCCATGTACGGGCGCTTATGGACGCTTAGTGTTACGGGAGACTAGGGGCGCGACTGACGCCTGTAGGCCGCGATGATCGGCCCCATGGGCCGCACGAAATCGGAACGCCCGAGAGCGGGGGCATGCAGGCTTGACATGGAGCCGTCCAGATAGAGGGCGTTGTGACAACCAAGCCCATCCCGGAACAGCCGTGCGAATTGATGGAAATTCACCGGATGCTCGCTGATGGCGAACAGCACCTCGTGACCATTGCGCACCCCCACGCCGTTTCGCATACGCAGGGAATTGCTGTCGGGAATGAACCGATGATGCAACTCACCATCTATGACCAGCATCGGGCCTGACTGTGTGGCCAGGTCCGCCGTCGGTGCCTCGGCAAGGTAGCGCTCGGTGTCCAGCACTGCTGCCTCCCCGGCGCGCACCATGAACACGCCATTGGGCTTCATGTGAAAATTGCCGGGGCCATCGGCGTTGTTGGCGGGACGCAGGACATCCCCATCCTCGATATACAGCCCGGCGGGCCGCAGATCCTCCAGGTACATACCTGCATTCATGGCAAACACGCGCTCAACACTCCCCTGCTGCCGGGGCAGGCGGGCAAAGCTCGCGTAGGGCTGCTCATCCTGGTCCTTCCAGTAAAGCCGCAGGTCATGCATACGCAGATCGATCACGCACACGGTGAAGCGTGAGCCATCGAACTGATAGGGCCGGCAGGGCTCGGCGCCGGCTACGGCAACACATGCCGCCAGCAGACCGAAGACCAGCGCGAGCATCCGCGACCATGTGCCGAAAACCGTCATTCATGACCTCGATTCAGGGAGTTGGGGAGCCTTGACAAGCGCCTGTTTCCATTGGATGTCCACACGCCGGACGCGGCTTTCAGGAACTTGCAGGAAATCGCCGCATTTTTCCCTGAAAAAATAGCCAGGCAGTTTTATTTGTTTGTTTTTATTGAACTTAATAGACATGACGAAAAAGTGACCGAGTTAACGGAAAGCCGTTCACCATGGGAACTTGGGCGTGTTTTTGACCACTCATCCACAGAGTTATCCACAGAAACTGTGGAAAACCATGACTAACGTCGAGCCAGCAGGCATTTAGCCGCTTTCACCTGAGAAACCACTTTAACTTACCCCACTGCGCCCTAGGGTTGACTTGTCCCTCGTTACCAGCCCAGTGTCCCCGGCCCACCCTTGAACGGGCCACGGATGTTTCCCGTGATCCAGCCACCGTAGAAATTGCCCGTTTGTGGCTGTACCCGTTCGTCATCCACGTAACAGGCGTCGACCCGTCCGGCATAGAAGGACACATGGCCGGCGATGTTCGCATGGCTGGCGGTGGGCGTGTCGTAACACCAGCACACGTCAGCCACCAGCGTATCCCCCAGTCGCAGATGCCAGTACCGGGCCACGCCCTTGAACTCGCAGTAGGTCTGGGTGGTGCTCTCTTCCAGACAGGTCCAGTCGATACTGGCAGGGGGCAGGTAGTAGCAGGGCGGATGCGATGTCTCCAGCACCCGGTAACCGCCGCTGGCATCGGCGAGTGTGTGCCCGGCATGAATGACGCGCAATCGGCTCCCGGTGGGTTCCACCCGGGGAGGGCGTGGATAATCCCAAACCGATTCCACCGCCGGACCACTCATGAGGCTGTGGCACCGCTATCAGCGCTCACGGAACGCCGGGTATAGGACACGTCGTCAATCTCCATCCATCCCAGGCGCGTGGCGCGCAACAACTGGCCGTTGGGCATGCAGGGGAACACGCGCCGCCGGGTGGCATGCACGAATCCGGCGAAGGACTCATGCTCCTCCAGCGACTGCCCCACCCGCCAGAAAGCACCGTAAAGATTCGGTGCGTAGTCCATTCGACGCAGCAATCCCGCCGCATCGGCATAGAGGATCTGATCCGGGGAGTACGTGGGCACATCCGCCGGAAACACCACCCGCAGGGCCTGCAGGCGTTCGCCAGCCAACTCCAACGGCTCGAGTTGCTCCAGCTCGCAGCCGCTGCGCAGCAGCGAAAACGGCAGGCAGAGGGCCTGCCAGAGGCTGAGGCCGCAGTAGTAAAGCACGTCGAGTCGATCCCACAGGAACCAGTGGCGGAAGGTGCGAAACACGGCGCCCGGACCACAGCGTTCCTCGAGAACGCCGCCATCAGCGGCCTCGATCCACACCCGGCTGGAGGCAAAACGGCCGGTGCAGCCGGGCTCGGGCCAGTCGGCGATGGACACTGTCGGCATGGACGCCGAAACAGTCACTTCGGCTTCCTGCAGGGGCGAACCCTGCATTCGCGAGGTAAACTCCAGACCGCCCATGGAGACACGGGCAAGCACTTCACCGACGTCACGCCAGCGCTCCGCTCCACCATGGGAATCAATGATTCGGTCAACAAGGGTCTTCACAGGCGCCACCTCTGACCGGGACCGTCCGCGCGCAACCGATAGCCTCAACCCTGCCACCATGTCCGCTTCCAGTCCAGCAGCTTGCGGTCTGCCGCCACCAGTCCATCGGTATCAGACCCGGTGGGCCGAACCCAGGTATTCGGACGAGCGCATCTCGCGGAGGCGACTGACGGTACGGTCGAATTCGAAGGCGAGCCGCTTGCCCTGATACAGCTCCTCAACCGGGGCAGCGGCGGACAGCAGCAGTTTCACGTGGCGATCGTAGAATTCATCCACCAGGCTGATGAAGCGTCGGGCTGATTCGTCACTGTCGCCATCGAGTATCGGCACCCCGGAGATGATCACCGTGTGAAACTCCCGGGCGATCTCGATGTAGTCCACCTGACTGCGTGGTCCCTCGCAGATGGCCTTGTAGTCGAACCAGACCACGTCATCAGCCCGCGCCCGCACCGGGATCTTGCGACCCTCCACCAGTATGCTGCTGTCGTAGCGGGGTTTCTCCGGCGCCAAATGCTCGAACTCTTCCTTCAGCGCCGCGGCGGCGGCCTCATCCGCCGGTGTATGGTAGATCTCGGCCTGTTCCAGGTAACGCAGCCGGTAGTCGGTGCCACCGTCCACATTGAGCACCCGGGTATGGGTTTCCAGCAGGCGAATCGCCGGCAGAAAGCGCTCGCGCTGCAGGCCGTCCCGATAGAGCTTGTCCGGCGGAATGTTGGAGGTCGCCACCAGCGTGACACCCTTCATGAACAGGGCATCGAGCAGGCCGCCCAGGATCATGGCATCGGTGATATCGGAGACGTAGAACTCGTCAAAACAGAGTACGCGATTATCGGCGGCGAAATCTTCCGCCACCCGGGTCAGCGGGCTCTGCTGATCACGCAGTTTTTTCAGTTCGCCGTGCACCATGTGCATGAAGCGATGAAAGTGCATCCGCCGCTTGCCCGGGAAGGGCAGGCAATCGAAGAAGGTATCCATGAGATAGGTCTTGCCGCGACCCACACCACCCCATAGGTAGAGACCCTGGACCGGCTTGCGCACGACGCTGCGCCGACCAAGCAGTTTGCCCAGCACGCCCCTGGCGGGGGCCTCTTCCCGGGGTTGCGCGAGCAATTCATCGTAGAGCGCCTGCAGCGCTTCCACCGCCCGCCGCTGCGCCGGGTCGTCGACGAAGCCGGCGGTTTCCAGATCGCGGTTGTAACGTTCAATGGGGGTCATGTTTTCTTATGTTGCAATGCAATGTCCGGCGCGCATTATAGCGTCGTCAATCAACCCGCGCCGAGAAGGCTCCGCAATTGCTACAATGAGCGCCTTTTCCTGCGACCGGACGGCGAGGGACATGCACCGCGAGCGACCGACACGAGGAGTGGCATAACAATGGCAGACAACAGGCGTAGCAAGGCAGTGACAGCGGGTGTGAAGCGCGCACCGAACCGGGCGATGCTCCGGGCGGTGGGCTTCAAGGATGAGGATTTCGACAAACCCATTGTCGGCGTGGGCAACGCCCACAGCACCATCACCCCCTGCAACATGGGTATCGGACCGATTGCCGCCCGGGCCGAGGAAGCGCTGCGCCGCGCCGGCGCCATGCCACAGAACTTCGGCACCATCACCATTTCCGACGGCATCTCCATGGGCACCGAAGGCATGAAGTATTCGCTGGTGTCCCGGGAGGTGATTGCCGACTCCATCGAGACGGTGGTCAACGGCCAGAGCATGGACGGCATCCTCGCCACCGGTGGCTGCGACAAGAACATGCCCGGCGCCATGATCGCCCTGGCGCGCCTGAACGTGCCCGGTATTTTCGTCTATGGCGGGACCATCCTGCCCGGTCACTACAAGGGCCAGGACCTGACCATCGTCAGCGCCTTCGAAGCGGTGGGGCAGTACTCGGCGGGCAACCTGTCCGATGAAGACCTCAAGGGCGTGGAGAGCAACGCCTGCCCGGGTGCCGGCTCCTGTGGCGGCATGTACACGGCCAACACCATGTCCAGCGCCTTCGAGGCCATGGGCATGAGCCTGATGGGCTCCTCCACCCAGTCCGCCGTGGATCCGGAGAAGGCGGACTCCGCTGCCCGCTCCGCCGAAGTACTGGTGGACGCGATCCGCGCCAACCGCAAGCCCCGGGATATCATGACCCGCAAGGCCTTCGAGAACGGCTTCGCCCTGGTCATGGCGGTGGGTGGATCCACCAACGCGGTGCTGCACCTGCTGGCCATCGCCAACGCCGCCGAGGTGGACTTCTCCATCGATGACGTGGAGGAGATCCGTCGCAAGGTCCCCGTGTTCTGCGACCTCAAGCCCTCGGGCCGCTACGTGACCAGCGAGTTCCACAAGGTGGGCGGGACGCCGCAGGTCATGAAGATGCTGCTGAACAATGGCCTGCTGCATGGTGATTGCCTGACCATTACCGGGCAGACCATCGCCGAGCTACTGGCGGACGTGCCGGATGAACCAGCGGCGGGACAGGACATCATTCGCCCCTTCGACAAGCCGCTTTACAGCCATGGTCACCTGGCCATTCTTCGCGGCAACCTGGCGGAGGAAGGCGCGGTGGCGAAGATCACCGGCCTGAAGAAGTCCTCCATCACCGGCCCGGCCCGGGTGTTCGACTCAGAAGAGGCGTGCATGGATGCCATCATGGCCCGGGAGATCAAGGCCGGCGACGTGCTGGTGATCCGCTACGAAGGCCCCAAGGGTGGGCCGGGCATGCGCGAGATGCTCTCCCCCACTTCGGCAATCATCGGTGCGGGGCTCGGCGACGAGGTCGGGCTGATCACCGACGGCCGCTTCTCCGGAGGCACCTACGGCATGGTGGTGGGTCACGTGGCACCGGAGGCCTACGTGGGTGGCAACATCGCCCTGGTGCGCGATGGCGACACCATCACCATCGACGCCAGGCGCAACCTGCTGGAGGTGGCGCTCTCCGACGACGAGTTGGCCCAGCGGCGCAGCGAATGGAAGAAGCCCGAACCCCGGTATCGGCGCGGGGTGCTGGCCAAGTACGCCAAGCTTGTGTCCTCGGCCCGCTTCGGTGCAGTGACCGACAAGGACCTGGATATCTAGGGAGCTATCCGGGGAGACTCCCGGCGTGCCTGTATGAGCCTGGAACCCATCGTCGTCGCCGGCGTGTTCGCCGCGTTCTTCGCCGGCGGCGTGATCAAGGGCATGGCCGGCTTCGGCCTGCCCCTGGTCAGCCTGCCTCTGCTGACCCTGGTAGTGGATGTGCGCATCGCTCTGGCATTGATGGTGGTGCCCATTGTGGGCACCAACGTCTACCAGACCATACAGGGCGGTCTGGGGCTGTCCACACTGCGCAGTTTCTGGTGGCTGTTCCTGGTGATGGCGCTGGGCTTTCCTGTGGGCGCACTGCTGATCTTCTGGTTGGATCCATCCCTGCTGGTGGGGTTGCTGGGTCTCGCCATCGCTGCCTTCGCGACCTTCAACCTGCTGCAACCATCCCTGACGCTGCCTGCTCGCTTGCATCGTCCGGTGGGAATCGGCGCCGCATTCACCGGCGGCGTGCTGGGCGGGCTGACCACGCTGTTCGGTCCACCCCTGCTCATGTACCTGCTGGCGCTGCAACTCCCGCACAAGGTGTTCATGCGGTTGCTCGGAGCCATTTACCTGTTCGGCGGAGTGCTACTGCTCGTCACCTATGCCGGCACCAGCATCCTGACACCGATCCTGGCGGTCTATTCAACGCTGTGCATCGTGCCCGGCATACTCGGCATGAAAGCCGGGCAGGCTTGGGGCAACCTGGTCGCACCGGCAACCATGCGGCGCCTGACGCTGCTGTTCCTGCTACTCATGGGCGGGACCATGCTGCGCAACTTCTTCTGAGAGAGGGCGTCCCTGTCACACCACCGTGACCTGGATGGCGCCAACACCCGCAATCCGGGCGTCCAGGATGTCACCCCGCGCCACGGCGCCAACCCCCGCCGGCGTCCCGGTCATGATAAGGTCCCCGGGGCACAGTTCGAACAGGGCCGACAGATGCGCGATGATCTCCGGCACTGTCCAGATCATTTGCTTGAGATCCCCTTGTTGTCTTGGCACCCCGTTGACCAGAAGCCGGATATCGCCCTGCTGCGGATGCCCGACCCGGGCCACCGGGGCAAGGGAACCACAGGGAGCGGAATGCTCGAAAGCCTTGCCAACCTCCCAGGGCCGTCCCGCCGCCTTTGCAGCCGCCTGCAGATCACGTCGGGTCATGTCGATACCTACCGCGTAGCCCCAGACACAGGCCAGAGCCTGCGACGCGGAAATGTCGCGCCCACCCCGGGAGAGCGCCACCACCAGCTCCACTTCGTGGTGCACATCCTGAGAGGCTGCGGGGTAAGGGAACACGCTATGCTCCCCGGGCAGGAGGTTGTCCGGGTTCTTCTGAAAGAAGAACGGCGGCTCCCGATTCGGGTCGTGTCCCATTTCCACCGCATGCGCGGCATAATTCCTCCCCACGCAGTAGACGCGGCGCACCGGAAACAGCGCGTCATCGCCCTGCACCGGCAGGACAGTCACGGGTGGGGGGGCAAGGACATAGCGGGATTCGTCGGCAGCGGACATCCGGGCCCCTCCTGATTCATGACGCTGATACGCAGACCTCAAGATACCAGTGTCCGGAACCCAGGGGCCGGTAATCGGTCCATGGTCATTCGGGTTGGCCGCCGGCCGTCCAACCCAGGATTCTCACGACGGGAGGCTTCATGGAGTTGCTGTCCGAGTACGGTCTGTTTCTTGCCAAGACCCTGACCCTGGCTGCGGCCGTGCTGATCGTGGTGGGCACCATCATCAGTATGGGCAGTCGCGGCCGGGATCGCAGCCGGGAACAATTGGTCATCCGCAAGCTGAACCAGCGCTACCAGGACATGGAGCAGACGCTGCGTCAGGCCGTGGTCCAGAGGCCCAGGAGACGGCTGCGCCTGCCCTTTGGCGACCGGAAAAAGGACCTGCCCGACGAGAAGCCGGACCCGGAGCGCAAGCGGGTCTATGTGCTGCGCTTTGATGGCGACCTGCGGGCCAGCAAGGTGGACAGCCTGCGCGAGGAAATCTCGGCGGTGCTCACCTTGGCCCGACCCGGGCAGGATGAAGTGGTGGTAACCATCGAGAGCGGCGGCGGACTGGTGCACAGTTACGGACTGGCTGCCTCCCAGCTTGCCCGCCTGCGTCAGCACGAAGTTGCGCTGACGGCAGCGGTGGACAAGGTCGCCGCCAGCGGCGGCTACATGATGGCCGCTGTTGCCAACCGGATCATTGCCGCGCCGTTCGCCATCGTCGGCTCCATCGGCGTAGTGGCGCAAATACCCAATCTGCACCGTTTCCTGAAAAAGCATGACATTGACCTGGAACTGCACACCGCCGGTGAACACAAGCGCACCCTCACCGTGCTCGGCAAGAACACGGAGTCGGGCCGCCGCAAGTTCCAGCAGGAACTCGACACCACCCACGACCTGTTCAAGGACTTCGTGCATCGCTACCGGCCACAGCTCGAACTCGACAAGGTGGCCTCCGGCGAGCACTGGTACGGGGAGCAGGCAAAGGGCCTTGGCCTGGTGGATGAGTTGCGCACCAGCGACGATCTCCTCATGGACCTGACCAGGGAGGCGGATGTCTTTCAGATCACCTTCCGTCGCAAGGAGTCCATGTCCCGGCGCCTTACCCTGGCGGTGGAGACGGCCATGGAGCGCTGGATGGGGCGCGGCTGACGCTGCCCCCGGCTGTGTCAGTCCTCGCCCTTTTCCACCAGGAAGATGTAGACGCCGTCCTGTTCCCGGTGGCTGAGCATCCGGTGGTTGGTCTTTTCGGTGAACGCCAGAAAGTCGATCACCGCGTGGGGGTCCGTGGCCTCGACGCGAAGCACCTCTCCCACGGCCAGGCGCAGCAGGGCACGCTTGGTCTGAAGAATCGGCAGCGGACAGTTCAGGCCGCGGGCGTCGAGTTGATGCTGGTGTTGGTTGGTCATCTGACATGCAAGCCGTTGGCCGCCATGCGCATGGCTGGCGGGCGTGATCGGGAATGGTAAGATAACGCCCCTTTTGAACGAGGCATATCCCATGAGCAAGAAAGAGCACGACGAAGCCATTGACCCGCGCTCGTTCACCGACAAGCGCATCCTCGAGGAGCACAGCCGCGAGGAAGTGGAAGCCTGGCGGCGCGAGGCACACGCCCAGCATAAGCGCTGGATGGAAGTGATGCACAACCAGTACGGCAAGGACTGACCGGGCTCAGTCAAGAAAACCCGCCAACGCCTCGGCCACTCGTGCCGGCTGATCGTGATGCAGCATATGGCCGGCCTCGGGAATGCGCACGGCCTGCACATCCCCGATAAGCGCCTGACGGCGGCGCAACTCGTCCTCACCACCGAGCATGCCCACCACGCCGGAGGCCTCGCCAATCATCCACAGCGATGGTGCCCTGATCTTGCGCCAGCAGGCCTCGGCCTCGTCCAGGCGATAGAGCACCGGATTCGCCCTCTTGTGCCGGGGGTCCCCCAGCAGGCAGCGGGATCCATCCGGAAGCGGCCGGGTCCAGGCTTCCGCGACGAAAAGCGCACGGTCCTCCGGCAAATGCGGATGGCGCTGACGCAACCTTCTGGCGAGGGCCTCCAGTGAACGCACGCCCTTGTGGTTCGGCGGCGAGGCCTGCTCATCGAGCCATTGCCGGTAGCGGTCCACCGCCTCCGCCGGCACCCGTCGGGCCATGCCGAAACCCTCCAGCAGGACCAGCCGGCGCACCCGCTCCGGCCGCAACCCGGCATACAGCCCGGCAATGTTGCCACCCATGCTGTGACCCACGATATCAACCGGACCGTCATGTGCGATGGCGTCCAGCAGCGCGTCCAGATCGGCGAGATAATCGGGAAACCAGTATCCACCCGGCGCATGTCCACTGTGACCGAAGCCCCGCCAGTCCGGTGCCAGCAGGCGGCGCTCACTGGTGAGGGCATCAACCAGGAACTGCCAGGTGAGGCCGACATCCATCCAGCCATGCAGCAGCACGGTGGGGCGTCCCGTCTCCGGCCCCCAGCAATGCAGGTGGTAGTCGATACCCCGCAGCCGAAGCCTGGTGGAACGCGCTTGACGTATCGCCTGGTATGTATTCAAGAGCGCGCCTTCCAGCGTCGCCGGTGCTCCGGCTCGGTGAATGACCATTCAGCGGCGGCATAGTCCGCCGCTGGGACGTCCAGCAACAACCAGGCGGCGAAGTCGGCCACTTCGGTCGGGTCCTCCAGTTCGCCCCGGGCGTGCAGGTCGAGAAAGCGCTGCACCCGGGGGAACGTCTCCGGCGTCTGGTTACGGATCAGGGCCTGCATGGGCGTATCCACCACACCTGGGCGCAGCGAGCCGACGGCGATGGACGATGCCGCGAGTTCCTCCCGCAGCACCTGATAGATCATGTGCAGGGCAGCCTTGGCAGTGCAGTAGCTCCCCCAGCCCGGATAGGCGCCATGAGCCGCCCCCGACGAGATGTGCAGTACCCGGCCACCGGGAAGCTTGTCCAGCAGTGCCTGGGTAAGAAACAACGGCCCCTCCACATTCACTGCCTGGGCAGCGCGCCAGGCCTCCAGGGAGACGTTGGCCAGGGGGCCGATGGGTTCCAGAACGCCAGCGTTATGGACCAGGCAACGCACCCGGCGATCACCTATGGCATCGACAATGCGCGCTCGGCCCGCCGGGTCGCCGACATCCGCCGATATGGCCTGCATGTGTGCTGACGCATGAGCGCAGGCCTCCTGCAGCAGACCAGCGCGCCGCCCCACCAGCAGCACACCCAGCCCCCTGTCAGCCAGGCCCCGGGCCAGAGCCCGACCGATACCCGTGCCCGCACCCGTCACCACTGCCAGATCCGTCATGTCGCCTTCCCCTCGATCGTGCATTTGCGCGGCCAATAGTCTGGGCAGAGGGGATTGACAGAGCAAGCACGTCGCTCTGGGAACAACCTGTTACCTTAGGGGCATGAGCGGCTGCCTTACGGAGCTGACGGGCGTCGCACCTGCTACAGTCATGAAAAAAAGCGGACACCAACCCGCGCAACGTGGGAGGAGAGAGCATGGCTTCTTATAGGGAACTGTATCGCCGCTCCTGTGAAGAACCGGAGGCGTTCTGGCGCGAGCAGGCGCAGCAGATCGACTGGTTTCAGCCACCGGAAAAGATACTCAGCCAGGACGAGAAAGGGTTCTACCGCTGGTTCGCCGGCGGCAAGCTGAACATATCCCACCTGGCGCTGGACCATCAGATCAACCAGGGGCGCGGTGAGCAGACCGCCATCATCTACGACTCGCCAGTCACCGGGCAGAAGCGCCCCTACAGCTACAACGAATTGCGTGATGCCACGGCAAAGGCGGCGGGCATGTTGCGGGATCTCGGTGTGGGCCACGGCGATCGCGTCGTGATCTACATGCCCATGATTCCCGAGGCCGTCATGGCCATGCTGGCCTGCGCGCGCATCGGCGCGATCCACTCGGTGGTCTTCGGCGGTTTCTCACCTCACGAACTGGCGGTGCGCATCGACGACGCGGCACCCAAGGTGGTGCTGACGGCCAGCTGCGGCATCGAGTTCGACAAGGTGATCCCCTACAAGCCCCTGGTGGACGAGGCCATTCGGCGCGCCACGCACAAGCCTGACAATGTGGTGGTCTATGCCCGCCCGCAGGCGGAAGCCGCGCTCACCGCCGGGCGCGATCTGGACTGGGACACCGAGGTGGCCCGGGCCAAGCCTGCGGACCCGGTGCCGGTGGAGGCCACCGATCCGCTCTATGTGCTCTACACCTCCGGTACCACCGGCAAGCCCAAGGGTGTCATTCGAGACACCGGCGGCTATGCAGTTGCGCTGAATTTCAGCATGGGTGCGGTCTATGACCTGGCACCCGGCGACGTCTTCTGGACGGCGTCCGACGTAGGCTGGGTGGTGGGCCATTCCTATATCGTCTATGCGCCGCTGATTCGCGGCTGTACCAGTGTGGTATACGAGGGCAAGCCCGTGCGCACACCGGACGCCGGTGCATTCTGGCGGGTGATCTCGGAGCACAAGGTGAAGAGCTTTTTCACCGCCCCTACCGCCTTCCGGGCGGTCAAGAAGGAGGATCCCCAGGGCAAGCTGCTGGCCGACTACGACATCAGCTGCCTGCAGAGTGTCTTTCTCGCCGGCGAGCGGCTCGACCCCCCCACCTACGAGTGGCTCAAGGGCCTGCTTCAGCGGCCGGTGGTCGATCACTGGTGGCAGACCGAGACCGGCTGGCCCATCGCGGCGAACCCCATGGGCATCGAACCGCAGCCGGAACGCAGTGGTTCGGCCACCTTCCCGGTAGCCGGCTACCAGGTTGAGATACTTGATGACCTGGGAAATGCCGTTCCCCGTGGCCAGCAGGGCAATATCGCCATCCGCCTGCCCCTCCCCCCCGGCTGCCTGCCCACCTTGTGGGGCGATGACGACCGTTTCCGCAGCTCCTACCTGACCGCCTTTCCCGGCTACTACAACACGTCGGACGGCGGCTATCTGGACGAGGACGACTACCTGTTCGTGATGGGTCGGGTGGATGACGTGATCAACGTGGCCGGTCACCGGCTATCCACCGGTGAGATGGAAGAGCTGATCGGGGGTCATGTCGCCGTTGCAGAATGCGCTGTAGTGGGGGTTCGGGACGAACTCAAGGGCGAGATGCCGGTGGGTTTCGTGGTGCTGAAGAACGGTGTCGAGATCGACCACGGCACGCTGGAAAAGGAGCTGGTGCAGATCGTGCGCAGCGAGATCGGCGCCTTTGCCTGCCTGCAGCAGGTGGCTATCGTCGGAAAGTTACCGAAAACCCGCTCCGGCAAGATTCTGCGCAAGAGCATCCGCCAGCTATCGGTGGAGGAAGACGTGCCGGTGCCATCCACCATCGATGACCCGACCAGCCTCGACGCCATCCGCGATGCGATGCGCGAGGAACGGATCGGTCGCTATGGGGATGCCGCTGGCTGAACCGCACGGTCCGGTCGACGGCGGCCTGATCTGGACGGGAGACCATGGCAAGCCACTACCTGCAGCACTTCTTCGCGCCCTCACGAATTGCCGTGATCGGCGCGAGCGAACGCCCGGGCGCGGTCGGTACCCGGGTGTTCGCGAACCTGCTCGATGGCGGCTTCAAGGGCGACGTCGTGCCAATCAATCCCAATCGGGAAACGGTGGCTGGTCATGCCTGCCCGGACTCGGTGCGCGACATGTCGCCGCCACCCGATCTGGTCGTGATTTGCGTGGCGGCGCGTCATCTGCCCGGCGTCCTGGAGGACTGTGGCCGGGTGGGTGTGCATGCCGCGCTGATCATCGCCGCCAGCCTGATGGACGTCGGCCGCAACCTGAAGCGGATCGAGCAGCGTGCACTGGAGGCGGCACGTCGCCACGAGATCCGCGTCATCGGTCCGGACTGGGTGGGCCTGATGCGCCCACCAGTGGGCCTCAATGCCAGCTTCAGCAAGCATCGCGTGACCCAGGGGCAGATCGCCCTGGTGTCGCAATCCGGGGCAGTGACCTCGTCGGCACTGGACTGGGCCGCTGACCGGGGCATCGGCTTCTCCACGGTTGTATCCCTGGGCGACACCCGGGACGTGGACTTCGGCGACCTGCTGGATTTTCTCGCCACCGATCCCACGACCCGCAGCATCCTGCTGTTTATCGAGGCGGTGGGGGACGCCCGGCGCTTTCTGAGCGGCTTGCGGGCAGCAGCCCGGCTGAAACCGGTGATCGTGATGAAGGCAGGACGACACGATCCCGGCGCATCCGCCGCCCGCTCCCACACCGGCAGACTGGTTGGCCGTGACGACGCATTCACGGCGGCCGTTGATCGCGCCGGTGCCGTGCGGGTTCGCGAAATCGGCCAGCTCTTCTCGGTAGCCGAATTGCTGGCCAGTGGCCAGCGCCTGTCCGGGGATCGCATCGCCGTGCTCGGCAACGGGGGCGGACCCGGCATCATCGCCACCGACCTGTTACAGGATCGCGGCCTGCGGCTGGCGACACTGGCCGCGGACAGTGAACGGGCACTGGCCAGTCTGATGCCCCCCTGCGGAGAGTCGGGCAACCCGGTCAATCTGCTCGGTGATGCCGATGCGGCGCGTTACCGCCGCGCATTGTCCCTGTGCCTGGCCGATGACGGCGTGGATGGCGTACTGACGTTGCTGTCACCCCAGGTCATGACCGATCCGGTCGCCTCCGCCAATGCCGTTAGGGAGGCGGCAGACGGCCAGCGCAAGCCGGTACTGGCCTGCTGGCTTGGCGGCGGTAGCATTCGCACCGCCAGGAAAACGCTCACGGAACAACGCTTTCCCAATTTCGCAACACCGGAAAACGCCGTGGAAGCCCTGTCGGCGCTGGCCCGCTATCGCGACAGTCAGCAACGCCTGCTGCAGGTTCCCGCCGCCGGCGAACGCGCCCAGGAGCCTGACGTGAGCGCGGCGCGGCGAATCATTGCCGAGGCGCAGCGGCGCGGCCAACCCCGGCTGACACCGATGCAGTCGAAACGGGTGCTGGCGGCGTTTCGTCTGCCGGTGATTCCGACGGTGGTAGTACGAAGCGCCGAGGCGGCAGCCGAGGCCGCCGCAGAATTCGACAGTCCCGTGGCAGTCAAGATCAACAGCGTGGCAATTGCCCACAAGGCGGATGTTGGCGGTGTTCGCCTCAACATCACCACCCCGTCGGCGGCGGCACAAGCCTATGAAGACATCGTCGCCACGGTCACCGCCCGCTACGAGCCGGCGCTGCTGGATGGGTGCTCCGTGGAACCCATGCACGCGCCGCAGAACGGTCGCGAAATCATGCTCGGTGCAGTTCGCGACCCGGTCTTCGGGCCAGTATTGTCATTCGGCGCCGGTGGCTCCATGGTGGAAATGATCCAGGATCGCGCCTGCGGCCTGCCGCCACTAAACGATTTTCTCGCCCGGGACATGCTGCAACGCTCGCGGGTCGGCGCCTTCCTCGGCCTGGACGCACCATCCGCTCTGCGCGGGCAACTGGAGCAGGCCCTGCTGCGCCTGTCGGATCTGGTCTGCCTGCTGCCGGAGATCTGCGACGTGGACGTGAACCCGGTGATCGTGGACGCGGACAGCCTGGTGGCCGTGGATGCCCGCATCCACCTGTGTGCGGGGGCACCCCGGACGGACCCCACCTACCCGCATATGGCGATCATGCCATACCCGGCCCATCTGGCACGGCACGAGACCCTTGCCGACGGTGAGCAGATCCTGGTCCGACCCATCCGCCCGGAGGACGCCGAACTCGAGCAACGCTTTTTCGCCGACTTGTCCCCACGATCACGTTATTTCCGCTTCATGGAGCATATCCAGGCGCTCAGTACCACCGCGCTGGTGCGCTTCACGCAGATCGACTACGACCGGGAAATGGCATTGGTGGCTGTGCGGGAGACACCAGTGCAGATCGAGGCGTTGGGGGTGGCGCGTTATATCATCAATCCCGACGGGGTGAGCTGTGAATTCGCCCTGGCGGTGGCCGATGCCTGGCACGGTCGGGGGGTTGGCCGCCGGCTCATGGAGCGGCTCATGGAGACAGCGCGCAGTCGGGGGCTTGCGGAGATCAAGGGTGAGGTCCTGGCCAATAACCAGGCCATGCTGGGCCTGATGACGCGGCTCGGCTTCAACCGCAAGCGCGATCCGGAAGACCTTGCCATTACGCATGTCAGCCGCCCGCTCGCGGAACCCTGATCACCACTACGGTGGGGTCGGCGTCGATCCTGTGCTAACGTCCTCAGGCATCCGGGGCAAGACCCCGACCAGATCGTGAGCACCCCATGGAAACCCTTTACATCCCAGTCACGGTGATCGTGTTACTGGCGGCCATAGTCTGGTACCGCCTTCGGGTGCGCTCCCGGTTCCGCCGTCAAACGATTCGGGTGCGCCCCTCACCAGTGATGGACGAATCCACCGCCCATGCCTATCTCAGCCTGGTCCGTGCCCTGCCGGATCATCTGGTATTCCCGTCGGTGAGCTACAGCGCCTTTCTCCGCCCCCACGGTGACAAGGCCAGGCAGACTGATGGCGATGTCGACGCCCTGCTCCACGCCCATGTGATCGATTTCCTGATTTGCCGCCCCACCACCGAGGCCGTGGCGGCGGTCAGATTGCAGGGCCAGGACGCCTCGGCCACGGAAGCCGAAGCGCTGCTGCGGGAGGCAGCCATTCCGGTGCTGCGCTACGACCCGAAACGACCCATGGACGAAATGGAACTGGCAGAAACGGTGCGGGACCTGGAGTCCCTGAGCACGGTCAGGCTGGAGGATGTGCCCGGCATCGCCACCACGCCCGCTCCAAAGGACGGGGATCGCCGGGCACGGCGCCGCGCGACGGCGGCCCGTGACCGGCAGGAACCACGCCTCTGAAGACTTCGTCAGACCACCACCCGAACCGGCTCACCGTTGCGCCAGCCGCGAATATTCTCGGCAAGCTGTTCACAGATGCGCTGCCGGGCCTCGTGACTGCCCCAGGCCGAGTGCGGCGTCACGATGAGGTTGGGAATGTCGTCATCCAGTAGCGGATTGCCGCTGCGCGGCGGCTCCTCGGTGAGCACATCGAATCCGGCGCCACCCAATCGTCGCTGACGCAAGGCTTCCACCAGCGCCTCTTCATCCACCAGCCCACCGCGGGCCGTATTGATGATGAAGGCAGTGGGTTTCATCATGGCAAGCTCGCGCCGACCGATCAGCCCCCTGGTGTCATCGGTGAGCGGGCAGTGCAGGGTCAGCGCATCCACCTGGGGCAACAGTTCGTCCAGCGGCACCCGGTCCGGCTGCGGCTTGCCGCCGGGGCGCTGCGCCGACAGCACCTCCATTCCCAGGGCCCGGGCCAGTTCAGCGGTGCGCCCGCCCAGGGTCCCCAGCCCCACGACGCCGAGTTTCTTGCCGGCCAGTTCGACGATGGGATAATCCAGCAGACAGAAATGGGCGCTGCGATTCCACTCCCCCTGTTGCACATCCCGGTGGTAATCAATCAGCCGGGTGGCCAGCGCCAGCAGCAGTCCGATGGCATGCTGGGCGACGGAATCGGTGCCGTAGCCGCGGACGTTGACCACGGTGATGCCCAGTTCCTGGCAGGCGTCCAGATCGATGTTGTTCACGCCGGTGGCCACCACGGCTATCATCTTCGGTCTAGCCTGCTCCAGATCCTGGCGCGATACGCGGACCTTGTTGGCAATCACGATCTCGAAGCCGGTAATACGCTCCAGCACCTGATCGGCGCTGGTATGGTTATGGTAGACGATCTCATCCACGGCGGCCTCTGCCCCGCTCAGATCAAGATCGCCCCGGTCCAGAGACTCGCGTTCGAGAAACACTGCGCGCATTGCTTGTTCTCCAGTTTGCGTCAGTCGTGCATGTCGATGGGTCACCGCCCCGCATCCGGCAATCCGGTGCCAGTCTGTGTATTATCCCCTGCTCCGAGAGACTGGATGGCGATGATGCTTGCGATCGGCCCCTACCGGTTCCCCAACAATCTGGCGCTGGCGCCCATGGCGGGTGTCACCGACCGACCGTTTCGCATCCTCTGCAAACAGCTGGGTGCCGGGCTCGCCGTGTCGGAGATGGTGGCCTCGAATCCGGCGCTGCGCAACAGTCGCAAGTCGCGACTGCGCCGCGACCACGACGGTGAGGTTGCGCCGCGTATCATACAGATCGCCGGTGCGGAACCGGCCTGGATGGCGGAGGCGGCCCGCTACAACGTCGCCCAGGGCGCGCAGATCATTGATATCAACATGGGCTGCCCGGCGAAGAAGGTGTGCAACCGGGCCGCCGGGTCGGCGCTGCTCTCGGATCCCGCTCTGGTGCGGGACATCCTGCAGGCCACGGTGGAATCAGTCGCGGTACCAGTCACCCTGAAGTTTCGCAGCGGTCCGTCAGCGGATTGCCGCAATGCCGTGGAGATCGCCGAACTGGCCGAGTCCTGCGGTATTGCCGGGCTGGCGTTGCATGGTCGCACCCGCGCTGACGCCTACCGCGGACATGCGGAATACGACACCATCCGGGCGGTCAAGCAGGCGGTTAGTATTCCGGTGCTCGCCAATGGCGATATCGACAGCCCCGAAAAAGCCCTGGGAGTGCTGGAGCACACCGGCGCCGATGGCCTGATGATCGGCCGTGCCGCACAGGGTCGCCCCTGGCTGTTCCGTGAGATCGCCCACTACCTCGACACCGGTGAGGAACTGGCGGCCCCCACCATGGAGGAGATCGCCGAGATCATGCTGGGTCACCTGCGGGCACTGCACGCATTCTATGGCGAAACCCAGGGTGTGCGAGTGGCCCGCAAGCACATCGGCTGGTACCTGGCCGACCAGCCCGATGGCGCAACAGCCCGGCGGCAACTGGTGCGCATGGAGGGCGCCCGGGAACAACTCGATGGCGTCAGCGCCTATTTCCGGGAGCGGGGCCATGCCCGCTGCGCGGCCTGAAATGCAGCGCCTGCTGCGCTGGCCGCTGGTGATCGGCGGTATGGTGCTGGGCTATATGATGGGCGGGCCCATCGGTGGTTTTGTCGGCCTTGCCGCCGGCTACTGGCTGGCAAAACAGCAGGCCAGACCCGCCAAACCCGCCCTGCCGGACGAGGTACGAGCGGCCTACCAGGCCTTGGGCGTCAAACCCAGGGTCAGCAACGAGGGCGTCCGCGAGGCCTATCGCCGGCTGATGAATCGCCATCACCCGGACAAGCTTGGCCCCGATGCTACAGCCGATGATCTGGACAACGCCCGGCGCCGCACGCTGGAAGTGCGCGAGGCCTACGAGCGCATCCGCCGTCGTCGGGGCATGCCCTAGTGTCCCATCAGGCCCGGCCCTTGCCATTGGGCCAACGCCAGGAACTCCGCCCCCGGGCGATTTGCCAGCCGATCCAGGTGTGCACCGCGAGCGTTACCACGATCAGCAGCCCGCCGGCCACGGTGAGTGACGGCGGCTCCTCGGCGAGCAGCATCCAGACCCAGAGCGTGCCGAGTATGGTCTCAACGAGCAGGAACAGGGACACCTCCGCCGCCGGGATGTAGCGGGTTGCCTCGGCCATCAGCCCCATGGCCAGCGGCATCTGCACCAAGCCCATGATCGCCAGCCAGAACAGGCTGTCCCAACCGATACGCAACGGTTCGGCAAACGGTGCGGCAATCAGGCAGGCGAATAATCCCGCCAGGGCCACCATGGCCATGCGGTCCACACTGCCGTGACGGCGCAGTATGGTCAGATTGAGGCCAAAGCAGAATGCCGCCAGCAGGGCGTAAAGGTCCCCGAGCCAGCCACCCAGCCCGAAGGACCCGGCAAACACGATGATGATGCCGGCGATGCACAGCAGCATGGCCACCCAGGTGCGGCGCGGCACCCACTCACGCAGGAAGATCCCGGAGATCAGGGCGGCGAATAAAGGCGCGGCGGTGAGGATCACCATCACGTTGGCGACCCGTGTGTTGAGGATGGCCATGACGAAAAAGATCATGGTAATGGCGTAGCCGAGCCCGGTGACAAAGGCGGGGATGCCGCCCTCCCTCGCCGCCTGCCAGACCCAGCGCCTGCGCAACAGGCGGCAAACCAGCGTCATGGACAAGGCGATGAATAGCCCACGCCAGAACACCACATCCCAACCCGGCACGCCGGCGAGGCGCACCAGCAGACCGTCGAAGCTCAGGGCCGTCGTGCCCACCGCCGCCAGCACGGTGCCGCGGCGTGTGTCGAGACCCAGTGGATTGTGATTGGCGAGGGCCAAGGCCGCCTCCTGATCGCGCAAACCCGCCAAGGCTACCCGCTGCGGCCATGCATGTCATGAAGGGGGCTGGCGAAACGGGTATCCTCGTCGGCGACTAACGGAGAGAGGTCCACCATTCGTGCTCCAGTTCCTGTTCGCCCTGATTGCGCTGGCCGGTGTGGCCTGGCTGCTGTCACCACCATGGCTGCGCCAGCGCATGCGGGAGCGTGTTCGCGGCATGGGCCTGTGGATCGGGTTGATCGTGCTGGTGCTGTTGCTGGTGAGCGGACGCATGCCCTGGCTGCTGGGTGTGCTCGGTGGTGCGGCACTGCTCGCACTCCGTGTGCTGCCCTTGCTGCGCATGCTGCCCTGGCTCAGGCGCCTGATGGGCGGCGGCGATGCCGGCGCGACGGAGGGCGGCAAGCCGCTGCGGGGGCGCTACATCCAGTTGTGGCTGGAAGAGGACAGCGGCCGCATGGATGGCGATGTGCTGCGGGGCAACTGGCGGGGCTGGCGCCTGAGCCGCCTGTCGCTGGGCGAACTCGAAGCCATCCTCGCCGTCTGCGAGCGGGAGGATGCGAACTCCGCGGCCCTGCTCAAGGCCTATCTGGAACGCAACCATGGCCGCAACACCGGCCCCACCTCCACCGCCATGTCCGAGGCCGAGGCCCGGGCCATTCTCGGCGTGGCGCAGGACGCCGATGCCGAGACCATCACCCAGGCTCACCGCCGCCTCATCCAACGCCTGCATCCGGACCGCGGCGGCTCCGACGCCCTCGCCTCCCGGGTGAACGCAGCGAAACGGGTCTTGCTTGGCAATCGGAGGTAGCGACTGGCACCGTGATCAGCGCCGTTGTGGTGCGTTACGCGCTGCGCGCTAACACACCCTACAGCGGACGCGGCAACACGTAGGGTGCGTTGGGCCAAAGGCCGTAACGCACCAACACGGCGTTGGCCACGCCACCCCGACGCCAAGGCACAAACGGGGTGCGGGTGCGCCGCTCGGAGACCGTATGCGAGAGGGACCTCGCATACGAGCCCCCAGGGAGGGGTTCACGGCGTGTCTCCGAGCGGCGTACCCGTACCCCGTTCCCCGATAATTCTCCCGTAGCGTCTGTTAGCGCGCAGCGCGTAAGGCACCACAGCGGCCCCGAGGTCGGCGCGGGTCGCCGCAGCTGTTAAACTATGGCGTTCTTCTGGTCGCGAGGATCGAGACTGAACATGAAACGGCTGCAGGATATCCCGGTTGTTGTCAGCGGTTCGAAGTTCCAGACCGAACATGGCTTCAGCGCCATCAAGAACGGCCAGAAAAAGCGCAGCGACGTCACGCCCGTGCCCCGGGGCGACAAGCCCGCCTGGCTGCGGGCCAAGGTGCCCACCGGCGCCGGATACACCGCTGTGAAGCAGAATGTGCGCAAGCACCGGCTGGCCACGGTCTGCGAAGAATCCATGTGCCCGAATATCGGCGAATGCTGGAATGCAGGCACTGCCACCATCATGCTAATGGGTGCGGTTTGCACCCGCGCCTGCCGCTTCTGCGCCGTTGATACCGGCAACCCCAGGGGCTGGCTGGATCCGGAAGAGCCCCGAAACACCGGCGAATCCGTACAGCTCATGGGTCTGCGCTACGTGGTGCTGACCTCGGTGGACCGGGACGACCTGCCCGACGGTGGCGCTGCCCACTACGCGGCCTGTGTACGGGCGGTCAAGGAACTGAACCCGGAAACCGCAGTGGAAGCGTTGACGCCGGACTTCCAGGGCCGGCTGGAAGACGTGGAGACCGTGGTTGATTCCGGCCTCGAGGTCTTCGCCCAGAACGTGGAGACGGTGCGCCGACTGACCCATCCGGTGCGCGATCCGCGGGCCTCCTACGAACAGACACTGGTGGTCCTGGCCCATGCCAAGCGCCATCGCCCCTCGGTGCTGACCAAGACCAGCCTGATGCTCGGGCTGGGGGAAACCGACGAGGAAATCCGCGAATCCCTGGAAGACCTCAAGGCCGCCAACGTGGACATTGTCACCTTCGGTCAGTACCTGCGGCCCACCGCGAACCACCTGCCGGTGGAGCGCTACGTGACCCCGGAGCAATTCGCCGAGTACCGGCGCTGGGGCCTGGAGATGGGCTTTCTCGAAGTGGTGTCCGGCCCACTGGTGCGTTCCAGCTATCGTGCCGACCAGGTGCTGGAAAAGAACAATGTCGGGCTAGTGTCCTGAAACGGAAGTTCGTTGCAGGACACTGGACACAGCCAGCGGCCAGTAGCCGCCGGCGGGCCGTCACACCGTCTACAGGAGCGCTTCGGCCGCAACGGCGAGCCGGGAGCGCTCCACATCCTGCAGGGTCACATGGGCCGCGTGCTCCCAGGGCTGGAAACTCTGCACGAGATAGGTCAGCCCCGACGATGTTTCCGTGAGATAGGGGCTGTCGATCTGGTTGACGTTGCCAAGACAGACGATCTTTGTGTTGCGCCCGGCCCGGGTGACCAGGTTCTTCATCTGCTTCGGTGACAGGTTCTGGGCCTCGTCGACGATAAGAAACGTGTCGTTGAAAGTCCGGCCGCGCATGAATCCCAGGGAACGGAACAGCACCCGGCCGGCCAGCATGTCCTTGGTGGCCGCCCCGGCCCAGCTGTCGTCGGTGCGCAGCAGGGCGTCCAGATTGTCCTGTATGCCGCCCATCCAGGGCGCCATTTTCTCTTCCTCGGTTCCGGGCAGAAAGCCGATGTCCTCGCCCATGGGGATGGTTTCCCGGGTCACGATGATCCGCTCGAAACGCCGTTCCTCGTAGACCTGGTGCAGCCCGGCGGCCAGGGCGAGATAGGTCTTGCCGGTACCCGCAGGTCCCGCCAGGGTGACGAGATCGATCTGTGGGTCGAGCAGGATGTTAAAGGCAAAGTTCTGCCGGGAGTTATGGGCGTTTGCGCCCCACACGGCATGGCGCTCGGCGCGAAAATCACGGCAGACTTCCAGCACCGCAGTGTCGTTCTCCACGCTGCGCACCAGCGCCTCGAAGCCACCGCCCTCCTCGTGTTCGCAGACCAGCAGGCCAGGCATCCACTGCTGCACGACCTCACCCTGCACGCGGTAATAGCTCCGGCCGGACTGCTGCCATGATTCGATGTCGGCACCCAGGCGCTCCCAGAAGGCCGAGCCAAGTGCCTGCACACCGGAGAACATGGCGTCGATATCATCCAGCACCCGGTCGTTGCGATAGTCCTCCACGGGGATGCCCAGCGCGGCGCACTTGACCCGCAGATTGACGTCCTTGCTGACCAGAATGACGGTCTCGTCGGCACGGGCCTTCCGGGCGGCACGGGCTTCGGCAATGATGCGATTGTCCGGGACGCCGGCGTCCAGGCCGACGGCACTCTCTTCACCCTCGGCGGGCATCAGGAAGTGAAGCCGACCACCACTGCCATCCCGACCTAGCGGCACGCCGCCAGCCACCTGGCTCATGTCCACCTGATCGAGCAGTGCACTGAGATTACGGGAGGCCTGGCGGGCGCTGCGTGCGGCGTCATGGTTGCCGCGCTTGAGATGATCCAGTTCTTCGAGCACCGTCATCGGGATGATGACGTCATGTTCCTTGAATTTGTACAGGCAGGCTGGGTCGTGGATGAGGACGTTCGTATCGAGCACGTAGGCGCGGCGCGCCTTCTTGTCGATCCTGACCATGGCACCTCCGGGTTACGGGCCGGTTTCCAGCCGGCCTCACGTTGGAGCTTACCCCGCCGTTTTGCATCGCGCCACAACTGCCTGGATGCGCTGGCTGAAGACCGTGTACCGCATCAGACTTCCGTCGCGGCGGGCCGCCGGCGTGGTATGTCGGCCAGCAAGCTGAGTTGCAGCCAGGAGGGAAACGCCTCGCACAAGCGGCGCGGGCCGTGGAGCCTGATTTGTCCGTCGGTGAGCGCCCGGCGCAAGGGAAGGTCTCCGTACCAGACCAGTGTGATGGTCCCGCTATCCGTGGTTACGAACAGGTCGGCATCGAGACCCGGGTCGGTGATGCACAAGTCCACCCCCGAGCTGTCACCGATAATCCAGCGCAAGCGCTTCACCACAGGCTGATCGGTGAATTCGAATTGAATCACCGTGCGTGTGTGCGGCATCCGCTCCAGATGCATCCGCCGGTGCATGTCCCACATCACCAGATCCGGGTCGGCCCTGTCCTCGCTCAGCGTGGCCGGCAGCCGACGCTTGCTCCACACCGCCAGACTCTCCAGGGTCGGGGCCAACTCCGCGCCGGCCTCGCTCAGAACATACTCGGTCCGCCCGCCGCTGCGCCGACGCTCCACGATACCCGCCTTTTCCAGGGTCCTGAGACGTCGTGTCAGCAGCGTGGGGGACATGCGCGGCACGCCACGATGGATTTCGTTGAACCGATGCGAACCGAGCATCAGTTCGCGGATCACGAGGGTCGTCCAGCGTTCTCCGACGATCTCGGAAGCCAGGGCAAGCGGGCAGAACTGACCATATCCTTTCATGAGAAAAACCCGACCAGGATTCAGGGAAATTATTGCCGTGTTTCGATGGTGATCAACTACTACAGATTGTTGAGTTGTTTCCCCAACCAGGAATTGGAACCATTTTCGTGGTCAGCATTGCCGGGGAGGAGGCAGCGATGTCCACCACAGACTGGAGAATCGAAGCGCTGGACTTCACCACCTGCAACTGTGATTACAGTTGCCCGTGCCAGTTCAACGCCAGACCAACTCACGATCACTGCCGGGCGGCGGTGGGATTCCGGATTGAGAGGGGTCACTGGGATACCACGCCCCTGGATGGTGTGATCTTCGTGGGCCTGCTGGCCTGGCCCGGCGCGATTCATGAGGGTCGGGGAGAAGCCCACCTGATCGTCGATCAGGCAACCACTGAAGACCAGCGCCGGGCAGTCAACGCCCTGTTCAGGGGCGAGGAGACCGAACCCGGGGCGACCATCTTCAACGTATTCAGCAACACCATCGACACCTACTACGACCCCATCGTGCGGCAGATCGCGTTCGAGGCCGACGTCACCGAAAGAACAGGACGGATATCCATTCCGGATATTGTCGAGGGAACCGGCGAGCCGATCCGTAACCCCGTGTCTGGCGAGGCCCATCGCGTCCGGGTCACCCTGCCCCACGGCTTCGAGTACCACGAGGCCGAATACGCCAGCTCCACCGTCAAGACACTACAGGCACGCATCCCACTGGAGTGGACCGAGGGCCATGCCCACCTTGCCAGAGTCGTGTGGACGCCTCAGGGTGTCGCCCATGGCTGACGCCCTGAAGAGGCGGCACTGCCGGGACAGGAGCATATCGCTGGTGCTGCTGGTGGGGGTGATCCTGGCCAGCTGGGCCTATCTGCTGGTCGGCGCCGGCATGGGCATGTCGATCCTGGAGATGACCCACATGGTCTACATGGACATGCCCATGTCGGACATGCCCAAGGCATCAATGGCGTGGACCACTGGCCATGCGGTGATGATGTTCTTCATGTGGTGGGTGATGATGGTCGCCATGATGTTGCCTGGCGCAAGCCCGATGATCCTGCTGTTCGCCACGGTGAATCGAGGCCGGTTGAACGACGCCGCGGGCCCCCATCTACCCACCGTGGCATTTACCACCAGCTACCTGCTGTGCTGGGGGGCATTCAGCCTCGCCGCCACCGGATTGCACTGGGCCGTCAACCACGCCGGGCTGCTGACGCCGGGCATGTTCGTCAACAATCAGTCGATCAGCGCCGGTATTCTGCTTGCCGCCGGACTCTATCAGCTGACCCCCGTTAAACAGGCCTGCCTGCGGCACTGCCGCTCACCCGCGCAGTATCTGGCGAACCACTGGCGGCCGGGTGCATGGGGTGCTCTGCGGCTGGGCATGGGACATGGTGCCTATTGCCTCGGTTGCTGCTGGTTACTGATGCTGTTGCTATTCGTCGGCGGGGTGATGAACCTGCTCTGGATCGCCGGGTTGGCACTTTGCGTGCTCCTGGAAAAAGCCATTCCCGCTGGTCACTGGTGGAGCCGCAGCCTCGGAGTTGCGTTGATGGTGGCCGGCGGCTGGCTGCTGCTTACCGGCTAGACCGCTATCAAGGCATCAGCCAGAGCAGCAATAACGGCAGCGTGGCCAGCGAGATCACTGTGGACACCACCACGAGGCCGGCCATTTCCTCCGGCGAGCGCTGGTAACGCACGGCAAACAGGTAGGCGAATACCGCCACCGGCATGGCAGCCTGAAGGATGAAGACGCTGCGGGCCGTGCCTTGCAGTCCGAACAGCTCCGCCACCAGCCAGCCCAGCACCACGCCCATGGCAATGCGCAGCAGGGATAGCAGCACGGCAGGCAGCAGTCGGGTCACCCGCATGCGCGCCAGCGACACCCCCAGGGTCAGCATCATCACCGGAATGGTGAACTCGCCCAGCAGCCGTGTGGTCTCCATCACGGCCACCGGCACGTGCCAGTCCTGCCAGAGGATCACCGCGGCAATCCACACGGCGTGTATCAGCGGCGACTTCAGCAACGGCATGGGTGAACGGCTGCCGGAGTACAGCCAGATGCCAACGGTGAAGTTGAAGCCCATCATCACCGCAAAGATCACGACACCCAGGGCGAGGCCCTGTTGGCCGAACGCGAACAGGCAGAGTGGTAAGCCGATGTTGCCGATATTGGGAAAGATCAACGGGGGTACATAGGTACGCACATCAAGACCGGCAAGCCGCAGCACCACAACGCTGACCATGCTGAATGCAACCAGCAGGACGAGGGTCGCGAGGCCCAGATGCACCAGCAAGCCGCCGTCGAGTTCGATGTTCAACAGGGTGTAGAACACCAGGCAGGGCGCGCCTACCAGTGTCACCAGTTCGGCCACGCCACGGGTATCGAACGGCCGCTCAGTCCACGCCCAGGCCCAGCCCAGTGCAATACAGGCAAGCACGGGGCCGACGACATTGATCAACTGCTGAAGCATGCCTGATGTCCAAACGCGTTAAGATGCGGGGGGTACGGGAGCAAGTCCCCGACCCGGAAAAGCCGCATAGTCTGCCACGTCCTGACACCGGATACCGATGAATTCAGCCAAACCAGCGATTCGCAGGGCCGTCCTGCCCGCCAACCGGCACGGGCGGGACTTCGTGGTGGGCGATCTGCACGGTTGCTATGGACCGCTGGAACAGGCCCTGACTGCCGTTGAATTCGACACGGCGCGGGACCGACTCATCTCCGTGGGGGATCTGGTGGACCGGGGTCCGGAAAGTCTGCGCTGCCTGGCCTTGCTAGATGAGCCCTGGTTCCATGCCGTGCTGGGTAACCACGAGGCTGCCATGCTGGCGCACGCCGGCGATGGCCTGCAAGGCGGCACGCCCCAGGCGGCGCGGCTGCACATGGCCGTCGGCGGTGAATGGCTGGACGCCTGCTGGCCCTGGGCGGAGAATGCCCCGCTGCAGCAACTGATGCGCCGCGCCGCCGGGTTGCCGCACCTGTTGAGGGTGGGCGACGAGGCAGTCGACTACCACGTCGTTCATGCGCAGTTACCGGTGAACCTGCTGGGTAGGCGCTGGACCGACAAGCGCCTGGAGGACGCCTGGACGGAACTGGATCCGACGGTGCTGGTGTGGTCCCGATCCCTGTTCACCCGCAAGCCATTGATCCAGCGCGCCTGGCAGAAGGGCCTCTCACCGGTCTTCTGTGGGCATACGCCCGGCAAGGAGGTCAGGATCAGGCAATCCCACGTCTGCCTGGATACCGGGCTGGTCTACGGCTGGACCGGCGAGTGGAACGAGTCGGCCATTACCCTGGCGGAACCGGGAGCAGGCGGCGTGCAGTATCATCGCTTCGAGCTGCGTCCGAAAACCTGGGTGGGAACAGGCGCCAGCCGTTGAGCAAACCCGCTCAGGGAGCCCGGTGCAACTCCTGCAGGGTGGCGGTAAAGGTCTCCCTGCCGACCCGTTCCTGGCGAACGACGATGGGCATGTATTCAAGCTCCGGGGCAAACCACATGGTGGTCACTCGCCGCCGGGAACCGCCACGCCGCTCGACCTTCACGGCTTGAAAGGTACCCGCAGGCGTGGACACCGACTCCTCTCCGACAACCGCAAACTCGTAGCTGTCGAGTTCGCCGTCACTATCGACAACCGAGAACTCCATGCTGGTCTCGCCGGCACGAACGGCAAGCATCAGGCGAAGTTGCGACAACAGTTCGTCCATGGCCTCGCCCTCGACATCCTGGTCCCAGCGCAGATCCCCCCGGCTCGACACGCGACCGCTGTCCGGGTTGAAGAACAACCTCGCGTACTCATTGTTGCCACCGCGGGCCTGCTGCCGGTAGTAGTACTCGCGGGGCCGCAACGTGCCATCATCCTGCAGGGAGAAGCTGGTCCACTCGGTGATGCGACCACGCAGCACCAGGTCCACCAGGCCAACCGTGCGGCCCTCCGACTGGAACCGGCATTCGCCGCCATCGCAACGCAGGCTGCGCATCAGCAGAGCAGCCCGCGTGTTATTGCGACGCAACTCGTACTCGGCCTCGAACTGCGGGATGTCAGCGGCCGGAGCGGCGTCATCGGCGGCCGGCGCAGTCAGCCACAGCGGCCCCAGGAACAGGACCGCCACAACCGCACCAATCAATCCGTTGCGCATTGAATTCTCCACACTCCGCTGCGACCCACTCCAGGCGGTCAGGGCTGGGCCAGGAAACGCAGCAACTCGTCAGTCAGGAGTCGTTCCAGCCCGCCGGCCAGCGTGGCATCGATGTAGGCGGCGTTCTCCTCGGCGCTGGGCCGACCACTGACCTGGTCGCTGCGGGCATGCCGATTGCGACCGCTGAGGCGGCGGTCTCCGTTACGCGCCTCGAAAGCCAGTTCAACACGGGTCTCGACACGCCTTGGTACCTCGCTGGAGACGCGATGCTCCAGGCGGTTCACGGTAACGGCGAGTTCCCGACGCTGACTGTCTCCCGCCTGAAAGCCACGGCTCTCGATGAGGTCGGCAACAGCCGCCGCCACGAGTTCCCCCAGATCCTGGTCGGTGGTCAGTTCGGCGTCGCCCTGGCGACGGTTTTCGAGCACGCCGAGACGGCTCTCCTCTCGCCCATCCTGCCCGCTGACCGTCACCGTCACGCCGTCACCGACTGCGGCACCCTCGGAGCGGGGCTGGGGGTCCAGCGTCAGTTGCTGGCCCGTCTGCGCACAGCCGGCAAGGATCATGGCGCCCGCAAGGGCAACGGCGAGGGCAAGTCGGTTCATGCGATTCTCCATGTTGTCGGCCATATGGTGCTTACTGTTGGCGTGAACTCCAGTGTAACGTAGCAAGGCTCTTCAGGTGGGGGCTTAGTGGAGTTCGAATGATTCTGGATGCGAACAGCCATCCGATATTCATCGGAATGCCGGGGTCTGGCAAATCGACGCTGGGTCGGGCGGTGGCAAAACGCCTGGGCCGGGCGTTCATCGACACCGATGAGCGGATGGAGTCGACAACAGGCTTGAGCCTGCAGACCTATATGGATACCCACGGTCCGGCGGCGTTCGCCCGTCTGGAGTCCGCCACCGGGCTGGGGCTGTCGCCATCGGAGCCAACACTGGTTGCCACAGGCGGGTCCATGATCTACAGCGACGAAGCCATGGCCCATCTCGCACGACTGGGACCTGTGGTTTTCCTGGACGTGCCGTTGGAGATACTGCAGGCACGGGTGGGCTGCGGGAGTGACCGCGGTTTGCTGCAACGCCAGTCTGGCGGGCTGTCTGCGCTCTGGGAAGAGCGTCGCCCTTTTTACCTGCGGCATGCCGACCTGATCGTGCCGCTAGAGGAGGGGGATCCGAATGCCCAGGCCGAGCACATCGCCAGGCTGTTGAGCACGCGCGAATGATACCCGGCTGCGGCCTACGCGGTTACCAGTGCCGCACCCATGCTCAGCGGCGCACTTCCGCAAGATAGCGCAACTGAGCCTCTCCGCCGGCAGGCACGTTCAGCGTCCAGATTGCACGGCCCGGTTCACTGCGATCCGGATCCTGGCTTGATTCCAGCAGAGTCCAGTCGCCAGGCATCTGCTCGATGATCCGAATGCTGGCGTCGCGGTCGCGGGTGTTACGCACGCGGATCTGCCAACCCTGCTCTTCCGAGCGTTCATCAAGGCGGCGGTAACGGGTCTGCTGGCGGGTGGCACTCAGGTCGAAGGCCATGCCCAGCGAGAGTTCCGCATGCCCGCCCTCGGCGGTGGCCGGCACCCTGTCTTCGCCGAGGAAAATCGCACCGTAGCGTGGATCGGTCTCGTAGACGCGGGCGGTGCCCGCGGGCATGGCACGAGCGATGCCGTCGGGGCCGGTATCCAGGCGCAGGCGCGCCATCACCGGCTGCGCCACAGGCCCGGTCCGCTGCGGTCCCCAGGCATTACCCACCAGGCGGTACTCCCGTTGGGCCGGGATGTTCGCCACCTGGAATAGCGGCAGGTGGACCTGCTCCGAGCGCCCCAGAGTGACCGGCTCCGGCAACTCGTAGAGCCGATAGTCGCCGACACCGACATCGGCCACAGACGCATCCTCAAGGGTCATGCTCCGGGCCACCGGACCAGCGCTACGCGCAGGGTCCCCGGCCACCAGGCGCACGTGGGCATCCGGAAATGCCAGGCCGGTTCGGTTGTCGATCCCTGCCAGGGCTTTTACCGAGAGCTGATCCCCGTCAATGGAAAGCACGTAGTCCGCCTGCCAGCCCAGGCCCTCTGTCAGGTAAAGCAGGCGGCCATCCCGCGAGCCCGCCGTTGCGGACTCGACCTCCAGCAGCAGGGCGGTGCGACCCCGACTCTCAGGCGGCAGACCCGGCACGCGCAAACGCCAGCCGGACGAGGCGGGGATCGGCTCCACGCCGTCACCGTCGCGAATAATGAGCGTGTCGCCGTCCCGGGCGAGCAAGCGCACCGGTCGACTGCGCTGTCCCCCACCTGCAAGATCACGGACCAGCATCACATCCTCACCCAGGTACGCATCCGCAAGGCTGCCGGCGTCGAGGCTCGGCAGCTGCAGCCGGTGGCTCAGCGTCCGCACGCCATCACCGGCTTCCAGGCGAAGGCTCTGGGGCAGGAGCAAGGGGCTGACGTCCTCCATCAGCAGCGTGGTCACTCCGCTCTGCAGAGCGATGCTCCTGCGATCCTCCACCAGGGTGGCGCCATTCTGGTAGAGCGTCAGTGCCAGACCGTTGCGATCGTCTCCATCGCTGTCAATCAGGGCGGCATCCTCTGCAGCGTTCAGAGAGCCCGCCGCAAGACAGAGGAGTACGAACAGGGCACGGGCTGTGGACATGGACGATTCTCCGGTTCAGGCACCTGGGGGCGGCAGTGTCAGCAAGGCCGTTGCCACGGAAAAATAGATCAGAATGCCGCCGATGTCCGCAATACAGGTGATGAGCGGAACACTGGCAGTGGCTGGATCGAGATTCATGCGGCTGAGTATGAACGGCATCAACATGCCCACCAGTGACCCCATGATCACCACCATGACCATGGCCAACGCCACAACCAGGGCGACCTCGGGTCCACCCCGCCAAAGGCCGATCAACGAGACCGCCAGCCCCATGGTCAAACCCAGGGCAACACCCACCACGATTTCCTTCAGCAGCAGGGCGAGCCAGTCCCGCGCCGCCACGTCCCCGGTGGCCAGTGCGCGAACCATGAGTGTGGAGGCCTGCGCGCCGGCGTTGCCGCCGCTGGCCACGATCATGGGCAGGAAAAACACCAGGGCGATCACCGCCTCGATGGTGGATTCGAACACGGCAATGGCCGCGCCGCTGAAGATGTTGATGAACACCAGGGCCACCAGCCACCCCACCCGCTTGCGATACAGCAGGGCCGGGGATGCGTTGCGCAGGCTATCGGTGAAGGCGCCGACACTACCCATCTTCTGGAAGTCTTCGGTGGTCTCCTCCTGGACCACGTCCATCACGTCGTCAACGGTGACGATACCCAGCAGGATACCGTCGCGGTCGGTGACCGGCAGCACTTCAAGATCGTAGTGCTGCATGGCGCGTACGGCGGCCTCCCGGTCTTCGGAGGCTTCCACGCTGACGAAGTAGCCCGGTCGGATGCTGTCCACCAGATCCTCGGGCTCGCCCAACAGGAACGTCTTCAGCTTGATGGCATCGATCAGTCCGTCGTTTTCATCGGTGACCAGGATGGTATTGACGGTCTCGCCCTTGCGGCTCTCCTGCCGAATGTGGGCCAAGGCCTCGGCGATGGCCCAGTCCGGCCGCACCGCCGTATAGTGGGGCGTCATCAATCGCCCGACGCTTTCCTCGGGATAGTTCAGCAGCCGTAGCGCCAGCTTCACATCCGCCGGCGGCAGTAGCTTCAGCAGCCGCTCGGTATCCTCCGGCGGCAGGCGTTCCAGCAGCGCCGTGCGATCGTCCGGTAGCAAATGCAGCAGGATGAATCGCCCTTCCCGATTGTTGAGTCGGAACAGCAGCTCTTCCTGCTGATTGGGCGGCAGGTAGGAAAACGTGGCGACCCAGCGTTCCTTGGGCACCTGGCGGTAGACACGACAGCGGGCGTCGGCATCCGCCTGATCGCCCACCACAAGCGCGATATCCTGCACATGCAGGTTGTCGAATTCCTCGGTCAGGTCGGACCAGGACTCTGCATCGATCAGCTCCTGGAGCGACTCCTTGAGGTCCAGCACCTCTTCACGGTCTTCCATGCGGGCACCCGACTGCGGTCAATACGGAACAGAGCCCGGAACGATCCGGTGCACTGGACGAGAAAGCAGGAGGAAGTGGGCGCTCCGCCGCTCGCGGGAGCGGCGGACCCGAAGTAATGATCAACCTTCGATGGCGAGCAGCTCAAGCGCCTTTTCCAGGGCTTCCATGGCACGGTCATGGTCGCCGTCGTCGTGATAGGCCTCGCCCTGCTCGCGCAGGCTCATGGCCTCGGTCAGCACATCGGCCTCGATGTGGGATTCGACCTCGTCACCTTCCAGCACCGCGTCGATCTCCGACATCAGGCGGGGGCAGGAATGGGCGAACGCACTACCTGCAAACATGATCAGAACGAGGCTGAGCAGGATTTTCTTCATCGATATTGGCTCCAGCTTGCGCGCGTACCGGGACGGCCTGTCCGGGATGCGCGTGGGATAGAACCCGCATCCCTGCAGGACATCGCCTGCTCATTCTAGCAGGCCGCGGAGGAACTCCGCAGGACGTGGTCCACCCACTGTCCGGTAAGGCGGTCCGCAAGGCGATTCTGCTGCTGCCGGGCGGCCAGGTTATCCAGGTCGATCCAGGCCAGTGGCTGATCCTGTTCGGCGCAGGAAAACACAGCCCGGGTGCGCTTGCCCGTCTCGGGGTCGCGCTGCCACTGCAGGCACTGGGAACACACGCCCTTGAGCATGCACTGCATGGGGCTGCCTACGGTACCTACGGCCATGACGTTGTCCGGGAAGCAGTCCTTCAGCGACCCCTCCAGCGCCTGCTGGAACCCCCGTAACAGACCGGTGCCGCCCATGACCATAATGCGGCTCACCTCGGACAGGGCAATGCCGCCTTCAGCCGGGCCGATCCCGCCATCGGCGTAACTCCGCAGCAGCGCCACCATGTCGGTGGCTTCAACTGACACGTCCTGCGGCCGACCTGGAACGATCTGCGGACCGCGGGCGGTGGCCCAGATGACCTGGTCCGCGCCGGCCTCGAGTTCATCCTGGTGATCCACATCGGAAGCCTGGCCGAAGGCAGCGAGATACAGCACCCGGTTCCCCCGGGCCCGCAACTCGGTGCCGATATCATGCATGACCGCCGCACCCCAGCGGCCGGCAACCACCAGCACCGTCTCGCCGTCCGGCATCTCAGTGGCGGCACCGGTGGGGCCCATCAGCACCAGTTCATCGCCGGCCTGCAGGCGCCCGGCAATCCGCGGGGCCGCCCCCCACTGCAGGACCATCAGGCGAATTTCATCACCACGGATGCCGGTGCCGCTGACCGTCATCAACGGCACTTGCAGCCGGGTACCCTCAACCACCGGTGACGTGGTTTCGAAGGTCTGCAAGCGGAAAAACTGACCGGGGCGGAACTTTCGTGCCGCCATGGGGGCACGAACCCAGAGTTCCACCACTGCCGGGTTGGAGCGGTCCACCTCCACCACCGTGGCGGTGAAGAGGTCCCGCATCTGCGCGCGAAACCCGCGATAGCCCTCCTCCGCGCGATCGGGCTCGGAGAGGTGGGACAAGGCCCGCATCACATCGGGGTAGCTGCGCTTGGCCGAGGCAATGGCCTTGACCACGCTGCCGTTGAATACCGGATGCGTGTCGCCGAGGAAGCTGACGGTGCGACCATCATCGGAATACGAGGTGAATGGCCCGACCTCTTCGGATTTCACATGCTCCGCCGGCTCCACCGGCTGCAGGCCCTGGGCATGCTCCACATGGGTCCGGTAGTGATTGCCGTCCATCTCCAGCGTACCCGGGTATTCGTGCTCGTAGATGGTGTTGGGCACGGTACCCGCGGCCACCAGCACCGCACGGGCCGGTATCACCGTTTCCCGGTTGGTTGCGAACCAGCGGCCTTCGCGACTCTCCATCTCGCGGAAAATCACCTCCTTGACGTGACCATGGTCGTCCAGCACGGCGTGGATCGGATCCAGACCCTCCGCGTAGTAGAGACCCTCTTCAGTGGCCTTGATGAGTTCCTCGTGATTGCGCACGTAGGCCGGTGAGGCGTTCATGCCCTTGCGGTATGCCACCGTCACCCCGCCCCAGGATTGCAGCAGGGTGACGAAGTCCGGTGCCCGGCCCTCTGCGGCGGCGTGCTCTCGCTCGGCGCGAACCGCCCGCCCGTGGGCCAGGAACTCGTCCAGTATCTCGCCATCCTCGGCATTCAGGCCCCGGCGAACACTCTCCTCGCCCTGCTCCTTTGCCAGGCGCTCATAGCGATCCAGCGTCTTTTCGACCTGCTTGATGTAGTAGGCCTGGACTTCGGTGGCGGTATCCACACCGGTGAGACCACCCCCGATGACCACCGCCGGCAGGCGCACCTGCAGATTGGCGATGGAGGATGTCTTGCCGGCGCCGGTGAGCTGCAGCGCCATCAGGAAATCGTTGGCCTGGCGCATGCCCCGGGCCAGACTGTTGCCCATGGGAATGACCCGGGGATACCCCGCCCCGGTGGCGATGCAGACATGGTCGAAGCCCAGCTCCCAGGCATCCTCCAGAGTGATGGTACCGCCGAAGCGCACTCCGCCGGCTACCTGGAAGGTGGGGCGGCGCAGCAGCGTCAGATAAATGAGCTTCAGGAAGTTCTTGTCCCAGCGCACGGTGATGCCGTACTCCGCGACACCGCCGAAGCCAAGCAGAATGCGCTCATCCAGGGACTCCTCCAGGCTGCTCCAGTCCCGCACTGGCTGGGACAGCAGTGTTTCCGGCAGCGGCTCGACCTTGAGCCCTTCGATACCCACGACCGCGCAGCCCTCCATGGTCAGGTAGTGGGCCATGGTGAAGCCCGCCGGCCCCATGCCGGCGATGAGCACCCGGCGACCGTTCCAAGGTTGCAGGCAATACTGCTCTGCGCGCAGGGGATTCCAGCGGGTCAGCAAATCATAGATCTCCACACCCCAGGGCAGGGAGAGCACGTCGGTGAGCACCCCGGTCTCGATCTCCGGAATATTCACCGGGTCCTGCTTCTGGTAGATGCAGCCCTTCATGCAGTCGTTGCAGATGCGGTGGCCGGTGGCGGGCACCACGGGGTTATCCACCATGGCCACGGCCAGGGCGGCGATCACGTGGCCGTCACGCTTGAGCAGGTGCATTTCGGAGATCTTTTCTTCCAGCGGACAGCCGGTCAGCGTGACACCCAGTGGGTCAACCTTGTAGCCAAGCTCCGGCTGCTTTTTCTTCTCCGGGAAGCCCTTGGAGCAGAAGTCGCCGTCGTGTTCATGGCAGTAAACGCAGTAGTCCACCTCCGACTGCACGGCACGGCGGCTCATGCGGCGATCGGTCAACTCGAAGCCGTCCCGCAGGCGCCAGCGCTCCGGGCTGGCCCGAAGCCGCGCCGCCTCGCCGCTGTCATCCCGCTGCATGGGCACCAGATTGGCATGATCGATCTTGCCCGGGAGGCGAAAGCTGCTCCACCCAGAAACCGCGGCCATGGCCTGCGGATCGGTCAGTGCCAGCTTGCACCATTGCAGCAATCGGATACTGCGCTCATCGTCGGCGGCTCTGGGGTCAAGCTCACTGGCAAACCGGGCAACCGCCAACTCCCGATCGCCGTCGTCGAGCCCCGACTCCGCAAGGACTCCATCCAGCCAGGACTCCAGTTCTGCGAAGGTCCATTGCGATTCGTCGCGGGACTTCCGCGCACGCTTCTGCACCCACTCCCGCTTGAATGCGAACACCGGATCATGGCCGCGATGTTCGGCGCGCAACGCATCGAGTTCCGCCTCGATCCCGAAAAGTGCTGACGCAAGAAATGCTTCTACCACAGGCGCCAACTCCAGCAGCAGGCCACTGACCTCCAGCGGCCGCCCCTGGACCCCCCCCGCTCGATAACGCAAAAGCCGGCCGTGCAAGGTCGGGGCGGTGGCCTGCAGATGGCCAACAAAGCGGCTATCGAGCTGCGCCACTCCCTCGGCTGTCAGCAGGGCGGAGAATTCCATCCCGTCCAGCGGGGGAAGCTCAGTCATGGTCATGACGCACCTATTAGCAGTGGATCGCCCGCCCCCGACCGGAGGTGGGGCGAGAGGCGTCGCCGGGACGCAGCGGGCGGGCGGGTTTGCGAAGCAAGAATGCCACGTCGCCGACGCGGGAAAAACACAGACCGTGCATGGGAAAAGCAGTTCCCCCCGCCGTTACCATGGGATACCTTTTCAATGAGGTGGGTAGACGAAGCGGTGGAGCAATTGCGCAAGGCATTATGGGCCCTGCCCGTGATCGCCGGGTTGCTGGTGGCGGCGTTGATCAGCGGACTGGTCTGGGGGGTGGAGCAAACCGCGCGCGAGCAGCGGCAGCAGGAGGCGGACTCCCTGCTGCTTGAGCAGTTGGCAACCCTACGGGCGCAACTCGAGAGCGAACTCAATACCACGATCTTCCTGACCTATGGGCTGTCGGCTTACGTGGCCGCCAACCCGTCGTTCAGTACCGACGAGGTCAACCGCCTGGTGGACGATCTGCTGCGGCGCAGCCGCCACGTCAGTCATGTGGCATTCGCGCCGGGCAACGTCATCTCCCATGTGCACCCCATGGCGGGCAATGAGGCCGCCATCGGGCTTGATTTCATGCGTGTGCCACAGCAGCGCACCGCCGTGGAACTGGCCATGGGCAGCCATCAGCTGGTGGTCACCGGCCCGGTGGATCTGGTGCAGGGCGGCCGGGCCCTCGCCACGCGCGACCCGGTTTACTCCCGCGATGGCGAGCAGCCAGTCTACTGGGGTCTGGTCACCACCATTATCCGCCTGGAATCACTGGCCGAGGCGGCCGGGCTTGGCCAGGACAACCGCATTCTGGACGTCGCCGTCAGGGATGAAACCACGGGCCAGATCATTCTGGGGGAATCCAGTCTGTTCAACAGCGACACCCAGCGCCTGACGATTCGGCTACCGGGCGCAGCCTGGGAGATGGCGGGTACACCGGTGGGCGGCGCAACCGCCATGGAAAACAGCCCCTGGGCCGTGCTCGGCTATGCCTTTGCCCTGGTGGCGGGCGGCATGAGCTGGCGCCTGCTGGGCCAGGGGCTGGCCCTGAGGGTCTCCGAACAACGCTATCGGAGCTTCATCCAGAGCCTGCCCGATGGCGTTTGTATCACCCAGGCGGGACAGTTCCGCTACATCAATCCGCGCCTTGCAGAACTGACCGGCCATGCCCCGGAGGAACTGGAAGGGCACGCCATCGTCGAGGTTGTGCATCCCGACGATCGGCCCATGCTCCTTGAGGCCCGGCGCCAACGCATGTCCGGCGAGGCACAGTTCACCGAGAATGACGTCCGCGTGCGTCGCGCTGATGGTAGCCTGTTCACCGCCCGGCTCAACACCAGTCTCATCGAATGGGCCGGGCAACCCGCAGCGCTCACGACAGTCACCGATATCACTGAACGCCAGGAGTTGCAGCGCGCGCTGACCGAGAGCCGGGACCGATTGGCCGCGCTCATGCAGGCGCTGCCGGACGTGGCATTCGTACTCGACCGTCAGGGACAGTGCCTGGACGCGTTCGGCGGCACCCAGAGCCAACTGTTCAGCGATGCCCAGGGCATGATCGGGCGCAATCTCCTTGCCACCATGCGCGCCGAACTGGCAGACCGCTGCCTGGCGATAATCGAGCAGGCCCTGGGTCGAGGTTGCATGCAGACCCTGGTCTATTCGGTGGATGGCCCGGACCACACCCAGCAGTGGGTGGAGGCGCGGGTCGTGCCGCTCGGTCACGACGCCGCGGAGCGGGTCACGGTGCTGTGGCTGGCCTTCGACATCACCAGCCACAAGCGTACCGAACTCAGCCTGCGACAACGCGAAGCAGCCTTTCAGGCCCTGGTGGAGAATTCCCCGGACGTCATCTCGCGCATGGATCGGCAGTTGCGCTTCGTCTATATCAGCCCGGCGGTGGAGAGCTATTCCGGCATCACACCGGAGGAGCATCTAGGCAAGACGGCGCTGGAGGTGGGCGTACCAGCGGACCTGGCCGAGATCTGGGAAGAACAGTTCGCAAGAGTCTTTGCTGGCGAAGGCATCCAGTCAACGGAGTTCCGCTTTGCATCGCCAGATGGCCAGATCCTCTACTTCGAAAGTCGCGCGATCCCGGAGTACAGCGCCGACGGGCAGGTACAGACGGTACTCGTGATCGATCGCGAGATCACCGACCGCAAGCGCAACGAAAACCAGCTCAGACTCGCCGCCAGCGTGTTCCACAACACCTCGGAAGCCATGCTGGTGGCCGACGCCGACAGGCAGGTGGTTCGCTGCAACCCATCGTTTACGCGCCTCACGGGCTATCGCCTGGGCGACATAGTCGGTAGACCCACCGCCTATCTGCGCACCCAGTCGGCGGAGGGTATGCTCGGCGATGACTGCTGGGAACTCGTGCACAGTCGCGGGCACTGGGAAGGGGAAGTGACTGCCCACCGCCAGGATGGCGATGAATTCGCCGCCTGGCTGACCGTGAATGCGATTCGCGATCAGGACAACAGGATCAGTCATTATCTGCTGGTGCTCGAGGACATCTCCCACCGCAAGCGCTGGGAAGAGCAGCTGCGCCACGAAGCCACCCACGACGCTCTGACCGGCCTGCCCAATCGCACGCTGCTCACTGACCGGTTGACCGTGGCGCTGGCCCAGGCGAAGCGCGCCAACCAGACTCTGGCCCTGCTATTCCTTGATCTGGATAACTTCAAACCCATCAACGACGCTCTTGGCCATCGGGCCGGCGATCGCGTATTGCGTATCGTCGGCGAGCGCATGCGGCAATGTGTACGGGAAACCGACACGGTGGCACGACTTGGCGGCGATGAGTTCGTTGTGGTCCTGATGCCACCCACCGACGATGCAGCGGTGGAGAACATCGCACGGATGCTGTTGTCGAAGCTCCCCGAACCCATTGTGATGCAGGACCAGCGTTTCGAAGTCAGCGCGAGCATCGGCATTGCCCGTTATCCCCGCGACGGCGCCAGCGCGGATGTCCTGCTCAATGCCGCGGATGCCGCCATGTACGACGCCAAGTCCCAGGGACGCGCACGCTATCAGTTCTACGCTCCCCTGCCGGACACGAACGTCGGCGAACTGGCTGGCGAAAGCCGCATACAGCGAACGGACGGACCAAATTCATGACCCGCACAGCACTGTTCACGCTCTGCTTCTGCCTGGTGACGCCCCTCGCGGCACAGGCCGACAAGAATCGTGATTTGCAGATACTCGGCTGGCTGGAGAAGGTCAGCCTGGAACAGGCCGACCTGGTGATCGAGGCCAAGCTCGACACCGGCGCAGACACCTCTTCATTGCACGCACCAGAGCTGGAGACCTTCGAACGTGACGATGAAGACTGGGTTCGCTTTACGGTCACCAATGGCGACGGCGAAGCCTACACCTACGAGAAACCGATCAGCCGTACAGTGCGGATTCGCAGCGCGTCGGGTCGCAGCGAACGCTACGTGGTGGAAATGGATATCTGTCTCGGCGGCCGCCGCGCAACCACCGAGGTGAATCTGGCCGACCGCGGCGGGCTGAGTTACCAGATGCTGGTGGGCCGCAGCTTCATGCGGGACGCGATTCTTGTGGACTCCGGCGCTAAATATCTCGCCGCACCGGACTGCATGTCCGACAAGGCAGGCGAGAACGGCGACTGAGCCGGCGCTGGAATGCGGTTACAACCAGCCAGGGCGCCCCGATAGCCGCGCCGCCGGGTCCTGGCGGTAGAATGCGGCAAGCTGGCGATAGACCTCCGGATAATCCTGCCGCAAATTGCCTGGTAACTCGAAGAAAGCCTCACTGGCTACCGAAAAGAATTCCGCCGGCTCCTCGGCAGCATAAGGGTCCAGCGGCAGGCTCTCGTCACCACGCTCAATGCGGGCTTCAAGATCCGCGAAGGCCTTGCTGAAGGCTTCTGCCCAGTCATCGGCGCGCATGTCCCGGTGCAACGGGGGGTAACCGTTGGGCTCGCCATTGAGCATGTCGAGCTTGTGGGCGAACTCGTGAATCACTACGTTGAAGCCATCCAGCCGGCCGGAGTCAGCCACATCGGCCCAGGACAGCACCACGGGCCCCTGCTCCCAGGCCTCGCCGGCCATGGCGGCTTCCTCCTCATGCTCAAGACCGAGTTCGTCACGGTAACGGTGCCGGGCGATGAAATCGCCGGGATAGAGCACGATCGTCGTCCAGCCCCGGTACCAGTCGATACCCAGGTTGAGGATCGGCAATGCCGCCTGGGCCGCCAGCGTGACGCGCATTGCCTCGTCAACGGCGAGAT
Organism: Natronocella acetinitrilica; assembly: GCF_024170285.1. Classification (NCBI taxonomy): domain Bacteria; kingdom Pseudomonadati; phylum Pseudomonadota; class Gammaproteobacteria; order Chromatiales; family Ectothiorhodospiraceae; genus Natronocella; species Natronocella acetinitrilica. The sequence continues at coordinate 164,309 of NZ_JALJXV010000005.1, forward strand.
CGGCGACACTGTGAATTTCCTTGTGGTGCAGGAACAGGGTGGCCAGTTCCCGCAGCCGCTGCAGCTCTGTGTCGTCCAGGCCATGGAGCAGCGGCAGCGCTTCGATGGTTCGTCGCCACAGCGGCTCCGGCAGCGCCGCCCGGCGCAGCACCCGCTGTCGTTGCCAACTCCGAAGGCGCGCCACCAGGCCCTGCATGTTCCCCTGCCCCATCACCCCGCCGAGATAACTGCGGCAGTGTCACCCCTAGTGACGGGTGACACAAGACAGCGACTGTTTGGCTCGGCCTCGGGCTTTGTGGATAATCGAGCGCCTGCATCCATCACTGGTCGCGAGGCCGCATGACCGAAACCGCCGCAGAGCAGGGCCCAAGAACGCTGATCGAAGACGCATCGAGCCGCTATACCCTGCTCGGTACCGCGCACGTGTCCCGCGCCAGCGCGGATGAGGTGCGGACGCTGATTCGCTCGGGCGACTTCGACGCCGTCGCCATCGAGCTCTGCGCCACCCGGCACCAGAGCCTGATGCAGCCGGACGCCATGGCGAACCTGGACCTGTTCCAGGTGATCCGCCAGGGCAAGGCGGGCATGGTTGCCGCAAGCCTCGCCCTGGGCGCCTTCCAACAGCGCGTTGCCGAGCAGTCGGGTATCGAGCCGGGCGCAGAGATGCGGGCCGCCATTGAGGAGGCCAGACAAGCGGACTTACCGGTCATGCTCATCGACCGTGAGGTGGGCATCACCCTGCGACGGGTCTACCGTAACGTGCCCTGGTGGCAGCGCTTCACGTTGATTTCCGGCCTGCTCGCCAGCGTGATCTCCCGGCAGACGGTCAGCGCCGAGGAAATCGAGCGCCTGAAACAGGGCGACGTGCTGGAATCGACCTTCACCGAGTTCGCCGAACAATCCGAGCAGCTTTATCAACCGCTGATCGCGGAGCGTGATCAGTACATGGCCCTGCGTCTTCGGGAAGAGAATCCGGACGGACGCTATCGGAATGTACTGGTGGTGATTGGTGCCGGTCACCTGAAAGGACTCGGCGAGCGTCTGCGAGAGCCCGCGCCCGCCGACCCCGACAAGCGCCGCGAACAGCTCGATCAGGTGCCGCCGGGCAGCCGTTGGCTGCGCTTCATCCCCTGGATCGTGGTGGGTCTGGTGCTTGCCGGTTTCGCCATCGGCTTCAGCCGCAATACCGAGCTTGGCATGCAGTTGCTCGGCGAGTGGTTCCTGATCAACGGCACCCTGGCCGCCATCGGCACCATCATCGCACTGGCCCATCCCCTGACCGTGGTTGCCACGTTCATCGCGGCACCGTTCACGTCGCTGAACCCGACCATTGGCGCCGGCTTCGTCGCCGCCGGGGTGGAGATCGCGCTGCGCCGACCCACGGTGGGCCATTTCGCGACCCTGCGCCACGACGTGGCCACACCCAGGGGCTGGTGGCGCAACCGGGTATCACGCACGCTACTGGTCTTCATCCTGGCGACGCTGGGGTCTGCGATGGGTACCTATGTGGCCGGCTTCCGCATTTTCGAACGCCTGGTGGGCAGCTGACAGCCGGCGCATGACCGGCGAGACGGCTCAGTGCTCCCGGGTGGCCATGAAGCGCACGTCCGGCCAGCGCTCCCGGGTGAGGTCCAGATTAACCCGGTTCGGCGCCAGATAGGTCAGGTTGCCCGTCACGTCCTCGGACAGGTTCTCCGCGGCCTTGCGCCGGAAATCCCCCAGCATCTTGCTGTCGTCGCAGGTGACCCAGCGGGCCGTAGCCACGTTGACCGGCTCGAACCTGGCCTCCACCCCGTACTCCGCCTTCAGGCGATGCGCCACCACGTCGAACTGCAGCATCCCCACGGCACCGACGATCAGATCGTTTGTATTCAGGGGGCGGAACAACTGCGAAGCGCCTTCCTCGCACAGCTGGACGATGCCTTTCTGCAGTTGCTTCATGCGCAACGGGTCCCGCAGCACAACGCGGCGGAACAGTTCCGGTGCGAAATTGGGGATACCTGTGAACTTGAGCACCTCGCCCTCGGTGAAGGTGTCGCCGATCTGGATGGTGCCATGGTTGTGCAGGCCGATGATGTCGCCAGGCCAGGCGTCCTCCACGTTACCCCGATCCGAGGCCATGAAGGTGATGGCGTTGGCGATGCGCACATCCTTGCCGATGCGGACATGCTTGAGCTTCATGCCGCGCTCGAAGTGGCCTGAACACACCCGCATGAAGGCGATCCGGTCACGGTGGTTCGGATCCATGTTCGCCTGGATCTTGAAGACGAACCCTGTGAGTGGCTCCTCGTTTGGTTCAACGGCGCGCTGCTCGGCCTCCCGTGGTTGGGGTGGCGGCGCATGCTCGACGAAATCATCCAGCAACTCACGGATACCGAAATTGTTGATTGCCGATCCGAAAAACACCGGCGTCAGTTCGCCGCGCAGGTAGGCGTCCTTGTCGAAGGGGTTACTGGCGCCCTGGATCAGTTCGATCTCTTCCCGCAGTTCGGCGGCCATATCACCGAACAGCTCATCCAGCCGGGGGCTGTCGAGCCCCTGGATGATCTCGCCCTCGGATACCTTGCTGCCGGCACTGGCACTGAACAGGTGTATGGATTCGTTATACAGGTGGTAGACACCCTTGAAGCGCTTGCCCATACCGATAGGCCAGGTAATGGGGGCACAGCGAATCTTGAGAATATCCTCCACTTCATCCATCAGCTCCATGGGCTCGCGGCCCTCGCGATCGAGCTTGTTGATGAAAGTCATGATGGGGGTGTCTCGCAGGCGGCAAACCTCCATCAGCTTGATGGTGCGCTCCTCGACGCCCTTGGCCACGTCAATGACCATGAGCGCGGAATCCACCGCCGTCAGCACCCGGTAGGTGTCCTCGGAGAAGTCGGCGTGGCCCGGCGTATCCAGCAGATTGACCACCCGATCCTTGTAGGGAAACTGCATCACCGATGACGTGACCGAGATGCCGCGCTCCTTCTCCATCTCCATCCAGTCGGAGGTGGCGTGCGCCGCCGCCTTGCGACCCTTTACCGTACCCGCCACCTGGATGGCGCCGCCGAACAGCAGCAGCTTTTCGGTCACCGTGGTCTTGCCGGCATCGGGGTGGGAGATGATGGCGAATGTGCGCCGCCGGGCGGCCTCGTCGGATAGCTTGGTCATGGAATGCCTGGTCACTGGACGGTGCTTGGGAAATCGGCGGATTATACAGGATGGCCCGAGGTGGTGACGAACCGGTTTGCCCGCGCCGCCTGTGGGGGTATGGTGCTCACTGAAGCTCACTCTGCGGTAGCCGCCATGCACGACAGCGAACGTCCCTTCTGGGAAACCAAGCAACTCGACGAAATGACAGCCAAGGAGTGGGAATCGCTGTGTGACGGCTGCGGCCGTTGCTGCGTCCACAAGCTCGAGGACGAGGACAGCGGCGAGATCGCTTACACCGATATCGTCTGCTTCCTGTTTGATTGCGACAGCTGCCGCTGCGGCGACTATGCAAACCGCACGCGCCGCGTACCCGACTGCCTGCAGCTGACGCCCGAACTGGTGCGCAGCCTGCCCTGGTTGCCGCAAAGTTGCGCCTATCGCCGCATCGAGGAGGGCCGCGGGCTGGCCTGGTGGCACCCGCTCGTCTCCGGTAGCCGCGATACCGTTCATGCCGCCGGTGCATCGGTGCGGGGCCGTGTCATCCTGGAGCAGCACGTCCACCCGGCGATGGTGGATGAGCGCATCACCGACTGGCCCGGGGAGGATGTTCCGGACCAATGAACAGGCAGCCCAAACCCTGGTCCGAGGCCTGCGAGCGCAACCGGGACCCGATCCTCTCGGTGCTCCGCGAGGAGTTCGATGGCGCCGGCACCGTGCTTGAAATCGGCGGCGGAACGGGGCAGCACGCGGTCTACTTCGCCGCCGCACTGCCGCACCTTGTCTGGTTGCCCTCCGACCGTGTCGAGTATCTCGACGGCATCCAGGCCTGGATAGAGGACGCGGCGCTGCCCAACGCCCTGGCACCGGTGGCGCTGGATGTTCTCGACCACCCCTGGCCGGTGAGCCGGGCGCAATGGGTGTATTCGGCCAATACCGCGCACATCATGGGCTGGGACGGCGTCGAGGCCATGTTCGCCGGCACCTCCCGGGTGCTCGCCGACGGCGGACGCTTCTGCCTGTACGGGCCGTTTCACGAGAACGGCAAGCCCACCAGCGACAGCAATGCCCGCTTCGACCAGCTAATCAGGGCAAGGGACCCGGCGAGCGGCATCCGCCATCGTGAGGACCTGCAGCAGCTGGCAGACCAGGTGGGCCTGCGCTTCAAGCGTGCCTGCCCATTGCCGGCCAATAACCAGATCCTGGTCTGGGAGCGGACCAGTCGTTAGACGGTGCCGCTCTCCTCATCCAGCTTCCGATAGAGCGTCCGGCGACTCACATCCAGCATGGCGGCTGCCCGTCGCTTGTTGCCACCCACCTGATCCAGCACGTAGCGGATATAACGGTGCTCCAGCTCCGCCAGCGTGGGCAGCATCGGGCCGTCCGACACCTGTCGCATCACCTGGTCCACGGCCTCGGCGGGTATGCCCCGCCGCTCACCGCCGCGAATCCGCATTGGCAGATGTTCCACGTTGATGGTGTCGCCCTGGCAGAACGTCACGGCGCGCTCGACGGCATTCTGCAGCTCGCGGACGTTGCCGGGAAAGGCGTAGTTCTTCAAGGTGGCAAGGGCATCGCCGGAGAAACCCTGGATGTCGCGCTCCATCTGCATGGCGAAGCGGGTGAGGAACAGCGCCGCCAGCAATTCCAGGTCTTCACCCCGCTCCCGCAGCGGCGGCACCCGCAGTGTGAACGTCTCCAGGCGATAGAACAGGTCCTCGCGGAATTCACCGGCTTCAATGCGCTCTTCCAGGTTGCGATTGGTCGCGGCAACGATGCGCACATCCACGGTGTGCTCCTTGCTGCCCCCCACCGGGCGGATGACGCCATCCTGCAGCACCCGCAACAGCTTGGCCTGCAGGGCCAGGGGCATCTCGCCGAGTTCGTCGAGGAACAGCGTGCCGCCGTTGGCCTGATCGAATAGCCCCTTGTGCGCCTTCACCGCGCCTGTAAAGGCGCCCGCCTCGTGGCCGAAGAACTCGCTCTCCAGCAACTCTGCCGGAACCCCGGCGCAGTTCACCGCCTGGAACGGACCAGAGGCGCGATGGGACTCATCGTGCACTGCCCGCGCCACCAGCTCCTTGCCGGTTCCGCTCTCGCCAATCACCAGGACAGGCCCCACGGCCTGGCCGAGTTGGCGAATCTGGTCGTACAGGCTCTGCATGCTGCGGCTCTGCCCCACCAGCCCGTGAAAGTGATCCTCGCTGACAAGGCCTCGGTAGCGCTGGACTTCGCCGCGGAGGCGGCGCGTCTCAAGCAGGCGATTCACACACAACATGAAATGCTCGAGGTCCAGCGGCTTGGTCAGGAACTCGTCGGCACCCTGCTTCAAGGCCTCCACTGCCTGTGAAATGGTGCCGAATCCGGTAATGATCAAAAATGCCGGGCTATCCTGCATGGCCCGGACCTCCTGCAACAGGTCAAACCCGTCACGCCCGGGCAGACGCAGATCGCTGATGATAAGCGCGGGGGCGAACTTGCTCGTTGCGTCCAGTGCGGCCTCGGCGCTTTCAACCGCCGTGACCTGAACACCCGCGTCACGTAACTCATCGGTCAACAATTCGCGCAGACCGCGATCATCCTCCACCAATAGAACCTGCTCAGCTTGTCTGCTTTTCGCCTTGCTGCTCATGGCGCTCCTCTTGGCCAGCATCCGCCGCATGCAGTGGCAGATTGATTAAGAAACAGGCACCGCCCAGGGTCTCGCTGTCGATGACACGAATCTCGCCGCCGTGCTCCTGAACGATGCCATGGACCACGGACAGACCCAGACCGGTGCCTTCACCCACCGACTTGGTGGTGAAAAACGGCTCGAACAAGCGCGGACGATCCTGCTCGGACACACCCGGCCCGTCGTCATGCACCTGCAGCAGCACACCGTCCTCGCCGTCCGGTTCCCACTCCACCCGCAGGTTTCGTGCGCCGGCCTGAATGGCATTGCGCAGCAGGTTCACCAGCACCTGCTCCAGGCGGACGGGATCGGCGAGGACCGGTGGGTCGGGCAATGGCGGGCGCAGATCGAGCACGGCGTCGTGTTCGTTGAAAAGCGGCTCCAGCGCGCCGGCCGCTGCCGCCACCAGAACGCCCAATGTGGTGTCACGCAGGTTCCTGTTGCGGGCTCGGCCGAACTCCAGGAGTTGACGCACGATGTGCTCCATCCGCGCCACTTCCCCACGGATCTGTTTCAATGTCGCGGCGCGGTCATCATCGACGTCGCTGCGGCGCAGGCCCCGCTGGGCCTTGCCGTCGATAACGCTCAACGGGGTACCCAATTCATGGGCCACACCAGAGGCCAGCCGTCCGATGGCGGCGAGCTTCTCGGCCTGACGAAGCTGCTCCTCAAGTCGCCCTTGCGCCTCGCGACGCTCGGCCACCTCACGCTGCGCCTGATCCACCGCATCCAGCATGGTGTTCAGGGCCCGGGTCAGGCGGCGTATCTCCAGCGGGCCATCCTCGTCGGCGCGATGCTTCCGGTCCCCCGCCTCGACTCGGGCCATGTTGCCTATAAGAACCTCGAAATGGCGCCCGATGGCACGACGATGACCGACCAGCACCATCAGGCTCATCAAGCCGCCGGCCAGCAGGATGACCAAGCCGGCCTGCCAGCGCAGGGAGGACACCAGGTTCTGGAAATCACTGCCTCGCCGGGTTACCTGCAACAGGCCGCTGATGCGACCGCCGCTGTCAGACAGTGGCAGGAAATACGAGTACACCTCCTGGCCCTGGATCTGCTGGTAGGCGCCCTGGCGCTCGCCTTCGGCAGCCATGCGCGCCACATCCCGGGTACGCGGTGCCGGATTGACCGCACCAACCGCCGCAACCAGGTCACCCTCCGTGTCGTACACATAGGCCCCGTAGACACGCCCGATGCGGAACACCGACTCCAGCGCCTGCCGCACATCGGCCTGCTGGCCGCGCTCCAGGCTGTGGCTGATGGGCAGCCGTACCGCCCGGGCCACCAGCTCCACATCCTCCTGCAGCCGTTTCTCCAGGGCCACTTCCAGGGTGCGCAGCCCGATGAAAGTGAACACGAGCATCGCGGCCAGCAGTGGCGCCAGAACCTGGAAAATGAGTACCCAGCGAAGACTCAAACGATTGCGCAACAGGTCAAACCTCTGTAGCTGTGTGTCTCATGTGTCATTCTGGCACACCAGAAATCGGCTGTCGGGCGGATGAACCGGCGACACCCCCTGGGCAGGCCGTGTTCACGAGAATGGCTCAATGGTGCGCCCTGACATCGATTCGGCCGCCGTCTGACCCGGTTAAGGCAGCAAATGGCATGCCTTCTGCAAAGACTCCTGGCGAATAGTCACACATGACCAAAGGATGAGGTGAACCAATGAAGAAGTTCAGCACGCGTGCCGCTCTCGTTCCCCTGTTGTCCGGGTTGCTGCTCTCGCCCCTGGCCATGGCACAGTCCACCGACGACGGGATGGACGAGTCCGAACGGGCCATCATGGAAGAGCAGGGTGAAGAGTTCGAAAGCGCCCAGCTGGAACAGTTCGCTGACGCCTACGTTGAAGTTGGCGAGATTCACAATGAGTACTCGCAGCTCTTGCAGGAGGTTGAGTCCACCGAGCAGGCTCAGGATCTGCAGCAGGAAGCCAACGACGAAATGGTCCAGGCCATTCAGGACAGCGGACTCGAGGTCCAGGAATACTCGGCCATCGCCGCCGCCCTGGAGCGCGACCCGGAGATGCGTCAGGAAGTCGTCTCCATGATCGAGTCGCGTCAGTAAGTAACAGGCTTTTCATCGTTCCTCCGTTTGCCCTCCAGGAGGTACCCTTGCCCCACCCGCGCGGTGGGGCTTTTCTTTTTGTACCATGCCGATACGCTCGATCCCGGCGGATTGATCCCGTACACTCCCCCTCGTGTAGCCATGAGCTAATAAACCGTGGCCGTAAGTCGTGGGCGCCACGCGGGCCGGAGCGGCCCTACCCGCACCGAGGAGACCGATGTCGAGCAATCCGCACTATTGCATGAACCACAGCAGCTTCGCCTATGAGGATCTACTGGCCTGCGCGGAAGGGCGCTTGTTTGGCCCGGGCAACCCACAGTTGCCCAAGCCCAACATGCTGATGCTCGATCGCATCACCACGATCAATGATCAGGGCGGCGCACACGGCAAGGGTGAGATTCTGGCTGAACTGGATATCCACCCCGGCCTGTGGTTTTTCGACTGTCATTTCCAGAATGATCCGGTGATGCCTGGTTGTCTCGGCCTGGATGCAATGTGGCAGCTCGTGGGCTTTTTCCTGGGATGGAAAGGCGGCCAGGGACGAGGGCGGGCACTGGGTGCCGGTGAGGTGAAGTTCACCGGACAGGTGCTGCCCGATGCCAAACTGGTGACATACCGAATCGACATGAAGCGTGTCATCATGCGCAAGCTGGTCATGGGCATAGCGGATGCAGAACTGGACGTGGACGGCACCGTCATCTACCGCGCCAAGGATCTTCGCGTTGGTCTGTTCCATTCGCCCGAGGCCATGCAGGGTTAGGGTTCCGCTGCCGATAGTCATGCCGCTGCGCCGGGGGGCGTCGCCGCCTCTCACAGGCAATAGGTGAAGGCTGATCCGGAGCGATCTGGAGTGATAAAACCATGAGACGGGTAGTTATAACGGGGCTCGGCATTACGTCGTGCCTGGGCACCGACCGGGCGTCGGTCATCGACAGTCTGCGTCACGGGCGATCAGGCATCCGCTTCAAGCAGGCCTACGCGGACCTTGGTCTTCGCAGCCAGGTGGCTGGTGTGGTCGACCTTGATATCGAAGGCCGCATCGATCGCAAACAGCGCCGCTTCATGGGCAATGCGGCAGCCTACGCCTACGTCGCCATGGAAGACGCCATCGCCGATGCCGGGCTGACACCGGAACAGGTCTCCAACCCCCGCACGGGGCTGATCGCCGGCTCCGGTGGGGCGTCCACCGAAAACCTGATCAACTCCGTAGATATCCTGCGAGAGCGCGGCGTCAAGCGGGTTGGTCCGTACCAGGTGCCGCGGGTGATGAGCAGCACAGTATCGGCCTGCCTCGCAACCCCGTTCCGCATCAAGGGCATCAACTATTCCATCAGCTCCGCCTGCGCCACCAGTGCACACTGCATCGGCAATGCGGTGGAACAGATACAGCTTGGCAAGCAGGACGTGGTCTTCGCCGGTGGTGGCGAAGAGGAGCACTGGACGCTGACCATGCTGTTCGACGCCATGGGTGCGCTGTCATCGAAGCGGAATGATACGCCTGAGCAGGCCTCACGCGCGTACGACGCCGGTCGGGACGGCTTTGTCATCGCCGGCGGCGGCGGCATGGTGGTGGTCGAAGAGCTGGAACATGCCCTTGCCCGCGGTGCCCGCATACTGGCGGAAGTCACCGGCTACGGTGCCACGTCCGACGGTCACGACATGGTTGCGCCATCCGGTGAAGGCGCAGTCCGATGCATGCAGCAGGCCCTGGCGACAGCGCGTCGCCCCGTCGATTACGTCAATGCCCACGGCACCAGCACACCCGTCGGCGACATCACCGAGCTGGGGGCGCTGCGCACCGTGTTCGGAGAGCAAGCACCATACATCAACTCGACCAAGTCACTCAGCGGTCACTCGCTTGGCGCCGCCGGCGTACAGGAGGCCATCTATAGCCTGTTGATGATGGAAGAGGGATTAATCGCCGCTTCGGCAAACATCGAACAACTGGACGACGAGGCGGCCGGCATGCCTGTGGTGCGCGAGCGCATGGATAACGTCACCCTGAACGCGGTTATGTCCAACAGCTTCGGCTTCGGCGGCACCAACGCCACATTGATTTTTGAACGCTACGAGGATTGATGACATGCCGTTTGTCCGTACCGCGGTATTCACCCTGGCTGCCACTGTCGTTCTCGCCGCCTGTACCACCACCGATCCATACACCGGCGAGGAAAGGACCTCCCGCGCCACCTATGGAGCGGCCATTGGAGCCGTTGCCGGTGCGGTGATCGGTGGGGTCACCGGCTCCAACAGTCGCGAGCGACGTAACCGTGCATTGATCGGTGCCGGCGTCGGCGGGCTTTCCGGTGCCGCGGTTGGTGGCTACATGGACCGTCAGGAAGCCAGGCTCCGCGACCAGTTGCGTGGTACCGGCGTCAGCGTTACCCGCCAGGGCGATGACATCATTCTCAACATGCCGGGTAACGTGACCTTCGGCTTCGACAGCGCGGATCTGCGCTCCGATTTCTTCGAGGTGCTGGATTCCGTGGCCCTGGTGGTTAACGAGTTCGACCAGACGCTGATCGAAGCGGCCGGGCATACCGACAGCACCGGGTCCGCGGCCTACAACCAGCGCCTCTCAGAGCGCCGGGCCGATACCGTGGCGCGTTATCTGCAGAATCGCGGCGTGGATTCCCGGCGTATTGCGGCCGCCGGTTTCGGCCAGGATTACCCGATTGCCGACAACAGCACCGAGGCCGGACGCCAAGCCAATCGCCGTGTCGAATTAACGCTAGTGCCTTTGCGTCAGTAGCAACCAACGCGGTCGACGAAAAAGGCTCGCATTTGCGAGCCTTTTTCGTCGATCGGAAACTTTCGAGTTGCCTGCCTTCAACTCCAGAGCAACTGCACTAGTGGCAGGTAGTGATCCAGTAGCAACAAGCCGAACACGCCCATGAGATAGGTAATGGAATAGCCAAAAGCCTTCATGGGAATCGACGCATCCGCCGACCAGCGCAGCTTGATGGCGTAGTAGAGGAATCCCGCGTTCAGTGCCATCACTCCCACCAGATACATCATCCCTGCCATTTGCAGGGCAAATGGCAGCAAGCTGACTGCGACCAACAACACCGTGTAGAGCAATATCTGCACCTGGGTGAACACGACGCCATGGGTCACCGGCAACATGGGTATGTTGACCTCCGCATATTCCTCCCGCCTGTGAATCGCCAGGGCCCAGAAATGCGGCGGGGTCCAGACAAAGATGATGAGAAAGAGCAGCAAGGCATGGGGATCAATGGAGTTGGTCACCGCAGTCCAGCCGAGTACCGGCGGTGCCGCGCCTGCCGCACCACCTATCACGATGTTTTGCGGAGTCGCTCGCTTGAGGTAGAGCGTGTAGATGAAGGCATAGCCAATAAGAGACAGGAAGGTCAGCCAGGCGGTCAGCGGGTTGACCAGCCACCAGAGCATGCCCAGCCCGAGCAGGCCAATTCCACCCGCAAAAACCACAGCATGCGGTGTATCAATGACTCCCTGGGGCAGCGGTCTACCGCTTGTACGCGCCATGCGCGCGTCCACCTGGCGATCTACCATCTGGTTGATGGCAGCCGCCGCAGCTGACGCCAGCGCAATGCCGATCGACCCGAAGATCAACGCGTTCCAGGGGACCTGGGCAGGCGGCGCGGCGAGCACCATGCCCACGATGGCGGTAAACACCAGCAGTGCCACCACCTTGGGCTTGGTCAATTCGTAATAGTCGCGCCAAGTCGCGCTCACCCGTGCCTCCACCGCGTCGACGAATTCAGCCACTACCACGCACCCCATTGGCGACCGCAGCAGGCAGAGGACGCAGGGTATGATAGAGCGTCAGCACGCTCAACAGCAGAAGTGCGGCGCCCCCGTTGTGGGCGACGGCCATTGCCAGGGGCAGGCTGTACACCACGTTGCCGATTCCGAGCAGCCACTGAACACCCAGCAGCGCCACCATGGCCACGGCGATCCGCCCCGCCAGGGCCTGGAAACCAAGGCGCATCCACACTGCGATGGCGAGTGCCAGCACCGCAGCGGCGATGATCAGTGCGCCGATCCTGTGCGTGAAGTGAATGGCCACACGGGCGGGATGATCGAGTATGCCGAATTCGTAATCGACACCCAGCCCCCGCCACAACACGAAGGCTTCGCTGTAGTCGGCTTCGGGCACCAGCCGCCCATGGCACAACGGGAAGTCGGTACATGCCAGGGCGGCGTAGTTGGTGCTGACCCACCCGCCCAGGGCGATCTGAACACCCACCAGAGCCAGGACAGCCAGTACCCAGGGGCGTAATCGCTCCGCCACTGCGCTAGTCGGCGGCGGTCGCAGGAAGCGTCCTTGCCGGATCGTAAGCCACCACAACAGGGATATTGTGGTCATGCCACCAAGCAGATGCAGGGTGACCACCAGCGGTTTCAACTGCCAGGTCACCGTCCACATGCCGAGGATCGACTGCATGACGATGAGCAGGCCGAGGAACAGCGGCAGACGCAAGGGCTGGGCCGGATCCCGGCGGTTACGCACGGCCATGATGGCCATGGCGAAGACCACCAGGCCGAGGATCCCCGCCGCGTAGCGATGGATCATCTCCTTCCAGGCCTTGCCGATATGGACCGGCCTTTCCGGATAGGCCTGATTGGCGAGTTGAACGGCCTGCTCGGTCTGCGGCACGCCAAGGAGCATGCCGTAGCACCCTGGCCAGTCAGGGCATCCGAGCCCGGCATCTTCCAGGCGCACCCAGGCGCCAAGCAGGATGACGATCAACGTCAGCCCGACCGTCGATACCGACAGCCGGAAAAACCCTTTCCCAGTCATGGATCAGGCGTCCTCCGATAAGCCTTGCAGGCGTTCAAGATCAATATTCGAGAGCCGCAGCAACTTTTTCATGTCCTGCAGCATGCCGTAGGGTTGAAACGGTTCGTCGTAGCGCATCATCCGGTAGCCCCGCGTATCCACCAACGAGGTGGACAGGCCGTCATGGGCCGCGTCCGGCAGCATGGGTTCGCGGGCCCAGTACAGGGCCACGGAATCCTGGCCGCCGGTGGCGAGGCCTGATGGCGCGTTCGCACCTTCGGGCAGAATCAGTACGATGCGTGCCCGGTCCTGATTCTGGGCCAACGCGATCCGGACCTGCTGCAGGGCCGCGATGCGCTCAAGACAGGCGGCATCGCACTCGCCGTCATTGACGACCAGCATGCTCCATCGGCCACGCAGGGCCGAGGCCGACACGTTGTTGCCACTGGCGTCCAGCAACTCGACGTCAAGCCTGTGCGGTGGCTCCACCAGGGTGCCGTGGTTGCTGGTGGATGTCGGCGTCCAGCCAGTGAAAAACAGGGTCCAGGCAATCGCCGCAGGGACGAAGAAACACGCCAGCAGGAGAATCAGCGCCATTCGGCCGTTCCACTTCGAGGGCTTGCTGCTCATGTCAGTCTTTCCCGATACGAGTGAGGTTGACCACGATAAAAATCACCAGCAAGGCGGCGGCCAGCGCAAACCATTGCACCGCGTAGCCGCGATTGCGTTCCGGCCCGAAACCTGACGGGTGATCAGGTCGCCATTGCCGGACAAATCCACCTGGCAAGCTGGCATCCATGCGCAGAACCATGGGCAGCAACTCGTAACCGAGCCGCGTGGACAGTTCGTCGTAGTCGATGAACTGGATGCGTAGCGGCCAGCCCGATTCGCCATCCGCAATCCCACCCAGGCGAATGCCCGTTGGCGGTCCGTGATCCAGGTGGCCGCGTAACGCCGTCGGAGCGCCGCTGATCGGCAAGTCCGGCAGGTCTCTCCGACTGCGCCCGGTGGGAACCCAGCCCCGATCGACGAGAATGGCAGCGTCGCCGCCCTCCAGAAGCAGCGGTGTCAGCACGTGGTATCCGGCTTCCTGCCGATAGACCTGGTTGTCCAGCAGGAGCTGATGGTCGGCGTCCAGTACACCGCGGGCATCAGCTTCGCGGAACAGGTCGTCCACCGGATCGGGTACGCTTGCGTTCAAGGAAATCGGCGCCCGCTCTCCCCGCGCATCGAATGCGGCGAGACTCGCTTCTTTCTGCTGGGCCCGATCCAGTTGCCAGAAACCCAGCGACAACAGGATGGGGAACGTAACCAGCGTGGCCAGTGTCGGTATCACTCGTGGCCTGAAGCGGAAGCCGGGCATGCCTTCTCCTGTCACGGATTGCGTCAGCGGCCAATCGGGGCATACTGAGCGCGCATCGCCCCGCCAAGCTCAACGCGGCGTTTTGCCGCATTCCCGGAATCGGATCACCGACGGCAATTATCCATGACTATTCTGAGCAAAATTCTGATCGTGCTGTTCCTCATCGCCATCGTCGCAAGCCTGGCGTCCGGCGCTTTCTTCCTGATTCGCGACCAGAGCGATTCACGCCGCGTGGTCCGCGCCCTGACCGTGCGTATCACTCTCTCGGTGCTGCTGTTCCTGATTCTGATCGCGCTGGTGTTCTCCGGCGTGATTCAGCCGAACAACCCCTACGGACCTCGCTGAGTCTGTGGCGAGTGGCTGCGGACAGAACACGGGGCCGGTTGACCGGCCCCGTTATCGGACGGGAAAGCGACCGGAAAGTTCCCGGCCGCCGCGGCTGATGTCAGAGCAGGTACACCACCACGTAGAGCAGCAGCCACACCACGTCGACAAAGTGCCAATACCACGCCGCTGCTTCGAAGCCGAAGTGGTTATCCGGCGTGAAGTGTCCACGGATGACGCGGAACAGGATAACCAGCAGGGCAATGGCGCCGATGGTCACATGGACACCGTGGAAACCGGTCAGCATGAAGAACACCGAACCGTAGATGCCAGTGTCAAGCCGCAGGTTGAGGTCGGTGTAGGCGTAGATGTACTCGTAGATCTGCACCGACATGAACAACGCACCCAGCGCGACGGTCGCGGCCAGACCCCAGATCACTTTCTTGCGATGATTTTCCTTGATCGCGTGGTGCGCGATGGTCAGCGTCACACCCGAGGTCAGCAGGATGAGGGTATTGATAGTGGGCAGGGCCCAGGCGCCCATGGGGGTGAACTCCAGGGCACGGAACATCTCCCCCGGTCCGGCGGTAGGCCAGCTCAAGGTAACCGAATCCCAGAGGAAGCGGCTGGTTGCAGGGTCTTCACCGCCAAGCCACGGAATCGAGAACACACGGGCGTAGAACAGCGCGCCAAAGAACGCGCCGAAGAACATGACCTCCGAGAAGATGAACCAGGCCATCCCCTGACGGAAGGAAATATCCACCTGAGTGTTGTATTTGCCGGCGACGCTCTCGTGGATCACATCTCGAAACCACATCACCGTCATGATCAACGTGATGATGGCACCGACCACCATCAGCGGCATGCCCCAGCCAGCGCCGTTCAGGTACCCCGAGAAGCCGGCGGCGAGCAACACCATGCCCGGCACCCCAAATACCGGCCAACGGCTATCGTGGGGGACGTAGTACGCCTGTTGTTCTGATTGACTCATGTGACTTTTCCTCGTTACGGCCCCGAGCCGGCCTGCAGATTCTCTGATCAGCGTGCCCCGACGTGCAGGCTGGCATCGTTTTCGTCGAATTCGGGTTCATCCCCTGCGGATATGTCGAACAAGGTATACGACAGGGTGACGGTCGTGGTGCGATCCGGCAGCGCCGGATCGATGAAGAAGGTGACCGGCATTCGCCGCGTCTCCCCCTCATCGAAGCGTTGCTCGGTAAAACAGAAGCATTCGGTCTTCTTGAAATGGCGTCCTGCCGTTCCCGGCGCGACACTGGGAACAATCTGAGTCACGCCTGCCCCGCCGCGTGCGTTCTCCACCTTGAAGTAGGCCGTGTAAAGCTCACCCGGCTGCACTTCCATGCGGGACTCTTCGGCCCGGAACGTCCATGGATGCCGCTGATTGACGCTGGACACGAATTCGACGGTTACCGTGCGATCCACATTACCGGCACCCGCAGGCCCCTCCGCCGCCTGGGTGGACACGAAACCGTTGAAGCCGGTTACCTCGCAGAACTTCTCGTAGATGGGCACCATGGCAAAGCCGAAAGCGAACATGCCCACCACCAGAAGCAGCATGCGACTGACTACGCGCGTGTGATTGGCCCTGCTCTCACTCATAGCATCTGCATCCCGATGAAGGTCAGATAAAGCCCGAAGGCTACTGCGCCCAGTACGGCGGCGGTCACGTAGACCCGCCGCCGCCTGTGCCGATCGTTGGGATCAGGAGACTGCTCCAATGCACCCCCTACTTCACCACTGGCGGTTGTTCAAAGGTGTGGTAGGGCGCCGGCGAGGGCAGCGTCCACTCCAGACCCTGAGCACCTTCCCAGACCTGATCGCTGGCCTTCTCTCCACCACGGACACACTTGATGATCACCCAGAGGAAGATCAGCTGTGACAGGCCGAAAGCAAAGCCACCGATGGACGAGATCATGTTGAACTCGGCGAACTGCAAGGCATAGTCCGGGATACGACGCGGCATGCCGGCGAGCCCGAGGAAGTGCTGCGGAAAGAACAGGATGTTCACCGTGATGGCGGACAGCCAGAAGTGCCACTTCCCGAGGCGCTCGTCATACATGTTGCCGGTCCACTTGGGCAGCCAGAAGTAGACCGCCGCCATGATGGAGAAGATGGCACCCGACACCAGCACGTAGTGGAAATGCGCCACCACGAAGTAGGTGTCGTGGTACTGGAGATCCACCGGGGCCAGCGCCAGCATGACGCCGGACAGACCACCCACCGTGAACAGGATCACGAAGGCGATGGCGAACAGCATCGGCGTCTCGAAGGTCATGGACCCCTGCCACATGGTGGCCATCCAGTTGAAAATCTTCACGCCCGTGGGAACCGCCACCAGCATGGTGGCATACATGAAGAACAGCTGACCGGAGATGGGCATGCCCACCGAGAACATGTGGTGACCCCAGACGATGAAGCTGAGGAACGCGATGCTCGCGGTGGCATACACCATGGAACTGTAGCCGAACAGCGGCTTGCGGGCGAAGGTCGGAATGATCGCCGACACGATACCGAAGGCCGGAAGAATCAGGATGTAGACCTCGGGATGCCCGAAGAACCAGAAGATGTGCTGGAACATCACCGGATCGCCGCCACCAGCAGCGTTGAAGAAACTGGTCCCGAAGTACTGATCGGTGAGCAGCATGGTCACCGCACCTGCCAGCACCGGCATCACCGCCACGATGAGAAATGCGGTAATCAGCCAGGCCCAGACGAAGAGCGGCATCTTCATCAGGGTCATGCCAGGCGCGCGCATGTTGAGGATCGTGGCAACGATGTTGATCGACCCCATGATCGACGAGATACCAAGAATGTGCACCGCGAAGATCAGGAACGGAAAGGCATCACCCAACTGCAATACCAGCGGCGGATACATGGTCCAACCGCCGGCTGGGCCGCCACCCGGCAGGAACAGGGTCAGCAGCAGCAGGACAAAGCCCGCCGGCAGCAGCCAGAACGCCCAGTTGTTGACCCGGGGCAGCGCCATATCGGGCGCACCGATCTGCACCGGAATCAGCCAGTTGGCCAGACCAGTGAATGCCGGCATGACCGCACCGAAAATCATCACCAGGGCGTGCATGGTGGTCATCTGGTTGAAGAAATGCGGATCAACCAGATTCAGCCCGGGCTGAAACAGCTCGGCCCGGATCACCATCGCCATACCACCACCCACGAAGAACATGATCAGGGCAAAGACCATGTAGAGGACGCCCAGGTCCTTGTGGTTCGTAGTGAACAGCCAACGGGTGATCCCCGGCGGCGGCCCGTGGTGGTGATCGTCGTGGTGCGTGTCGTGAGTCGTCGAACTCATTGGCGTCTACCTCGTTCTGGCAATGGCTACCACGTTTATCTTGCGTCGCGCACATCCGCGGGCTGAATGGCGTCCGCTTCGTTGCCCCAGGCATTGCGTATGTAGGTCAGCACGCCGGCAAGCTCGGCGTCGTCAAGCCGGGGGCCGTAGGCGGCCATGGCCGTGCCCCGAACCCCGTTCACCAGCACATCAGTGACCCATTCGGCGTCTTCCATGACCCGGTCATTGCCGGCCAGGGCCGGGAAGGAACCCATGCCCTGCCCTTCCGCCTGATGACAGGCAATGCACTGGTTGTCGTAGACCTGCCGCCCAACCTGCATCAGTTCGTCTTCATCCATGTCTTCCAGGGCAGCAGTCTCAACATCGCCGAGTTCTTCGTCGTCGGCGGCTTCAACCACGCCGTTCTCAGCGCGCTGCTCTTCCACCCAGGCGTCGTAGTCTTCCTGCTCCAGGGCAACCACCACCACCGGCATGAAGCCATGATCGCGGCCGCAGAGTTCGGCGCATTGACCACGGTAGGTGCCGGGCTCCTGAATTTCGGCCCATGCCTCGTTGATGAAGCCGGGGATGGCATCTTTTTTCCAGCCCAGCTCAGGCACCCACCAGGCGTGGATGACGTCGTTGGCCGTGATCAGGAAACGGATTCGGGTATTCGTGGGCACAACCAGCGGGTTGTCCACATCAATCAGGTAGTGCTCAACGTCCCGCGGACGGATGTCCGGGTTGCGCTGCCGTGCGCGATCACTGTCACGGTCCAGCCGGCTGAGGAAGCTGATGTCCTCATCCAGGTAGTCGTAGCCCCACATCCACTGATAACCAGTGACCTGAATGGTCATGTCATAGTCGCTGGTATCGTCAATCTTGATCATGGTCTGGGTCGCCGGCACGGCGATGAAGAGCAGGATCAGGAAGGGAATGACAGTCCACACCACCTCGACGGTTGTGCTGTGGTGCCATTTGGCGGGAACCGCACCCTGGGATTTACGGAATTTCCAGATGGAATAGAAAATGCCTGCGAAAACAGCGATCCCGATGACGCAGACGATCCAGAAAACCAGCATATGGAGGCTGTAGACCTCCTGACTGATCTCGGTCACGCCCTGCGGCAGGTTCAGCCCCCAAGGGCGCCGCCAATCCGACTCGGGCGCCGTTGCCGCCGACGCGGCGGTGACGAAGAGCATCAGCCCGACCCCCCCGGCGGTGGCCAGGATTCGCAACAGGTTGTTTTTCATTCCACGCGCACTCCCAACTGAGTTTGGCGGCTTGTCGTCGGAAACATCAGGCACGGGAGGCAACACTCCCGCCGGACGCCATGGGGCCGATGGCGGCTTCTAGCTGCCGGGCCAACGAGGCACGATCCTCTTCCGTGAGAAAAGAGCCCAATTCAACGTATACCGCTCCAGAGCGGATCAGCAGTCTCGCCGGGTGCAACCGCCGCCGGGACGGCTGAAGCAAGACTTCTGTCCACACACGTTCGAACTGCCAATGCTGGCTGGGCCCGACGTATCCCTTCTCAATGGATACAAACTGCCCGCTGATCCGAACAACTTCCCGATAGCGCCCGCGGCGGGCCGTGACATAGAGCGCTGCACCAAGCAGTGCCAACTCCAGGCCGGCGAAGGGCAGTACGGGCCAGAAGCCAGCCACGGTAAAGCCGATGGCCACGGTCAGGCACACTGCGGCAAGGAACAGATACACCCTGAGCGTCGTGCGCCAGTAGAGTCCATTGTCCGGCCGCAGTACGAAGCACCGCTCCGCCGCGGTGGACTCGGTCATCGCCATGCGTCACCTCGGCCCGCCCGCAGGACGGACGCAAAATCGCGGGCCCATTCTAGTGGAGATGCCATCCGGAGAAAACCCTGCACCGCCCCTTTTCAACCGCCAGCGAGTAACACGGAAACATCAAGCCGGTTGCACGCGTCTCCACTGAACGACAGCCCTTGCCAGGGAATGGTTCCGAACCGTGGACCCGGCAGACGGGCATCCAGGGTGGCTATCTGCTCGTCCAGGCGCGGCACATCGGCCTCGGTCTGAACCGCTACCCAACCGGCCAGACGCAGGCCGTCACCGACGATGGCCTCGCTGCTCAGCACGGCATGGTTCAGACAGCCAAGCCGGATGGCAACCACCAACACCACGGGCAGACCCAGGCCAGCGGCCAGATTGGCCATGGTATGGCCGGACGACAAAGGAACCCGCCAGCCTCCTGCCCCTTCCACCACCAGACACTCGTCTGCTGTCGCGAGACCCTGCACATGACGAATCAGCCGGGAGCAATCGATCTCGATGCCAGCCTCTGCGGCCGCCAGGTGCGGTGACGCCGGAGCCGGTAGCGCAACCGGGTTGACGTCGCTGTAGGCAATGGCTCGCGCCGATGCGGCTTGAAGAGCAAGAGCGTCGTCGTTGCGCCAGCCGCCAGCGGTGTGCATGCAGCCGGCTGCCACCGGCTTGACACCGATGGCAGGAATTCCCGACTGACGAAGCGCATGGAGCAGAGAGACCGCCACCACCGTCTTGCCGACGCCTGTGTCCGTCCCGGTGACGAACCAGCCCCGCATCAGCCCCCGCCTCGAAGGGTGCGGCGCATGGCCTCCAGGGACACGGAAACTGCGCCACCTTCGTCACGACGCTGATTAACCTCTTGACCGGCCCAGGCGTGGCCGTAGACCACCTCCCAGGTGGCGGGCAGGCGACCCTCCGGATCACGGAACTGCTCGTAAGCCTGCATCATCCGCTGCAGCCGGCGGCGGCCAGTCATGCCCCGGGTTCGCTGCCGGTGCAGATTGCGGGCTCCGATGGCCTTGAGATCCCGCATGAGATCGCCAACCCCGGTGTAGGTCAGCGTCAGGGTTTCCATGTCCATGACCGGGTCGGCGAACCCCTCGCCCACCAACATGTCGCCCAGGTCGTGCATGTCCAGAAACGGACTGACGTGGACGTCGTCATCCGCGGCCGCCCAGCTTGCCCGCAGCTCCCGCAAGGTATCCGGCCCCAGGGTGGAGAACATCAGCAGGCCGCCGGGCCGCAGTACGCGACGACATTCGGCAAAGACGCGCTCTGGCCTTTCGCACCACTGCAAGGTGAGGTTGGAGAACACCATGTCAACGCTGGCATCCGCCAGTGGCAGGCACTCGGCATCAGCACAGACAGCCGGCACCGGACGCAACCAGGTGCCGTGCCGCACGGCCCGTCGCAACATCGCTGCAGAGAGGTCCAGCGCCAGCACCCGGGCCCGCCGGTAGCGCTCGCGCAAGCGCTGGACGCCGAGCCCGGTTCCAGCCCCCAGGTCCACAACAGTACTCGGTGCAAGGCGGATGAGTTGCAGCCGTTCCTGCAAGCGCTCCCCCACCTCCCGTTGCAGCACGGCCGCCTCATCGTAGGTCGCCGCGGCCGCATCGAAGGAGCGACGCAAGGCGGCCTTGTCCAGCCATGTCTCATCGGCAGCCGTCATGGCAGAGGCTCTTGCTGGTGGCAGCGATCAATATGGCCATGCACAAACTCCATCACCTGCTCCGGATGGGAAAGAAAAGGGGCATGGCCGGCTCCGGTAATAATCCCGATGTGGCTGTCGGCAACCAGCGTGGCGCTATCCTTCAGCCCCCGGGGCAGAACCAGCGGGTCGCTGTCACCACCAAGGAATAGCGCCGGCCCATGAAATGCACGCAGACAGTCACGTGCATCCGCCTGCTCAAGCACATCAAGGGCCCCGATGAGCGTATCAGCGCAGGCAAGGGGGCGCGCTGACAGTTGCTCCTGCACCAGTCTGCGGACTCGACGACCGGCAGCACCCGGCACGGACAGCAACCGCAACAGCGCGTCGAGCCCAGCCCTGGGCGAGTCCTGCAGTGCATGGCGAACAGGCGCGAACGCCCCGGGGTCGGCACCACCCGGCCAGTCGGCAGCCCGCAGAAAACGGGGCAGGCCAGCCATCATGACCAGGCCCCGGGCCCGGGCTGGACCGACGGCCATGGCTGCCAGCAAGGCCCCGAGTGACCAGCCGATCCAGACCGCCCCCGCCGGCAGGCTGGCCTGAAGCTCCGCCACCACAGTGTTTGCCTCGAAGGCGAAAGTAGCACTGCCATGACCATGACCGGGCAGGTCGGGTACGTGGACTCGGCCGTACGCGCCCAGTGCGCAGGCCAGCTCCGCCATGACGCCGCCATGGGTGCCCCACCCGTGGAGCAGCACGAGGTCGATTCCGCGACCATATGCCGTTACGTGCATCAATTCCTCCCGCTATCACGAAGCTCCGGATCATCCAGGGCATCCAGCAGACGGTCCAGGTGTTCATCCGCATGCGCTGCGCTGAGCGTGATCCTTAGTCTCGCACTTCCGGCGGGCACCGTGGGTGGCCGGATTGCCGCAACCAGAATGCCGGCGACTTCAAGCCGTCGACTGGCGGCGAGTGCCGCCCCCGCTTCACCGATGATAACGGGCTGGATGGCGGTACCGGAATCACCCAGGGACAACCCCAGCTGTGAGGCACCGACCCGAAAGCGGCGGATAAGCGCAGCCAGTCGCTCCCGTCGCCAACCCTCCGTGCGGACCAGATCCAGCGCCGCCAGGGTCGCCGCGGAGAGCACAGGCGGTGAAGCCGTGGTGTAGATCGCAGTCCGCGCTTTCTGTTCCAGCAGTTCGATCCACTCAGCCGGGCCGGACACGAACGCACCGTAAGTGCCGAAAGCCTTGCCAAAGGTGCCGACCAGCAGCGGGACCTGGAACTGGTCCAGCCCGGCATCCGCCAGGCTGCCGCGCCCCTGCGACCCAATCACACCAAGGCCGTGGGCGTCATCCACCAGCAAGGCGGCGCCGGTTTGCGCCGTGACGGCTGCGATCTCCGCCAACGGCGCGACATCCCCATCCATGCTGAACACGCCGTCGGTGGCAACCAGGCGCCTTCGATACGGCCTGTCCAGGCAACGCTGCAAATGGTCGACGTCCCTATGCCGATAGCGTCGGCAACGCGCGCCGGAGAGCAATCCGCCATCGATCAGGGAGGCGTGGTTGAGGCGGTCCTGCAGCACCAGGTCACCACGACGAGTGAGGCCGGCGATCACGCCGAGGTTGGCCATGTAGCCGGTGGAGAAAAGTAGGGTCCGGTCCCGCTGCAGCCAGTCGGACAATGCCTCGGACAGCGCCTCGTGGGCGTAGCGATGACCGGTCACCAGGTCGGCGCTACCGCTGCCAGTGGGTCCGGACCAATCCCGCAGCACACGACCCAGCCTTGGATCGTTGGCCAGCCCGAGATAGTCGTTGCCGCAGAAATTGAGCAGCCGCCGCCCGCTTGCGTCCACCATGTGCACCGGCCCGTCGGCCTGGTAGACCCGGCGTTGGCGATGGAGATCGGCCGCGCGGATGGCGGTCAGTTCAGTGCCGATGTCCCACACGATCCACGCTCAACGGGGCGGCGGCGGCAGGCCGTTCCCCACGGCCCTGCTCACACGCCGTTTCCGGGCGCAAACCCAAACGCTGGAACAGTGCGTTGTCCGCCGCCGTATCCGGGTTGCCGGTGGTCAGCAAACGCTCGCCATGGAAAATGCTGTTGGCGCCAGCCAGAAAGCACAGCGTCTGCAGTTCGTCACTCATATGGGCACGCCCGGCAGACAGGCGGACATGGGAGACCGGCATGAGAATGCGGGCGACGGCGACGGTGCGCACGAAGTCGAGAGGATCGAGGGACGCGGCATCCGCCAGCGGCGTCCCGGGCACCCGCACCAACTGGTTGATCGGCACGCTCTCAGGGTGCGCCGGGAGGTTCGCCAGGGTACGCAGCATGGCCGCGCGATCCTCCACTGTTTCCCCCATGCCCAGAATGCCACCGCAACAGACCTTCATGCCCGCCGCGCGAACCGAGTCCAGGGTATCGAGCCGCTGCTGATAGGACCGCGTGGTGATGATTTCGTCGTAGAACGACTCGGAGGTATCCAGATTATGGTTGTAGTAATCAAGCCCCGCCTCGCGCAGTTCTTCGGCCTGATCGTCATCCAGCATTCCCAGCGTGGCGCAGGTTTCCAGCCCCAGCTCCTTGACCTCGCGAATCATGGCGGCCACCCGCTCCAGGTCACGGCCCCGGGGGCTGCGCCAGGCGGCACCCATGCAGAACCGCGTGGCGCCAGCCTCGCGGGCGGCGCGAGCGGCCGCCACCACGGACTCTCGGTCCATCAACGGCTCCGGCTCGAGGCCAGTGGTGTAGCGCACGCTCTGAGGACAGTACTTGCAGTCCTCCGGGCAGGCGCCGGTCTTGATGGACAAGAGAGTGCTGACCTGCACCGTATTGGCGGCATGATGACGGCGATGGATAGTCTGGGCGCGGAACAGCAGATCCATGAAGGGCAGGTCGAAAAGCGCCTGGACCTCATCAACACACCAGTCATGGCGTACGTCATCGTCATTGATCGGCATAATGGGGATTCCGTTGCTGGTGTTCTTGGGCTCGCCGGGGAGCCATTGGCCCGCTCTTGCGAAGGCGGAAAACCCGGCAAGCATGCATGGCAATACTGGATGAATCAGGAGAATGGTAACCCGCCGACAGGGACTGTCAACAAAATGCTTATAGAAAAAGTTTACAATGCGCTGGAGCGTTCGCTGGACACCTGTTTCCCACCCCGATGCCGGCTCTGCGGTGATCCCGGCGTCGGTGCGGACATCTGCCCGGCCTGCTACCACGACCTGCCCTGGAACCTGCAGGCCTGCCCGATTTGTGCGGAACCGGCATCCGCTCCCTGCACGCCCTGTGGACGCTGCCAGAAAGAACATGCCCCGTATGATCTGATTCGCGCACCCTGGGTGTACGGCCCACCACTCGACCACCTGATCCAGGCACTGAAATTTCATGGTGACCTGGCTGCCGGGCGCCTGCTCGGTCAACTGCTGACCTGGGCAGTACAAAACGCGGCCACGGATATTGACTGCCTGATCCCGATGCCACTGCATCGCTCCAGGCTTCAGGAGCGCGGCTATAACCAGGCCATGGAACTCGCCCGCCCCCTGGCACGCCAGACCGGTCTGCAGCCAGCGCCCGGTGTTGTGCATCGTTGCCGCGCGACCGCAGCGCAGAGCGCCTTGCCCCGAGAGGCCCGCAAGGCGAACATGCGCCAGGCATTCAACGTGACGGGCATGGTCGCGGGGCGGCGTATCGCCGTGATCGACGATGTCGTCACGAGCACGGCCACCGCCAGGGCGATAGCCGGAGCGCTGCTCGAGGCGGGCGCGGCGCGTATCGAGATCTGGGCTGTGTGCCGCACCCCGCGCGAGACCGACTGACCGTAATCCCGAGGGAGGCAAGGCTTGGTACTGACCGTGATTCTTCTGCTTGTCACTGCAGCGGTATTTGCCGCGATCATCATCCATGCACGGGTGGTTTTCGTACTGCGCATCGACGGGGGGCGGATCACCACGCTCCGCGGTCGACCTCCACCTGGATTTGTCAACGCCTGCGAGGATGTTGCGCGCATGCGGGGTGTGGCGCAGGGGCGTATCAAGGGCGTGCGCACTGGCGCCGGCACGCAGCTGCGCTTCTCAAGTGAGATCCCCGCCCACACGCACCAGGCATTCCGGAACGTCTGGACGCCGCCACCCGGCGGCGGTGGCGGCGGCGGAGCCCGGGCCAGCGGGTAGCCGTTTTCACACCATCCGGCTGCCAGCCCGGCGTGCGCAATACTGGCAGCAGCGGTGGTCGCCAAGTTGCTGGCAGCAGCGCCCCTTGCACGTACACCACCCCTGCACTGAAGCCGCGCTGCGGCACTGGTCCCGATCCTGCATAACCCCCCGGCGCCGAAAGTGGATACACCCGTACGACTCGCAACTATCGGAGACTTGGGCGGGTGGCTCGGTCCAGCCTGGTGCATCAGCTTTGCGCAGACGCCCCGGAACGGTGCAAACTGCGCAAAAATGCCGACAGGGACCCACCGGTAAACAGACAACGGACGATGCTTTCAAGGGGCAGTTGATGGATAAATTCTTCGGCTTTACGGAACAGGGCACATCACTTCGTCAGGAAATCATTGCCGGGGCAACGACCTTCCTGGCGATGGCCTACATCCTCTTCGTCAACGCCTTCATACTCGCCGACGCCGGCATGGATCCCGGCGCCGTGTTCGTGGCCACTGCGCTGTCCGCCGCCGCGGGCTGCCTGATCATGGGGCTGTGGGCCAACTATCCCATCGCACTGGCACCCGGCATGGGACTCAACGCCTTCTTCGCCTACACCGTGGTCCTGGGCATGGGCGTGCCCTGGGAGACGGCCCTCGCCGGGGTGCTGGTTTCGGGCATCATCTTCCTTATCCTGACCGTCACCCGGGTCCGCGAGACCATCATCAACGCCATACCGCTGCAGCTGAAGATGGCGGCGGGCGCGGGCATCGGCCTGTTCATCGCATTCATCGGCCTCAAGAACGCAGGAATCGTCGAAGGCTACGAACCCACCCTCGTCACTCTCGGCAACCTGGGTGCAGCCGGGCCGGCCATTGCCATCGCCGGCTTGCTCATTACCGCATTCTTCCTGGTACGTGGCTTCAAGGGCGCGATTTTCTACGGCATGGTGGTCACCACGGTGGGCGGCATCATCATCGGCGTGGTGGGCGCCCCGGACGCCGTGGTCTCTGCAGTGCCGAGCCTCGCGCCCACCTTTGGCCAGGCCATCATCCACCTGCCGGACATCCTGCTCTCACCGACACTGTGGGTGGTGGTATTCACTTTCCTGTTCGTGGATTTCTTCGATACCGCCGGCACCCTGATGGCCGTGGCGCACCAGGGCGGTTTCCTCAAGGACAACAAACTGCCGCGGGCAAGTCGCGCGTTGGGCGCCGATTCCTCCGCCACGGTTATCGGGGCTGTTCTCGGCACCTCGACCACCACTTCGTACATCGAATCAGCAGCCGGCGTCGGCGCCGGGGGGCGAACCGGATTCACGTCGGTGGTCGTCGCGGCTCTATTCCTGGTAAGCCTGTTCTTCTCGCCGTTGTTGCAAATCTTCCTGGAGCATCCGGAGCTGACGTCACCAGCGCTGATCATCGTCGGTGTACTCATGGCGTCGGCACTTGCAAACATCGACTGGAAGGCACCCGAATTCGCCATTCCCGCGTTTGTCACGGTGATCGCCATGCCATTGACCTTCAGCATCGCCAATGGCATCGCCCTAGGCTTCGTCCTCTACCCGCTGACCATGGTCTTCAAGGGCAAGGCGCGGGAGGTCCACCCGCTGATGTACGCGATGTTTGTGGTATTCATCGTCTATTTCATCTGGGGGCGTTAGATTGGGAGGATGCTTGTATTTGCGCAACGACGGTGTAACGGTGAAGCCACGCCGACACTTTGTGAGGATCAATGACCGACTCTGACTCCGGTACGCGCCTGCAAGGCCTATGCGAGAAGCTGGACAGAGCTGTGGAGGCACTCCACCGCACCAGCCCCTTCGCCAAAGGCATCAAACAGCGGCCGGTGCTCGATCTCGCCCGGAGAATCATGCAGCAGCCGGGCGGGGTTGCGGCCATTTACGATCGCATCGGGGCGCTGGAGGAAGCCGGCATTTTCCATGACAGCGACTGGCAGAACCCCGACAGATTGCAGCCGTGGATGGCGGCCAACACCATTCGTCAGGGCGAGCCGGACACCACCGTACTGGAGGCCCTCAGCGAACTGCGCCTCGCCGCCGTTGCCCGGGGCGCATTACTGCACCCCGGACTGTCGGACGAAGAAGCCGGCCATCTGCTGTCACAGATCCTGGCGCTGAATCTGCCCCTGATCTTTGGTCAACTGAACGAGGCCGAGCGGGTTCACCTGGGCGGTTTCGCCCCGGCGGTGCATCAGCTCTACCAGTTCCTCGCCGGCGAGATCGGGCTGGGTGAGGTGCTGGACCGCCTGATCAACGAAATCTGGCGCATGCTCGACCAGCGCCCCATCGAAGTCGATCACGTCAAGGAGATGATCACCAGCGTCTCCGTCTACCTGGCGGACCCGGAAAGCGGTATCAGCGCCAATTCAAGCCGGGGCGCCGAGCGACTGATCAGCGCGCTGTACGGTCCGACCCGGGGCTGCCAGGAAGACCCGGGGTTTGTTATCTACACCGAGCGGCTGGCCAATATGGATGCGCAGGCCCTGCGGCAGGAGGCCCTGGGCTTCAGTCGGTCCATGCTCGACACCGGCCTGGTCTCGCCCTACCACGCCGTTTTCCTGCGCTATGTGCTGGATCAGCAACCCGACCTTATCGGCGCCGCGCTTGGCCTGAGCAGCACGGGAAATGATGCGCTGCACTGTTACCAGCACCTGGTGCACAACCTGATTGCCGAGGCCGTCTGGCCGGAGACCGCAGAGAGTGTCTACGGCCTTTCCGGCCTGCTCGAGCGGGGCATCCTTTACAACGGACCTCTCGCCCCGGCGCTGTGGCGGCAGATCGGCCTGCCCCTGTCCGAACAGGCGATCCGCATGCTCGGGGTGCCGGCGACGGCTGAACCATCGCCTCGGCAACACCTCCTCGCCGGTGTGCTCTGCGTGCTGGGACAGCCCCTGGGCGTTGGTCAGGGCAACAACCCCACCTGCCAGTCGGCCCGTGCCTTGTCCATGTGGGCCAACAATGATCCCGACTATCTGCTGCAGATACTCACCTGGGCGGCACGAGACGACGACGTGGTGATGCGCTTCGAGGGGCAACTGCTATCGTCCCGCGACCTGACCCGACACACCGGCCTGGCCGTCATCCAGGATGTGGATCCGGTGTCGGCAGTGACTGTGCCGCACCTGGACGCCATTTATCAGGCCATGGGTGTGCTTTGCGCCGACCGGGGGGAGCAGGACCCGCACCAGTGGATCAATCCGGAGTTTCATGGCTGGTGGGTGGGCCGGGGGTTCGCGATCGCCGTTGATGTACCGACAGGCAATCTCACAAACTTCAGCGACTTCGTGAAACGCTTCTACGGCTCGTACCACCCCCTGTACAACGGCAATCAGCTGGTCATTCATCCGCAACCAGCCGGCATCGCGGTCACGGACAGCGCAGCGCGCTTCATCGGCTGGCATGCCATTTCCATCCAACGGGTGGGGCTGGATCCAGGCGGTGAGATGCGGGTGTACTTCTACAATCCCAACAACGACAGCGGACAGCACTGGGGACAGGATATCCAGGTATCCACCAACGGTTGTGGCGAACGCTTCGGAGAATCGTCATTGCCCTTCCCGGAATTCACGTCACGACTGTACATCTACCACTTCGACCCCCGGGAAGTGGTCAATAACCCCGCTGTGCCAGTTGAGGAGCTCGAACAGGTCCTGACCCTGGCGGCGGAGAGCTGGGCAGCTGACCGGAATGCGGAACAAGCCTGGGCCTGACGCGGCCTTGCTGGCTTTTCTGCCGCAGCCTGTTATAGTGCGGCCAGTCGACGCGCACCGGTCCGCGTCGCTCCTCGCGGTCAATCCTTCTAGTCAGGCCTGCCCTCGAACACACTTATCGCCTGGACCGGAGCCGCCAAGAGCGGTAGGCATTCCAGGAGTTCTCATTTGATGTCCTTTACTGATCTCGGCCTGTCGGCCGACCTCGTGCGCACTGTTGCCCAGCAGGGCTACGACAGCCCCACCCCTATCCAGACCAAGGCGATTCCCTGCGTACTATCGGGCCAGGATCTGATGGCCGCCGCGCAGACCGGCACTGGCAAGACTGCAGCTTTCACGCTGCCGCTGCTACAGCGCCTTGCCAGCAGCCCCATCAAGACAGCGCCGCGCAGCGTACGATGCCTGATCCTGACCCCGACCCGTGAACTCGCCGCCCAGGTGCAGGACAGCGTGCGCCAGTACAGCCAGGGGCTCTCCATCGGATCGGCAGTGGTGTTCGGCGGTGTCGGCATGCAACCGCAGGTGCAGAACCTGCGTCGAGGTGTGGATATCCTTGTCGCGACCCCCGGACGCCTGCTGGACCATGTACGCCAGGGCACGGTTGATCTCTCCCGCGTGGAGATCCTGGTCCTGGACGAGGCGGATCGCATGCTGGACATGGGATTTATCCATGACATCCGCAAGGTGCTCGCCGAGTTGCCAAAGCAGCGGCAGACACTGTTGTTTTCCGCGACATTCTCGGACGATATCCGCCGTCTGGCCGATGGTCTGCTACACAAGCCCCAGCGGGTCGAGGTTGCCGCACGCAACTCCGCCGCCGATGCCATCGAGCAGGTTGTGCATCCGGTGGATCGGGTCCGCAAGCGCGAGTTGCTCAGCCGGCTGATACACGACAACGCCTGGCGCCAGGTGCTGGTATTCACCAGGACCAAACACGGCGCCAACCGTCTCGCCACCCAGCTTGACAGTGACGGCCTGCCTGCCGCAGCCCTGCACGGCAACAAGAGTCAGACAGCGCGCACCCGTGCCCTGGCAGACTTCAAGCAGGGCCGTGTCCGCGTCCTGGTTGCCACCGACATCGCGGCTCGTGGCCTGGATATCGACCAGTTGCCCCATGTGGTCAATTTCGAGCTGCCCACCGTTGCGGAAGACTATGTGCACCGTATCGGACGCACCGGTCGTGCCGGACACGACGGGGAAGCAGTCTCTCTGGTCTGTATTGATGAGCAGAAACTGCTGCGAGGTATCGAACTGGTTCTGCGCCGCCAGCTGCCGCAGCTTGTGGTCAGCGGCTTCGAACCGGACCCGACCATTCGCGCCGAACCCCTGTTCAACAAGCCCCAGGGCGGACGACGTGGCCGTCCCGGTGGCGGTTCAGGCACCAAGGCTCCGAATCGTCAGCCCGGCAGCAGCCGCAGCGCAGGACGGCGCGAGTATCGTGGTGCCTGAAATGGCGCGATCAAGCCGTTAGACTGCGGGCAACGCTTGCGGAAGACGGAAGCGCACCATGCCCGGTCGTGTTCGATGCATCCGTCGTTGGTCGCTACCGGCAAGATTGCTGGTAGCGGCACTTGCCCTGGCGGCGGCGCCCCAGTCAGCGGGCATGGAGGGCACCACCTTGCGTGGCGATTTCCAGGCGGCACTGGAGCGTGGCGAGCGGCAAGCGCGCTGGTGGCGTGGCGGCTGGGTGACGTTTCATGGCGCGAACCTGGCGCTGAACGTCCACCAGGGCACCAGCAGCGGCAGCAATGCCGACCGCTTCGATGGTCGCGTCGGTGCCGCCCGCTCCGTAATTGCCCTGGCCGGTGTGCTGGCGACGCCGTCCCCCTATGTCGATGCGCGGGCCCTGTACAACGCGACAGAAGGCGAGGCGGACACCACAGCCCTGAACAGCATGGCCCACTCCACAGCCGCCGTGGAGCGGGCTCGCAGAGCGCCGCGCGCGCAATTGGCAGGTTTACTGGTCAATGCAGCGACCGGTGGATTGATTGGGATTATCGACGACCGGCCACGGGACGGGGCCATCAGCTTTGCGCTGGGAATGGCCGTCAACACGGTTCAGACACGCACCCAGCCAAGAAGCATGAGCCGGCTGGTGGATCGCTCCAGCACCACGGTGCGCGTCTTCCCGCTCTACCAGCCCCGGCTAGACAGCGAGTCTGCTGTCCATGGTGTGGGCATCGCGATGACCTGGTAACTCAGTCCACGTCCTGCAGATAGCGTCGAACCTCGCTCATCAGCTCACGCTGGGGCTCCTCGAACTGCAAACCCAGCAGCAGCCGCCCACCGGCCACCTTGCTGCGCCTTACCGTTGCACTGATCTCCACCGGACCGGGTTGCCCGGGCAGGTGCAGGGACACGGCTACCCTGTTCTGCGCCCCGAGCGCGTCCTCGTCGAGACCGAGCAGATCAACCCGGCAACCGGTCTCGCTGACATCAAGCAGCGCGCCGTCGTGACGGGTACCGTCAATGGTCAGACCACAACCTGCCAGACAGGGGATACGTGGCGCCGCGCGAATCGAATGCTCGGCGACCTCGGCGGGCCACTCCAGATAGAGCAGATGCTCCGGGGTGCGATGCTGGATGAGTATTCTCGCCCTGAAGCCCAGAAGCCCAGAAGCCCAGAAGCCCAGAACGGTGCCGTCCTGTACCATGCGCGCAAGCACCCACTCTCCGGCACTGAAGTGCATGTGCTGCAGGTTATCCTCCATCCTACGACCACCGCGAAAGATCAGGTAGCGGCCGGCGTGCTGACCGACATAGCGGCTGACAATCCGGCTGTTGCTGCCGGCAGCCTGCAACTGCACGTCATGCCCCGGGCGCAAGTCCAGGCGCAGCGCTCCGGACGCTTCACCAACACCATCATCGGGTATGGATTCAGTCCGCTTGTCATTGGCCGAACTCATGGATCACTCCTGGAGGGGGGGTCTGCTCGAGGGACACGCGTACTGGTGAGCTAACCATGCACCGCGCTGCGCCAGCGCTCCACTGCTTCTCCCGACAAGTCCAGCGCGGCCTGGGGTCGGCTGAACAGATAACCCTGCATCTCATTGCACTTGAGCCGGCGCAGCATGTCCAGTTGCGCCTGGGTCTCGACGCCCTCGGCGACGATCTTCAGACCGAGACTGCGACCCATGGAGACGATGGCTCCGACAAGATGCCCTTCCTCACGGCCCTCCTGCAGGCTGCGAACGAAGGACTGATCGATCTTCAGCGTGTGGATGGGCAAGCGTTGCAAATAGCTGAGCGATGAGTAACCCGTCCCGAAATCATCCACGGCGAAGGTAATGCCATGAGCACTGAGCTTGCGCAGAATCGTCACCACCGATTCGAGATCCCGCATCAGCAGGTGCTCGGTGATCTCGAACTCAAGTCGGTGGGGTGGGAAGCCCACCTCATGGAGAATGCGCAGCGTGTCCTTGACGAAATCGGCATGTTCCAACTGCACCGGCGAGAGATTGACCGCCAACCGCGTTCCGCTCTCGCTGCCACCAGGCCAGCGCAGCATGTCCTGGCAGGCGGTACGCAACAACCACTGGCTTATCGGGATGATACTGCCCGTCTGCTCGGCGACGGGTATGAAATCCAGCGGCGAGATCGTACCGAGGGTCGGATGCCGCCAGCGGATCAACGCCTCCATGGCAGTGATGCGCCCGGAGGCCACGTCGATCTGCGGCTGGTAAAGCACATTCAACTGGTTCTGGGCGATGGCCTGGCGCAGGCCGCTCTCGATGCTGACGTGCTGATCCACCCGCTGGCTCATGAACGACTCGAACACCGCAACGTGGCGACGATCGTCTTCCTTGGCGTGGTACATGGCGACATCGGCGTGCTTGATCAGAGCCTCCACGGTCTCGCCGTGCTCCGGACTCTGGGCAATACCGATGCTCACGCCCAGGTAGATCTCCTGCTGGTCGAGATAGAACGGCTCACGCATGGCAGCAATGCATTTGTCGGCAACACTGATGGGATCGCTGTCCCGCTGGATAGCCGGCAGCAGTATTGTGAATTCGTCTCCGCCGAGACGGGCCAGCGTATCCCCCTCCCGCAGACATTCCCGCAAGCGCCTGGCCACGCACTCCAGCAATCGATCGCCGAAGCTGTGCCCCATGCTGTCGTTGACGAGCTTGAAGCGGTCCAGATCGAGGAACAGCACCGCGAGTCTTTCCTCGCTGCGCTGGTTGCGGGCCAGCCCGGCACGCAACCGATCCTTGAACAGTGCACGGTTCGGCAGGCCGGTGAGGAGGTCATGATGGGCCTGATAACGGATCAGCGCTTCGGCGTGCTTGCGCTCGGTGATATCCCGCACCACACCGTAGGTGCCGAGGAACTCGCCTTCCCGCTCCTCACCGCTCTGGCCGTAGATACCCATGGCGCTGACCTCCACGGTGACCGCGCGATTCTCCGGTCGTGCATCACCTGACTTGAGCAGCCGCACTTCCAGGTTACGGGTGGCGCGATCTCCGGTGCGGCGGTCATCCATGCCATGACGCGCCAGGGAAACGTCATCCGGCGAGACGATGACGCTGTAATGACGGCCGAGCAAGGCCTCCGGCGGATAGCCCAGCATGCGCTCCACCGCCGCATTGACGAAGGTGAAGTTACCCTGCTGATCCAGCACATAGATGACGTCCGGAGAGCGCTCGACGATGAAGCG
The DNA here is from genome assembly GCF_024170285.1 of Natronocella acetinitrilica. Taxonomy (NCBI): domain Bacteria; kingdom Pseudomonadati; phylum Pseudomonadota; class Gammaproteobacteria; order Chromatiales; family Ectothiorhodospiraceae; genus Natronocella; species Natronocella acetinitrilica. The sequence goes on from NZ_JALJXV010000005.1 coordinate 197,944, forward strand.
ATAAAGCTGTTGAGAGCGCCGCAGCCGGCTCTGGAACCGCTGGTTCTCGCGGGACAGGCGACGGTGCTCCAGTGCATTGCGCAGGGTGAGCAGCAGTTCCTCTGGCGCGTAGGGTTTCCGCAGAAAGTCCCGGGCTCCGCCTCGCAGCGCCCGCACCGCCGCTTCCTGGGAAGAGTCGCTGGTGGCTACCACCACATGAATATCGAGACCATCGGCCCTGATCTGCTGCAGCAGCCGCTGACCGGCCTGCTCGGGATGCAAGAGATCCACAACCAGCACGCCATAGGCACCAGAGGCGAGGTGCGAACGCGCCTCCCCTTCGGTCTCAACCGCATCAAGCGGCAACTCGTGGCCGGCGGCCATCAGTCTCAGGCTGTCAAGCAACCTGGGCTGATGATCCACCACGAGTATGCGCTCGGCCGCTGCCCACTCCTGCATGCCCACCCCGGCTGAATGCATGGTTCGCCGAGTCGTCCGTGACGCGTCGTTGTTAGACGTTAGTTTTATCGTTCGCACTCACGCCACGCGCACAGGGTCTCTACCCATGTCCGCCCATGGCAAGTCACTCATTCCGGGGGAATGAAAATGCGCGGCAGGACTAGCGACGATTCGCTAGGAACCGTCAGGCCAGAGAACCTGCACACGAACACCACGGCCGGGCACCTGTGAGCCCATGACCGCCCCCCCGTGCTCGTCTATCAGGCGACAAGCACCTGCAAATCGCTCATCTGGCTCGAGTATGCCCCAGTCCAGATCGGCGCCGGCAGTTTCCACCAATAATTCGTTATACACCGTTCCGGAGAACTTTACACCCGCCGACGTCTGGATGCGCAAGCCACCACCACGAAGCCGGTCACCGGACAGGCGAAACACGCTGAGAATCAGGGAACGGAGCGCCTCGGTGGGAATTGCACGGCCATTGAGGCGGTCATCGAGCGCGATGTCTATGGAGATTGCCTCGGGCAACAGTTGCGCATCCCGGGCAAGGCGGGTCAGTTCACGTATCAGTTCGTTGATGTCGCCATCTTCCACCGTGGCACTCGCCAGGGCTGGGTCCTCGATGCCATTGAGCAGTTCACTGACACGCTCGACCTCATCAAGCATCGACATCACGCCGGCGCGACCCGGATGCCCGTCGTCCACCTGTTGCTGCAGCACATGCAGGTAATTGCGAATGATGGTCACCGGATCGCCCAGCTGCCTGCGCAGGCGTCGCGAATCACGCTCACGTCGCGCCAGGTTCTCCATGTCATGCTGGCGGCGATCCGCCTGCATCTGTCGGGCGAGCCGCACTACCGCCGCCGCCTCGCCGGCGAAGGCCAGCAACAGGGCCGACTGGTCCAGCAGCGCAGAAGTCTGGGTATGACGCACGCCAAGCGCAAGCAGCCCCTGGGCCTCTCCGCCGGCAACCAGCGGCAGACAGAGCACACCGTCGCCCCCAAGCCGCGCCGCGATCTGGCGATCCACCACCGAGAGCCGGGCCGATTCTTCAGGATCCAGCGTGTGAACGGGCCGACGTTCCAGCAGCGAAGAAGCGAGCAGGGACCGGGCCGGATCCAGCGGCAGGCGCAATCCGTCCAGATCCGCTGCGCCGCGGCCGGCCATGGCTCCGGCGAGATGATCGCCAGCCGCGGACAACTGGAAGCAGGCGACCCGATCCAGCCCGAACAGCAGGGTCAGCCCCCGGGCGATGACGTCCACCGGGTTATCGGTCAGTTCCAGTCGCAGGTGCGGCTGGATACTGCCAAGCAAGGCCTGGTTGCGCACCTGGTCGGCTAGCGGATTCAGCTGTCGCTGGGCGCTGATCACCCCGCGGGGCGCCGCATCCAGATCCAGCGCCTCGACCAGACGATCGCGCTCTTGCCGCGCCCCATGATGCAGGCGGCTTGTCAGGGTGCGGCCAAGGTCAAGCAAGCGCCCGGCGGCGTGAAAGGCTTCGGTATCGGGCTCGGTGGAGGAATGCGCCAGCAGGTTGGCCACGTGAACCACACGCACCAGGGGGTGAGCGTCCACCAGTGCATCTACCGGCTGGTGGTGGTAGCGAATGGCGTCGGCCAGGAAGCCCGGCAGGTGCCAACGGTCTACCATGGCGGCGCCGAGGGTGTCGTGACTGATCCCCAGCCGTTCCTGCTCGGCCCGGCAGGCATCGGTGTCACCGGACGCCACCCCTGCCATGATTGTCTGCATGGCGTCGCGATACAGGACCGCGAGCAGCGGCTGGCCGATGTCGTGCAGGAGGCCGGCAAGATAAGCCTCTTCCGGAGCGGCAAGCCCGCTTTCCTGAGCCAGCGCCCGTGCCGCGGTGGCAGCCCCCAGGCTGTGTCGCCAGAAGTCCTCCAGCCATGGCAGCTCGTGGCCGTCCAGCTGATTGAAGAACTGCACGACGCCGGTGGTGATGCCGATGGTGTGGACCGTGGTCAGCCCCAACAGACGGACGGCCTCGGTCAGGTCTCTCGGCGCATCGCCCCTGGCGAACACCGGTGAACTCGCCACCGCCAGCACCCGCACCGACAGGGCGGAATCCTGGGCCACCAGGCTTTCCACGTCGCCGCTACTTGGCTCGGGTTGCTGACAGGTACGCAGCAGCGCCAGCAGCACCGCCGGGAAGGCGGGCAACTGGTCAAGACGATGAGATTCGCAGAGACTGTCGATTGACACGGACATCCAAGCACTATTCCCAAGGCCGGGTAGCTGGTCAAGCGATAACAAGTGACACCGCCGGACCGATAGTCCGAATTGCGACCTTTTTCACCCTTTGCTGGAGGAAATGACCGAAATGACTGAATTGAATGGGCTTGATGCGACCCGCCTGGGCGAAATGCTGGCTGCCGGCGAAATCTCGGCCCAGGATATACTGGACGCCTCCCTCAGCCGCATCGACGCCCGCGAGGACAGCGTGCGCGCCTGGACATGGCGCAGCCCCACGCCGGACCAGACGACAGCCGGGCAGAGCGCTCCTCAAGCTCCCTTGCGTGGCATTCCGGTGGGCGTGAAGGACATCATGCAGACCCGTGACATGCCCACCGGTTGGGGCACGCGCTATCTGTCCGCCGAGACCTCACCCTGCGACGCCGCCGCCGTCGCCCTGCTGCGCCGAGCCGGCGCCGTGTTGCTGGGCAAGACCGTGAGCACCGAGCTCGCCGGTTTCACGCCGGGCAAGACCCGCAACCCCCATGACCTCAGCCGCACTCCCGGGGGTTCGTCCAGCGGTTCCGCCGCCGCCGTCGCCGACGGCATGGTTCCGGTAGCACTGGGCACCCAGACCGCCGGCAGTATCATCCGACCGGCAAGCTATTGCGGCGTGGTGGGCTTCAAACCCAGTTTCGGCACGGTTCCCATGGCCGGCATCAAGGCCTTCAGCCCGTCACTGGATACTGCTGGCTGGTTCACGCGCAGCGTACGCGACAGCCGCCGCGTCTTCGGCGCGATGACGGCGAGTTCCCTGCCCGTCGCCGCACCACCGACGCTGAGCCAGCTGCGTATCGGGCTGGCTGTGGTCCCTGTCGCAGGCCTTGAGGCCAGCACGCGGCAAGCGCTGGACGCCACCGGCGCGGCCCTCTCGCAGGCCGGCGCCCAGGTGATGGAGGCACCCTTGCCCGAGGGCTTCGATGAACTTGCCGCGTTGCACAAGCGCATCATGGCCTATGAGGCGGCCCGGGCGCTGGCGGACGAATACGACCGTCACCACGCAAGCATCGGACCAAAGGTTCTGGAGGTACTGGATGAAGGCTGGACCATCGGCTACGTCGACTACCGCCGTGATCAGAAAGAGGCTGCGCGGTTGAACGACGCGCTTGCAGGCTGCTGGCAGCAGCTTGACGTCATCATCACGCCCTCGGCCACCGGCGAGGCCCCCATTGGCCATGAAGCCACCGGTGACCCGATCTACAGTCGTGCCTGGACCTTGCCCGGCCTGCCGGCAATCTCCCTGCCGCTGGCCAAAGGCCCGGCAGGAATGCCAATCGGCATGCAGTTGATCGCGCCCTGGGGGCGGGATCTGGAACTGCTGGACATGGCCGAGGCGGTCATGCAGTCGCTGCAGATTTCTGTGCCATTGCCGGCATGAGCCGCTCGATGACATCGAGCAGTTCCGTCTCCTGAAACGGCTTGGTGAGGTATTCGCTGACACCGGCCGCGGCGGCCTGGGAGCGATGCTTCTGCATGGCGCGGGAGGTCAGCATGACCACTGGCAGGGCACGGGTGTCGTCCCGTGAGCGCAGATGCGCTGTCAGTTCCAGACCGTTCATGCGGGGCATCTCCAGGTCGGCGAGAACCAGATCCGGGACCTGAGCTTCCACGGCCCGCACGGCTTCGATGCCGTCGCGGGCCTGACGTACGCTGTAGCCGGAATCTTCGAGGAACTGGCTGAGGGAACGGCGTACGCTGAGCGAGTCGTCCACTACGAGGATTTCACCCAGCGAGGGCATGTCTCCTTCCACCACCGGATCGCCCAGATCCATCCCGTCCATCGCCACACTGCGCTGCAGGGCAGAAAGGTCCAGCACCGGCGCCACTGCGCCGTTACCCAGGATGGCGGCACCCAGCACGCCGCGCAGACGCGGCAGATTGACGCCAAAGCCCTTGATCACGACGTTGGCGCTGCCCACCATGCGGTCAACCCGCAGTGCGCGTACCGAGCCATCAAGTCGCGCCAGCACCACAGGCGGCACGAAATCCGGCTCCAGGGGAGCAGCCACGCGGCCCATGAGGTGCGCCAACTGAAGAAGCTGGTGACGTTGATCACCCAGTTCAAACCAGTATTCCCCCTGTTCGTCCTGCTCCAGGCGACCGGCACCGGGCACCGGAACCTGCACGAGGTCACTGCTGGGCACCGCCACCGTCTGCCCTCCGACCTCCAGCAACAGGACGTGCACCGTTACCAGAGCCGCGGGCAGGCGTAGTCGGAAGCGACTGCCGCCACCCGCCGCCGTACTGAGATCAACACTGCCCTTGAGGGAGCGAACCCGGTCGTAAACCACATCGAGCCCCACACCGCGACCGGACATGCGAGTCACCGTATCGCGGGTGCTGAATCCTGGCAGGAACACCAGCCGCGTCAGTGCTTGTGGATCGTCCGGGGCATCGGTTTCCAGCAGTCCGCGCTCCAGTGCTCGACGGCGCACTGCGTCCAGGTCGACGCCACGCCCATCATCCTCGCAAAGCCATTCGATCAGGTTGCCGTCACGGCGCACGGAAATGGTAACCACTCCATGTCGCGGCTTACCTGCGGCTTGCCGCGCCTCCGGCTCCTCTATACCGTGGTCCACCGCATTGCGCAGCAGGTGGCCCAGGGGGTCCAACAGCCCCTGCAGCAACTCGGTGTCGATCATGAGATCGCCACCTTCGAGTCGCAGTTCGGCCTCCTTGCCCGTGGCCCGGCAAGCCTGGCGAAGACTGCGCTGCAAACGCCCTTCCACAGAGGCGACCGGCACCAGACGTGTGGACAGCACCGAGTCTTCAAGCGCACGGTGCAAGCGACCCTGCTGGCTGACCATGCTGCGCAGGGCGGTGAGTTCGTCATGCATGCTGATGCGCAATTCCCGCCAGTCGGCAATGGCCTCGGCAAGGGCACGGCTGCAGCCGTGCAGCTCGTTGTATTCGTCCATCTCCAGACGATCGAAGTCGTCACCGTCGCCCCCACCACCCTGCAGCTGATAACCAGCGGAGGCGACGTCACGGATGTCGATGAGATCTTCCAGTTCGAACAGCCGCTGCTGGATGACGCGATCCTGTTCAGCAAACCCCTGCTGGATGCGCAGCAGACCACTTACCCGTGCCTCGAGCTGGGCATTGGCAACAGATAGCTCTCCGGCATAGCGGAACAGGGCATCGACGGTGTGGGTGGGCACACGCAGACTGGTCTGGGCCTCGGCTGCCGCAGGGCCTTCCGCAGCAGGCACCTCCGCGGGTTGATCGTCGGCCGCAGTGGCCGCTGGCGGATCGGCCACTGGCGCCTGCTCGGTGAGGAACTGCTCAAGCTCACCCCGATCCATGCGATTGGCGAGATCGAGCACGCTCTGCAACACTGCGACAGCGTTGTCGGGTTCGGCGTCGACACCGCGAACGGCGTCGATCATGGTTTCAAGGCAATCCCCCGCATCAATCAGCACGGACATGACCAGCTCGCCCGGTTGCTGCCCGGTGCGGGCCAGGTATTCCAGCAGGTCTTCCAGATGGTGAGTCAGATTGGCGATACCGGCGACACCAGCCACGGCCGCTGCACCCTTGAGGGTGTGGGCAATCCGTCGTGCGCGGTCCAGTTCCTGGCGTGCGTCACCGCCGCGGGTCAGCGATTGCAGGCACTGGGTGAGGCCCTGACCGTGCTGGGGCGCGTCATCGACGAAGGCCGCGAACACGTCCATGTTGACGTCATCCGAAGGAATGAGGCTGACGTCTTCCGGCAAAGCTTCCTGGCGGCGGTCCGGTCGGGCCGAATCACCCTCCACCGCAGCCAGCAGTTCCGCAAGCAGATCCGCCTCATGCTCTTCCAGCGGCTGCGGCCAGCTGTCGCCTGTCAGGTGCAAGGCCAGCGCGACCACGGCATCCGATGACTGGGGATCCAGCAGGTAGGCCATGACCGTCTCCGGCCAGCCCAGCAGCTGCTCCGCGATCTGGCTCCGCTCGTCGACAGGACTCGCCGGCAACACCGCCAGGTTATCCGCCAGGCGGTCACAGACAAACTCGAGACCGGGCAGGCCACCGGCCTCGGCGGCTACGCGCAGGCAGTCAATCTGTGCGCTTGCCTGCTCCGTGGCAGCAATCAGTGTCTCGTCGCTCTCATCGGCACCCAGCGTGGCGAAGGCCTCTGCCAGGATCGGCAGCCCCTCCTCCAGCTCGGTCCGAAGAAGCTCAAGTACCGCTGGATCGTGCATGGCCTTCGCCACCTGCGGCCACTAGCGGTTGGGCTTCGACGGGAGCCTGTTCGATGGCCCGCTCCGGCAGTTTGAATGTACGAATTGACTCGAGCAGGTTGTTGGAGTTGAGCACCAGAGCCTTGGTCTGGATGGTCTGTTCTTCCAGTCGCTGGCGCGTCTTCTGCGTGCTCAGCTGCACGTTTGCGGCCTTCTGCTGAAGCAGCAGACTGACCTTGGACTGACGCTGTGAGCCACTGGCGATTTCCTGCACCGCCTCCACCAGTTCGCTGGTGGTGCGCTGGGTGAGCAGCATCTGCTCTCCGGCACGCTCGGCCATCCGCGAGCCCTCCACCACTTCACTGATGGTACGACCCATGGTGGTGATGGTGTCTGCCGTCTCAACCTGGATGTTGTGCACCAGCCCGGAGATCTGCGAGGTCGCGTTCCGTGAACTTTCGGCCAGGCGCTGCACCTCGTCGGCAACCACTGCGAAACCGCGACCTGCCTCCCCGGCCGCCGCCGCCTGCATGGAGGCGTTGAGGGCCAGCACGTGGGTGCGCTCGGCGATGGTGTTGATGATATCGACGATGCCGCTGATTTCCTGGGAACGTTCACCGAGACGCTTGATACGTTTTTCCGTTTCGTGCACGAGTTCGCGAATCAGGCTCATACCCTGCACGGTGCCGTTTACAGTCTCGAGCGCCGTGCCGGTGGTCTCGGAGGCCTGGGCGGCCGCCTGGTCGCAGCGCTCGGCCAGCTCGGCGATTTCGGCCATGGTACGGGCCGCCTCGTCGAGTTCGGCAGCCATGGCGTCCACTTCCACACCTTCGTCCTGCGCCATCTGCCGGACCTTGTCCGCCTGCAGCTTGAGCCGCCGGGAGGCCAGACCAACGCGCTCCGCCACGAAGGACGCATCGTTCAGCAGATCACCGATCTCGCTCACCATCTGGTTGAGGGCGTCCGCCACCGGACCGGTCACGTCCTCCGTGACCGGTACCTTCACGGTGAGATCCTGCTGGCTGAGCTGGGACACGGCCCGCAGCAGCTCGATGACGGAGTTGTTGAGCTGTTCGTTCTCTCGTGCCGCCGCCTCGTACTGGGAGATACGTTCATCAAGCAATGAGTCGAAGGCGTCCCCCAGCGTCTGCAGTTCGTCGCCGGTGGTCATGCGTGCGCGAGCCGAGTCATCCCCGGCGGCAACCTGACGCACTGTATTCTCGAGATGCTGCACGGGCCGGGACACGGTTCGCGTGAACAGCCAGCCGGCGGCGCCCCCAAGCACCAGCAGCACCAGGCCCACTGCCGCCGAACCGGCCACCACCGAGTCGCGCAGGGCGAACACCGGAGCCAGGGCTTCCGATTCATCGAATTGGGAAATAAGACCCCAGGTAACGCCGCCGACGGTGATGGGCGCGAAGGCGGTGAATACCGCTTCGCCGCGGTAGTCCGTCGCCTGGGCGAAACCACTGCGACCGGCCAGCGCCGCCTCTGCGGCAGACGTGTTCACCGGCTGGAGCAGCACGCTGCTGTTCACCGCCTCGATTCGATCCACAACGCCAGCGCCAACACCGACGTTACGCAATGCCTGTAGATACTCCGGAGCCTGCTCCACCAGGAAGCGGCTGTTGTTGCGCAGGGTACCGTCGCCGCCCACCAGGTAGGTTTCGCCGGTTTCCCGCAACCCGACTCGGCGCCAGGCGGCGTTACTGGTCATGATGTCGTTGATTCTGGAGGCCGACAGCCGCGCGATCATCACCCCCGCCACCTCGGTTCCGTCGTACACCGGCGAAGCCATGAACGCGGAAGGCGCACCGAATGCAGGCACGTAGGCCTGGAAGTCGGAGAACACCACGTCATCAGGACTGGGGGCGGAAATGGCCCGGCGGTATGCGTCGCCGATGGCTGTCTCGGCAAAGGGGCCGTCGGTCAGCGACGTGGCGAAATCCATGTACTTGCCCACCGAGTAGACGACTTCACCCGACTCGGCGTCCACCAGCAGAAGATCCTCGTAACCCCCGGTACGCGCCGCACCATCAAGAAAGTCGCGAATGCGGGGATGATGCAGTGCATGGGCTTCGCTGAATGCGGAGCCGTCTGTCGCCGCATCCAGCTCCTGACGGAACCCGGCCGGGCTGTCGTTTGCCACCATGTAATGATATTGCAGGGCCAGGCCAGCCTCGCTCAGCGACGAGAGCAACGGCCCTGTGTCGAGCTGGTCACCGCCCCGCCTGCGCAGTTCCCGCAGGAAACTGTCCCGGTAGTACTCACTGACCAACTGGCGTTGCTCCGCCTCGATGGCGCCATTCGCCGACACCGCACGATAGCCCTCGCCCAGGTCCCGGAGCCCTGTGACCAGGCCCGGATCACGGGAGTACGCCCGCAACTGACGCTCTACGAGGCCGACATACTCGGTGAGCTGTTCGCTCTTGAGTTCACCGATGGTGTTGAGCTGTTCACGGGTCTGGTCGACCAGTGACTCCTGGGCAAGCTGCGTGGACATGGTCGACACCAGGCCACCGGTCACGAGCACCGGGAGCACCGCAAGCAGCGACGAGCCCAGGAGAATTTTGTGTCGGAGTTTCATCGGTGCGCGCCCCCCGGCGTTACGGCTTGATAGCCATCCTGTTCACGCGGCCGCTGCCTGTGCGCCGAGCTCCCGCAGGAGTCCGGCGAGATCGCAGTCGAGCAACCACTGTCCATTTTGTCGATAGGCCGCCTTCACCCTGGCGGCCATGGGTTGTTGCAAGCTTGGCGCCGCCTCGGCTGTCAAACCACCATCCAGCGCCTGGCGGTAGGGAAGCCCTTGAATCACGACTGCCCCGGCCCTGTCCCCGTCACCAAGGACGAAAATTCGCGCCTGTTGATCACGGGTCTCATCCGGCGAGTCGCCAAGAAACGGGCGCAGATCGAACACTGGCACCAGGGAACCCCGCATATTGGTTACCCCACGCAGCCAGCGCGGCGCGTTGGGCAGGCGGCAGGGGCTGGTCCACTCGCTGAGCTCACAGCCCAGCGCCGGATCCACCAGCAGCCAGTAACCCCCCACGGGGATGGCCCAACGCTGTTGCACAGCCTCGGCGTCCCGCGCCTCCCTGGGCAGGCTCTCCAACGCCCGGGCGCCATCGAAACGGGTCAGTGCCGCTACCGGCGACAACCAGCCCGCCCCGTCTCCGCGGGGATCGGTTGGCTCGCTGCCAGTGTCGCTGTGCTGGGTCACCATCGTTGGCCAACCTACATCGCGCTGAGCTGCTGAATGATCGCGTCCTGGGAATAGGGTTTGGTGATGAACGCCTTCGCGCCCTGCATCTCCGCCCACACACGATCGGCTTTCTGGTTCTTGCTGGTGACGAAGACCACCGGAATGCTTTTGGTGGACTCGTCCTTGGACAGACGCCGACAGGCCTCGAAACCGTCCATTTCATCCATGATGATGTCCAGGAAAATGACATCCGGCTTCTGGCTGCGTGCCGTTTCCACGGCTTCCTTGCCCGAGCGGGCAGTTACAGTCTTGTAACCAGCGCCTTCGATGATCTGCTGAAGATTCAGCAAATCGGCGGATGAGTCGTCAACCACCAGCACTTTGGTGATGGCCATGGAGTTCCTCCTTTGGCAAAAGTTGTTCAAGAATGCGATGTAGTTCTTCCTGGCCGACCGGCTTCGTCAGATACGCACTACAACCGGCCATGGCGCCACGAATACGGTCGATCCGTGAGTCGCGGCCGGTGAGCATCACCACACGTAGGCCCTTGAGGTCGCGATTGCGACGGATTGCCTTGCATACGGCGTGACCATCGATACCGGGCAGCGTGAGATCGAGGAAAACGATGTCGTAGCTGTGCTCCTGCAATCGCTCCAGGGCGGCTTCACCCGTGGCCGCAAAATCCACGTCGATGCCGAACAGCCCAAGCTCGATGCCCATCAGCTTGCGTACCGGCGCACTGTCGTCCACGACCAGGGCCCGAACGCCGGTGCGGGTCACGCCGCGGGCGGCGCGGGCGGCACTGGCGAGGGCCGTGCCAGTCAGGGCCTCGGGGTTGCCGTCGTCGCGAATGGTCAGTTCCGGCACATAGCGATAATGACGAATGGCAATGGCATCAAGACCCTCGAGCAACCGTTTCACCGTAATGGGTCTGCAAATGCCGGTCTGGTCGCTGTTCAATACTGACGGATCGGCCATGACCCGCAGGGCGGGAAGCGGTGCACCATCGCGCAACGTCTGTTGCCATTCCCGCAGCGCAGCCGGACTGTCCATATCGACGATGGCGATATCCGCCTCGGCCCGCCCCTCGCCGTCGTGAAGGCGGTACTTGCGGCCACGCGCGGCCGCAAGCCGGAGCACGCTGGTCATCACCCGGCGTTCGGTGTCGCTGAAGCCGAAGAGAGCGAGACCGAAAGTACGATTACTCATGCGTGTTCCTCCTCCGCCACTGCACGGGGTGGCGCCGCCGTTGAAGCACAAAAGCGATCAAGTCGTTGCTGGCCGGACTCGGAAAACAGCCTTTCCAGCGCGAGGATCGGAATCACGGTTTCCTGCTGCTTGAAACAGGAAAGCCCCAGGTAGCTCCACACCAGGTACTCGCGCAGACAGTCCTCGGGCAGAGAACAGCCCATATCATCACTCACGCGGGTCAATACCGGCGCCGCCGCAAGTACCAGGGCGCCGAAACGAACGGCCGCATCGGGCCGTTCACGAAAGGCGGCTATGGTGACCCAGCCACCGGCAGTGGCACCGCGCAGACCGAGGGCCAGCCCCAGGTCGAGTACCGGCACATTCATGTCACGCCAACGCAGCGTCCCCTGCAGCACAGCTAGCGCCTGATCCGGCCGCGGTGTCAGGTCTGGCCGAACCAGCACCTCCTGCAGCTCCCGCTCGCCCACAGCGGCGCGCTTGCCGCCGCCGAAATCCAGCAGCCATGCAGCAGCCGACCGGCCTGCCTCAGCGGGAGACGACATGTTCATCCCAGAAAGTATCGGGGGTCGGGGCCCAGCCGACGCGGGTCAGGCTATTGAGATTGACCAGCTGCGAGGCCTGATTGCCGTCACGGGTGAAATCGATCTCGATGCCGCCCAGATCAAAGCGGGCCTGCCGGGCATGGGCCATGAAGTTTTCGCGGGTCAGGTCGCCGTCCATGTCCTCGAGCAGACGCAGCACCATGCGGCCGACGACGTAGCCCTCGAGGGACACGTAACCAAACTCGCTGCCGAGCGCCTGTCGTGCCTCTTCGACGATGGGCAGGCGGGAATCGAGGTTGGGCACCACCTGGGTCATCAGCACGCCGCTGTCGATACCGTGACGACGGAGATCGTCGTGAAAGTTCTCGGCACCGGTAAACGACACGGCGGAGATCACCCAGGCTTCGTGTCGACGGGCATACCGTATGAAGTGCGCGATGTTCTCGTACGCCCCCACCGTAACCACGACCTGACAGCTCGTTCCGGTGCGCTGCTCCCAGCTCTTCAGGGACTGATAGCCTTCCCTGACTTCCGCCGTGTTACGGGGGTAAACGCCCACCGGCCCGATATTGTTGCGCACCGGCTCATCGCCACCACGGGAGAGAATCTCGTTGTAGAGATCGATCAGGTTCTGGGACGCATCATGGCGCAGCATGGCCTCGCGCATGCCAACGATGCCAGCCATGCCATAGGCGTCGTTCTGCACGTAGGCACAGACCTCGTCGGGCCCGAAGCCCCGCCGAATGGCCTCGTCAACCACGGCGCCCACTTCTTCAACGTAACTGGCCCGGTAGTTGAGAATCGGCCCGCCGGAACCCGGCCGCAGGATGCCGGCACCGGTAAAGAAGCCCACCGCGGGGATATAGTGCTCCGCCAGGATGGGTAAGGTCATCACGGCTGTGGGCGTACCCACATTGCCGAGCATCAGGAAGATGCCCTCGTCGCTGTTCACCAGGCGGTTGGTGCTCTCCTGCGCCTTTGCCGGCGCGTAGGAGTCGTCGAGGAAGCGGACCACCACATCCCGCCCCTGCACGGAGCGACCGCGTGTCGCGGCCCGGATGCCTGTGCGCATACCCTGCCCCAGCCCCTGGGCAGGGCCTTCGAGGGCGAGAACCGAGCCGAGTACGATGGTGTCGGAGGTGACACCGGGTTCCGAACTGGATTGGCAGCCAGCCAGCGCTACAAGCAAGCCCGCCATTACGGCGGAAAGACGAAGACGACGACGCGTCATGACCAGCCCCCCTGGTTTTATCCCGTAGTTGTCTCGTACCGCTTCCCTTGCGCGGTCGAGGCGGCTTTCAGCGGTTGGTCGGGCGCGTCGGGTATCCGAGGTGCGCCAGCCCTCCGTCTGAAGCCTTGCGTTCTAGGCGCATTGATCTCATGACGGGGCGAAGGCGAGCGTGAGCCAGTTCACAAAACAGAGGTTTCGACGGGGCTGGGTGTTGAGTCGGAACCGGTTGCCACGACCCGACGCAGGTGAATGGAAGCCTTGACCGCCTGGTCGACAACCCGTCGCAGAGCACTCAAACGATCAAGGGCGGTGACCAGCGCACGCGGCGGCAACTGGCCGGCACCGACGGCCCGCAGCAGTCGGTTCTTGAGATCCGCATAGCGGCTTTCGAACCCCGCAGAAGCGTCGGTCAGAAGCGTGGTTTCGACTTCGTCAATCGGTGCGTCGGCGGCATCGACGATGTCGGCGGCGCCGGTAGTGAGCGCATCGACCTGGTCGCGCAGATCACCCGGGGGAAGGTCGTCCAGCAACTTGAGGCGTGCCAGTTCCAGGGCCCGATCAGCAATATCGAGACGATATTGCACCACGCGAAGAGCCGCAGACAGTGCGTCGGACACCACGGGGTCGGCGGAGCGCCCGCCCAAATCACGGCAGAAGTCACCGATTGCAAGGGCCAGCTCCTCCGCGTCCTCGCGCGCCCGCTGCAGCCGCGTGACGTCAACTGCGGACGTAGACAGCACCGCACGCAGCATATCGCCGGTGGCGCCGCGTATCCGGTGCAGCTCCAGGGACAGGGCATCCAGCGCCAGACTCGGGGCGGCAAGGACATTCTTGTCCAGGTAGCGTGGTCGACTGGCGCTGCTCTCCTGCCCGCGAAAGCACCCCTCGAGAAAGTGAATCAGGCGTGGCGTAAACGGCAGCATCAGGCACAAGCCGAGCAGTTTCGTCGCGGTGTGGAAGAGCGCCAGCGTTGCGGCAACACCTCCAGCGGGACCCAGCTGGGCCGCAATCCAGTGCACCAGGGGCAAAAGCAGCGGCAAGGCGGCAAGGGCAGCCACCGCAGTCACCACGTTGAACAGCACATGGGCGAGGGCGGCACGGCGAGCGGCAGCCGTGGCACCGATCACCGCAAAGGCGGCGGTGGAGGTGGTTCCGACATTGGCACCGATGATCATGGCGGCGGCCATGTCCACCGGTAGCAAACCGCCGGCGGCAGCGGTCAGTGTGACCGCCAGGGCAGCGCTGGATGACTGCATGAGCACCGTCATGACGCCACCGATCAACACGTAAGCGGGGATGCGCAAGGCGCCGTCGGCTCGATCGAATAGAGCGAGCTCCGTGCCCGCGAAAATATCCCTGAGCACGTCGATGCCAAGGAAGAAAATACCAAAGCCTGCCAATGCCTCGCCCAAAGCGCCGCGGCGACTGCCTCCGCCGGTGATTCGCAGTGCCATGCCAACAGCGATAACCGGCAGAGCCATGGCCTGCAGGTCGATGTTGAAGCCCACCAGGGCAACCACCCAGCTGGTCAGCGTAGTCCCCAGGTTGGCACCGTAGATGACACCCACCGACTGCGACAGGCTGAGCACGCCGGCATTGACGAAGCCAATGGTGGCGAAAATGACGGCGCTGGAACTCTGCACCATGGCGGTGATCAGCACGCCGGACCCGAGACCGCGCAGCGGGCTGCTGGTCGCCGCCAACAGGATACGACGCAACACGCCACCGGCGGCCACCTTGAGACCGTCGGTCATCAGTTTCATGCCCAGCAGGAAGAGTCCGATCCCGCCGAGAAAGGCGCCTATGTCGCCGAGGGTCACTGCGCACCCGGGGCAGAGCTGACCTCCATGGCGGCTGGGGCCATTACGGTGACGACCCCATCGGACAGTGCAATAGCACCGGCACACTTGCGCTTCGACAGACCGACTGGGCAACGCCCCCCATGACAACCCGCGCTGCGCCGGTTCTGCCGTGGGTGGTCAGGGCCAGCATGCCGCCGGACAGCCCGGCGGCATAGTCCGTGATGGCGCGGCCGGCGTCCTTGCCGTGCAATGTCTCCCAGTCAGCCGTGATCCCCTTGTCCCGCTGGATCTTGCCGGCGAGACGACGCAGATAAGCCCACTCTGCGGAATCCTGTCCGCGTGGCGTGGCGTCCACCTCGGGATTGAAGACCTGCAACAACCGCAGCCGGGCCCCCAGCTGAAGGGCAAGGCCGGCGGCCGGTTCGAGCAGGCTTTCGGCGAAGGTCGAGCCGTCCAGGCACACCATCACCGTATCGACCCGCGGCCCCCAGCCGTCAGCCAGCGCCGGACCGATCATCACCATGGGTCGACCGCTGTCGCGCAAGACGCGAAAGGCCACGCTGCCCATGATCGTCTCACCGGCTGCACCACGGGCGTGGGTGGCCAGACAGAACAGGCTGTCGACCTGCTCCCGACAGTACTCGGCAAGGCACTCCGCGGGAGACGTATCGGCCAGAACACGCAGCAAGGCCTGCAGGCCCCGCTCGCGCAAGGCACCATTCACGTCGCTCTCCCGCACCGCCCGCAGATCATCGGAGGGCACCACGGACACGATCTCAAGCTCTGCGCCCAGTTGCTCCGCCAGCGCATGGCCGGGAGCGAGCGCCTTCAAGGATTGGCGGTACCAGTCGACAGGCACGGTTACTTTGTTGGTCATCTTGTTCTCCTCCGTCAGCCAAGGCACCGAGGTGCGATCATCGTCCCGGTTGGCCTGGGAAAAGTATGCATAACAACGCAGAAAGCACCGGTTAATCTGGATCAAGAATGCCGGAGTCCGTGAATCGATCATGCTTGACCTGCATCAAAATGCCGACTGAACTGCTATGGCCAAATGCGGTATCGGATCGCCACACCCGAGGCGATGCAGGCCCATCAGAGAAGAAACCACCGGAGGCCCCATGGAGTCACCGTTTCGCACCATCATCGTCCCTGTGGATGGATCACGCTATGCGGCAGCTGCGGTTCGCTATGGCGGGCAGTTGGCCCACGCGTTGAAAGCCCCACTGCAACTGGTTCACGTATTCCCGGCATCGCCCCGTGAAATGCTTGAGCGCCTGGCCAATCGCGCGGAGCGCATCGCCGTCTCATACATGAAGCGGGAACAATTCAACGCCATGCGCGATGCGAGCGCCCAGCGGGCCTTCGAGGCGGCCCGGGAAGCGCTTCCCAAGGGGCAGGCAAGCGCCGAGGAGATCATTGTCCCCGGAGAACCCGCCAGCGGCCTGATTGCCCACGCGCAGCTCAATGAGGCGCCGCTCATCATCATGGGCCGCCGGGGTCTTGGCAGCTTTCGCGAGTTGTTGTTGGGCAGTGTCAGTGAGCGCGTCGTGCACCATGCCTCCTGCCCGGTCACCCTCATGAGTGACAAGGGACCGGATGCATTGCCCAGCGTGCTGGTGGTGCCGGTGGACGGATCCACCCAGGGCAATCGTGCCGCCGTCCACGCGGCGTCAATCGCACGGATCACCGGAGCGCGGATCAAGCTGGTTCACGTGTATCCCCGCTCCAGCGACGAGATTCCCGGCATTGGTGCCGGGATGACCGGCATGGCCGGGATCGCCCCGGAGATGGAGAAACGCTTTGCGGACATGGGCAGGGAAGCGGCTCGGATCGCCTTCGAGGGCGCTCGGGCAGCCATGAATGACAAGGGCCTGAAGATCGAGGAGATCCGTGATGGCGGCAGTATTCACGAGGCAATCCTGGATGCCGCGGCGGAAGAAAAAGACACAAGCGCCATCGTCATGGGCCGCCGTGGACTGAGCCGCATGAAGGAAATGTTACTCGGCAGCGTCAGCCAGCGGGTACTGCACCGGGCCAAGTGTCCGGTCACGCTGGTGAGCTGAATTGCCGCTGTAAAATTCTCGCCGCTCCCTGCCGGGGGCGGCGTTATTCAGATAGGCTCTTCATCGATTTCGCAGTAAAACCAGTCCTCGCTGGCCTCCGCACCATAGAGTTCCTCGAAATTATGCGCCGCGAACTGCCGGGCCTCCTTTTCGTTCACAGCGGCGATGATCATCCCCATCCGGCATTCGCGCGCCGCCTCTGCGCCGCCTGCCTGCTCGATCTCCTGGCCAGCCGCTTCCGATGCCGGCCGGCAGATCCATTCCTTCTTGTCTCCCACGTGCCCTCCGCTCCGGTACAAAACAAAAAAGGGTAGGCCAAGCGCCTACCCCTTATCAGTTAGCATTACCTGGCCGCCGGGTCCAGCCGCAGAAGCGAACCAGTCCGATTTAGAGCGGCATATCGACGCCGAGGCCGATGGCCACATCGGGGCTTGCGTCATAGACGCCAACGGATACGAACGGCTTGAGAATCGCCACCTGCTGGAGATTGAAATTGGCGCCCAGCACCAGATCCATATGGTTTCCGAAGCCCGGACCAGGAAGGTTGTTCGGAGCGGAATCCCCCACCAGTTCCACGTTCAAGGCGAATACCGGCGTGATCCTGTGGCCATACCCGATACCCCAGTTCTGGTAGGTGCCACCGAAGCCATCGTTGTCCTGGATGGTGTAGCCGAACTCGCCGTAGATCTTGCCGTCGGCGCCGACCCGCTGTTCTGCGGCAAGATTCATGTAGAAATCGATGCCGTCCATCGGATAGGGGCCAACGTCATCCGCACCGGCAAGGCGGACACCGCCCTCGACGGAGACATTGTCCACCAGCGCGATCTTGCCGAACAGAACCAGTGCCTCAAGGCCGGCGTCATCCGGATCGTTGTTGCTATCGCCGGAGTTCGAGTTATAGGTGAGGTGCCCACCGATTTCCAGGCCACGAATGACGCCGTAGCGAGCGCCGATCGGACCGATCCGCAGGTTGTCGTATTCGAATTCGCCGGGTTCGCGATTCGATTCGTAAGCCAGATTGCCAAAAAGCTCGAACTGGTCCTGCGGGGTAACCTTGGCGTGCTGGATCTGGATGGGGCGGATGTCAGCGCTGGCGGCGGTCACCCCAAGCAACCCGGCGATTGCGACTGCGCTGGGCATAAGGGTCCGACGGGACAGGGTCTTCAGGTCCATGAGGAGATCTCCTGTTTCTTATGGATTCCGTTGGAAAATAGTAGACTCGGCAGGCGTAACTGCGCTCCGGCGGGCTGGATGCCGCGACGCTGGACGCTGGCGAGAACTGAAAACATTACCAGCCGCCTCAGGCTTGAACCACCTGTCTGCGAACAACGACGCAGCAGGAGTATCAAGCCGAAAGCGGCCCGGTGGGGGACAAGCATGCTGGGGCAATTCTTTCGACGCCTGTTTGGTGGCGGTGACGGTGGCACTACCATCGCAGCGACCGAGGATTACAAGGATTACCTGATCGAAGCAACGCCGCTGCGGGACGCCGCCGGCTGGCGTGTCAGCGGGCGCATCAGCCAGGGTAGCGGCGAGTCCCGGCAGGTACACGACTTCACCCGCGCCGACACTTCGCCCAACCAGGACGACATCGTGGCAATGACACTGCGCAAGGGACGGCAACTGATCGACGAGCGAGGCGCGCAACTGTTCGATCAGCGGCCCTGAGCACTCCGGGCATTGGAGTTGTTCAGCATTTACCCGGGCGCGTAGACTTCGGCAAAAATCGACAGAGGCCTGGCGGCCACATTCACCGAACCACGAATAGGGAAGGAACGTTCGCGTGTCTGACCATCCAAGCATCCGGCGATTCATCCATCTCACACTCCTGGCCATGCTCGCCCTGGCTCTCCTGCCAACCCCGGTTCTGGCCGAGGACGGCGGCCATGAGGAACTGGCCGCCCTGCTGGAGGACGAGCAGGCCCGGGAACGGCTGATCGAGCACTTGCGTGGAGCGGCCCGGGACGACGCTCAGGCAACTGCCGAGGAAGAGGAAGCCTTTTCCCTGCCACGGCAGATCGCCAATATCACCCAGGGAATCGCCGAGGGCACCGTCACCGAGCTCAATGCCGCCGTGGCTGCGATCCGCGACGTCAATCTCGGTGATGGCGACAACCTTGCGGAGTTCGGCATGGCGGCGCTGGACCTGGCCCTGGTGGTCGCAATCACCGTCGCACTGTTCTTCCTCCTGCGGCGTCTATCCGCGCCGCTGTTCCGGCGTGATAGCGACTGGGCCTTGCAGGGCAGCGCCGTTTCCCAGACGGTACGGCGCACCATTGCAGTCGTCCTTGCCGCTGCGCTGGACGTGATCATCGTGGTGCTCGCCTGGGTGGGCGGCTATGTGGTCACACTGCTGTTTGTCGGTGGCACAGGCGAAATGGAAACCCGTCACAGCCTGTTCCTGAATGCCTTCCTGCTGATCGAGGTCTTCAAGGCAGCGATTCGCATGATCTTCTCTTCCCGCTACGAGGGTCTGCGACTGCTGCCCATGTCGGGAGAAGAAGCGGCGTACTGGAACGCCTGGCTGGCACGGCTGGCCGGTTTCATCGGTTACGGCCTGCTGGTCGTGGTGCCATTGACCAACCTGAACTTCGGCACCGGGCTCGGCCGGGTTGCCGGGCTCCTGATCATGCTGGTGGCGTTCATCTACGCCCTGGTCATCATCCTGCAGAACAAGACCCGGGTGCGGGAGCGGCTTGAAGCGATGGCCAGTGAGTCCACATTCGCCTTCACCCGCTTTCTGACCAATCTGGCAGCCAGATTCTGGCATCTGGTCGCGCTTGCCTACTTCGCTGCGCTGGCCGTGGTCACGGTGACCCGTCCCGAGGATGCGCTGCCGTTCATGGCCCAGGCCACAATCCAGACTGTGGTGGCCGTGCTACTGGGATCGCTGCTTGCGGTGGTTCTGACCCAGGTTATCAGCCGGCAGATCAAGGTGCCCGACGAAACCAGAGCGCGCTTCCCTCTGCTTGAGGAGCGGCTGAACTCGTACATCCCCACCGGCCTCAAGATCATGCGGCTCGGCATTCTGATCATGGTGCTCGCGGTGATTGCCGACGCCTGGAGCCTGTTCAACCTGGGGAACTGGCTGGGCTCGGATGCCGGCGCCCGCACGATCGGCACGGTGGTCTCCGTGGCCCTGATCGTCGTGCTCGCGACCTTGTTCTGGATCGGTGTGGCGAGCTGGATCGAACATCGACTGAACCCGGACAGCGATGGTAAGGAGCCCGGGGCCCGGGAGAAGACGCTGCTGACCATCTTCCGAAACGCCATTGCGGTGGCGCTCATCATCATGACCAGCATGATCGTGCTCTCGGAAATCGGCATCAACATCGGACCGCTGATCGCCGGTGCCGGCGTGCTCGGCCTGGCTATCGGCTTTGGTGCGCAGAAACTGGTGCAGGACATCATCACCGGGGTGTTCATCCAGCTGGAGAACGCCATCAACGCAGGGGATGTGGTCACAGCCGGTGGCATCACCGGTGTGGCGGAAAAGCTGACCATCCGTTCCCTGGGCCTGCGGGACGTCTCCGGAACGTTTCATATCATCCCCTTCTCTTCGGTGGACAGCGTGTCCAACTACATGCGGGACTTCGCCTACCATGTGGGCGAATACGGCGTCGCCTATCGGGAGAACATCGACGACGTCATCGTCAAGCTCCGCGATGCGTTTGACGAGCTGATCGCCCACGAGGAACACAAGCAGAAGATCATCGGCGAGTTGGAAGTTCACGGGGTTACCGCTCTGGCCGATAGCTCGGTCAACATCCGGGTGCGCATCAAGACCATCCCCGGCGTGCAGTGGGCCATTGGCCGTGAGTACAACCGCCTGGTGAAAATGCACTTCGACGCCGCGGGCATCGAGATCCCGTTCCCGCACATGACGCTGTACTTCGGCGAAGACAAGGACGGCAGCGCGCCGCCGGCCCACGTCAGCATGGTGCATCGCAAGGCGTTACAGGGTCGCAAGGACGATGGGCGCAAGCGGGTAGAAGACGGTCGCGCCGACGCCAACCCCACGTTCAAAGGGGACTTCGACGATGCAGAGGACTAATGATCCGTCGCCTGTCGCTGACCGGCTACAGATGTTTTTTGTGACGTTGCAACGCTAAGGTGTTGGTTCGTGGCGCCGATTGACCGGCTACACACATCGACGCGAGCATAGCGACGGGGACAGGAGACAGACATCATGTTCGATATCGGCAAGCGCGGATCCGGCTCCCAGAAGGATGAGCAGGACGATACAACCGACTCCCTGCCGGGCGTTGGCATGGCCGGCACAAGCCCGGCCTCTGGTAGCGACCAGACCGCTGGTGTTCGCCGGCGCGAGGCAGCCGTGATCGGCCCATCGATTCATATCGAAGGCACGCTGCGGGGTGAGGAAGACCTGCTGATCGAAGGCCACGTGAAGGGTACGGTACAGCTTCAGGGACACACCTTGACCATCGGCGGCAAGGGCCAGGTCGAAGCCGAACTCCACGCCCAGAGCATCTACGTGGAGGGCACGGTTCAGGGTGACCTGTATGGCACTGAACTGGTCTCCATTCGCAAGTCGGCACGCATATTCGGTAATGTCACGGCGCCGCGGGTCAGTCTTGAAGATGGTGCCAAGTTCAAGGGTGCCATCGACATGGACGTGGAGCCCGCACGGCCAGCGGCAGCCGCTCCGGGCGGTACGTCCAGCGGCAAACCACAGTCCGCCTCCGGCGGCAGTGGTTCTTCCGGCAGCCCGGGAAGTCCGCCCGCCGGGACGGGCGACAAGAAGACGGAAGATGCCACCAAGGCAACGACGTCCAAGGGCAGTGCCACGGGCTGAACCGCCCGCGCAGTCAGCCGCGCGGAACAGGGTGAGGACAGGTGATCACAGCGCCGAGCGATGCCGGCATCAAGGCCACCGACACACAGGCGGCGGATATATTCCGGGCGCCACTGCTGGAGGCGGTCCTCACCGATCTGCGTACGCGGGAGCGCGTCAGCGTGCTGGATGCTGGTCCAGCACGCGGACGCACCCTCGCGTTCTTCAGCCAGGGGAGACATCGGCTGGCCTTCGCCGACGCCATCACCACCCTGGCCGAGGAAGGTTACACGGCTGGTGGAGCGGAGCCCGGGGCGCTGTTACCAGACCTGGGAAACCAGCCCCTGGACCTGGTGTTGTGCTGGGATCTGCCGAACTACCTGGCGCAGAAACAATTTGCCGCCGTGCTCGAACCCATCGCCGGGGCCTCCAGCTCTGCCACGCTGATTCACTGCATCGTTGCCTACTCGGCGCAGCGTATTCCCGAGCGGCCCGGGGACCATGCCATCCTGCCCGACGCGTCGGTTTCACGCCGCGTGAGCGGCGGCGAGCGACCGGCTCCAAAGTATCCCATGGCTGATCTCGACCGCTTTCTGCCGCGCTACGTCATGGAACGCTCGGTGCTGCTACGCAACGGCTTTCAGGAGTGCCTGCTACGCTGCAGACGCCCGGGCGCCTGATCGCGCCAAGGAGACATAGGGTGCAGGCCAGGAGACCCGCCACGGATGATGAATCACGGCCCTTATGATGCCCGGCATCAGATGCGTTTCAGTCAGTCGCGTCCGGCATCGCCTCGCGAACCAGCCGAAACAGCTCCCGCGCCGCCCGGGGCGGTTTGCCGGCCTGGCTTTCGCGACGGGCGTTGCGCAACAGCTGACGCAAGTGCTGCTGGTCAACGTCGGGGTAGTCACTCATGAAGGCGGTTACCGCTTCATCGCCCTCGGCGAGCAGGCGGTCCCGCCAGTGCTCGATGCGACGATGATGCGCCGCAGATCGGGCCGAAACGCCCTTCAATGCATTCAGCGCCTCCTGGATCGGCTCCGGGTCCACCTCGCGCATCAACTTACCGATCAACTGCTTCTGGCGTCGACGCGCTCCGTTGGCTGTCAGACGGTCCGCAAGCGCACAGGCGTCCAGCAGAGCCTCCGACAAAGGCAGACTACGGCGTTGATCCGAAGGCAGGGCCAGCACAGCCTCTCCCAATCGTTGCAAGGCCTCGGCTTCCCGCTTCCGACTCGAGCGGCTGGGTGCTTCAGTGGCGTCTTCCCATTCGTCGTTCATTTCGTCAACCCATGGCACGGCCAGTGTTCGTCAGATCCGCTATCATAGACGGCAAAGAATCCGGATAGGTGAAAGAGGAGGTCTCGACCCCATGGACATGACTCTTGGAAGCATCATCAAGGAGAAAGGCGGCGCCCTGTTCAGCGTCTCGCCTGACGCGACTGTCAGCGACGCGGTCAAGGTCATGGTTGACGGCGGCGTCGGGTCGGTCATCGTGCTTGACCACGGCCACATCAAGGGGCTGTTCACCGAGCGCGATCTGCTCCGCCGCGTGGTGTATGCGGACAAGGATCCAGCAACCACCCCTATCGCCAAAGTGATGACAGCGGACGTGGCCACGGTGTCACCGGACCTGACGGTGAGCGAAGCCATGTCCCTGTGCACCGAGAAGCGCATCCGGCGACTGCCGGTAGTCGAAGGCGACGTGCTGCTCGGCGTGGTGTCCTCGGGCGATCTGACCAAATGGGCCGTGCACGACCAGCAGCACACCATCGACGATCTGACCAAGTACATCTACGGCGAACCAGCCTGAGGTCAATCCTCAGGCGCTGAGAAGGCCTCGCGGTGGTATTCGGCGGCGGCGGCAACTTCCGCCAGCCCGCACTCGCCCACATCGGGCACGGGGCCGCCGGCAAGCACCTGCAGCACGGTGTGCACGCCCCTGGACAGAGACTCTGTGTGGTAACCGCCCTCGAGTATCAGCGCCAGCCGACCCTGACAGTGCCGGTCCGCGATCTCCTGCACCACGCCCGCAAGAGCGGCGAAGCCGTCGTAGCTCATGTTGAGCGCGAGATCGAGGCGGTGTGCGTCAAAGCCTGCCGAAACCAGCACGAGGTCGGGGCGGAACCAGTCCGCCGCGGGCACGAGGATGTCCTGGAAGGCACGGACCAGCGCCAGATCACCCGCTCCTCCGGGCAGGGGAACATTGACCGTGGTGCCCTCCCCGAGGCCCGCTCCCACCTCTTCGAGGACGCCTGACCCCGGATAGAAAGGTGCAGCCCGGTGGGTGTCAAAGAACATGACGTCGGGATCGGCCCAGAAGATGTCCTGGGTGCCGTTGCCATGGTGCGCATCCCAATCAATGATGAGCACGCGCTTGCATCCCAGTGCAGCCTGGGCGTGAGCGGCTGCAACGGCGACATTATTGAACAGGCAGAAACCGCGCGCCCGGACGGGCTCGGCGTGGTGCCCCGGTGGTCGTACCAGTGCAAAGGCACTATTCGCATCGCCATTGACCACGGCCTCGACGGCAGCGATCGACGTGCCCGCCGCCACCTCGGCCGCCTCCACACTACCCGCCGAGACCGCCGTGGTGTCCACGTCCAGCCAGGCATTCTGGCCACGTAACTCGCTGATATCCTCAAGATAAGAAAGGGTATGCACACGACTGAGCTGTTCGCGGGTTGCCTGTCGACCTGGCCCGAAACGCACCCCGGCAATGGGCTCCCTGGCCAGCAATTCGGCGATTGCCGTGAGGCGCCCGGGATGTTCGGGGTAACTCCACTTCACCTGTAGCCCGGAGAGAATCTCGCGGACCCGTCGATCAAGCCGACCTGGCAGAAAAGGGCTGTCGGCATCGGGCCTGTGGTTGAGCATGCGCTCATCGTGCAGCACAAGCACGTCGCGATCTCCGATCATTCATCTCTCCCCTGGTTGGTGGTGTATCGCCCTGTCAGGCAGTTGGCGCGTCTATAGGCTCAACGTAGACTTCCAGCCGCGACGGTATCACCGGCGGGCCGAACTGGCTGAAGACGGCGACATCGGCTGCATCCCGGCCATAACCAAGACACACACGCCCGCCGGTCAGATCCGGCCGGGTCGGGTCGAACGTGTGCCAGTTGCCCCCCACATAGGCTTCGAACCAGGCATGGAGATCCATCGGCTCAAGCCGCTCCAGATAACCCACCACCAGGCGTGCCGGAATGCTCAGGCTACGGCACAGGGCGATACCAAGGTGCGCGAAATCACGGCAGACGCCATTACCGCGCCGTACCATTTCGGTGGCCGACACCGGCTCGGGGTCGGATTCCGACAGGTAGTCAATGCGCTGGTTGATCCACCGGGAAATTGCCGTCACCTGATCATAACCCGGCAGGGCCCCAGCGGTGATTTCGTTGGCCAGCGGTCCGAGACGGTCGGCTTCGCAGTAGCGACTGGGCGTCAGATGAATAAGGGTTTCGGCGGGCAACTCCTCCACCGGCACAAAGGGCGCGCCTGGTGCAGGCTGAGCACCCGCCAGTACGCGGACCTCCGATTGCACCCAGATGGACAAGGGCCCCACCGGCGCCAGCAGGCGCTGACAGAGATTACCGTAGACATCGGTGTACTCGGCAATCGGCAGGTTGGGCAGGACGCGATAGGTATCTCCGGCGACCCATTGATAGAGGCCGCTACGCGGACGCAGCAGCAGGATCATCGGACTCGCCACCGCGTAGGTCATCTCCAACCGGCAACCAACGCGTAACCACCGATGATCCGGAGTGTGCATCTGCTGCTCCCTGGGGCTAATCCATTACACTTGTGTACGGAAACGCATAGCGTGGCGCCATGAGTATAAGCACAGTGTAGCGGAACGACGCTCGCTCTTGGCCGTCAAAAACCACAGCGCCCGTCGCCAGGGCCAGACAAGGGAGATACCCGTCATGCAGCACCACTGTCCCTGCGGACACGATCATGGAAGGCGGCAGTTTCTGATTTACCTGGTGGGTGCCACCGGCACCGTGGCGCTGGCCGGGTGCAGTTCCACCCAGGTTGCCGACAGCCTTGGCGGTATTGCCATGATCTCCCCCGCCGAGGAGCGGGCCATGGGCGAGGCGGCCTGGGAGGACATCAAGAGCGAAATGACGCTGTCCACTAATCGCGACGCCACACGACGCCTGGAAGACGTGGGTTGGCGCATCGTGGACGCGGGTGGCAATCGGGACGAGAACTGGGAGTTCGCCCTGTTCGATGATCCCGCCATCAACGCCTTCGCGCTGCCCGGCGGCAAGGTGGGATTCTACACCGGCATACTCGAACTGATGGAAAACGACGCCCAGCTGGCCGCCGTGATGGGTCACGAGGTCGGTCACGTTAACGCCCGGCATGGCGCACGGCGGGTCAGTGCCCAGCGGGCGTCTGCGATCGGCCTGCAGGCATTGCAGGTAGCCCTGCAGATTGGCGATGTGGCACGAGCCGGCGAGATCGCCGGTGTGCTCGGGGCCGGCGTGGTTTATGGCGTGATCATGCCCTATTCCCGGGCTCACGAACTGGAGGCGGACGAGCTGGGCGTGCGCTATATGGCCCAGGCCGGCTACGACCCGCAGGAATCCGTGCGCTTCTGGCAGTCCATGCAGGCGCAGAGTCAGGGCGGTCGGCCGCCGGAGTTTCTCTCCACCCATCCGGCGGAAGATCGCCGTATTCGCGAGTTGCGCAGGATCATTCCCGAAGTGCAGCCCATCTACGAGGAAAACCGCCTCAGTCAAGCTGACCTGAGGCGGCTTGTAGCGCGCATGATGGGCTGACCGGGGGAGACTAGCGAACGATGCCCTGCTCCCGGGCCATGGCATAGCAGGCCTTGGGGCCTGTCCACAACGATGGTAGCAACACCAGCGACACCGGGATGGCGGTAATCACGATGAACTGCTGCAGGGCACTGATCTGCCCTGCCCCCATGTAGAGCAGTATTGCCGCCATGACCACCATGGCGATCCCCCAGAAGGCCCGCACCGCGGTGTTCGGTTCATCGTGGCCGGACGCCACCATGGAGATGGTGTAGCTCATGGAGTCGCCCGTCGTGGCCACGAAGATCGTGGTGAGCAAGAGTATGGCCAGGGCCATGACCGTGCCCAGTGGCAGTGCCTGGGCCACGGTCAGGGTAGCCACGTCAAAGCGGAAGTTGTTCAACGCCTCCACCAGGTCGATCTGGCCGGTGAGCTGATAGTAGATTCCCGAGCCACCCAGCAGGGTGAACCAGATGGTGGTGGCCACCGGCGCCATGATGCCGACGGCGAGCAGCATCTGGCGTACGGTGCGCCCCCGGGAGATGCGTGCCACGAACAGCGCCATCAGGGGGCCGTAGCCGAGGAACCAGGCAAAGAAGAAGATCGTCCACCATTGCATCCACCAGTCCGGCGCGGTTTCCGATGTCATGGTGGCCATGGTGAAGAAGTTGGTGACATACGCGCCCATACCCTGCAGGTAGCTGTTCACCAGAAAGAGAGTGGGGCCGAAAACGAAGATCACGGCACCAATGCCGATGGCGAGGAATACGTTGAACCGACTCAGGATCTGGATTCCCCGATGAATGCCGGTAATGGCCGAGGTGACGTAGATCGCTCCGAGCACGACGAGGATCAGCAACTGCGTCCCGTACCCGCCGGCGAAACCGAACAGCTCCTCCAGCCCGAAACTGACCTGGGTGGCCAGAAAGCCGATGGGCCCCACCGTCCCCGCTACCACGGCGATCACGCAGACCGCATCCACCACCCCACCGAAGGCGCCGCGCATGACACGCTCGCCAAACACCGGAAACAGCAGGGTACGCGGCTGGAGGGGCTTGCCGTGCACGTAATGGGCCTGGGCCAGCACGATGGCCGTCAGGGTGCCGAGGATGGCCCAGGCCAGGAAGCCCCAGTGCATGAACGACTGGGCAAGCGCGCCAGCCACGGCCTCCGCCGTCCCGGCCTCGGTGTCGAAGGCCGGCGGCGTGACGACGAAGTGATAAACCGGCTCGCCAGCGGCGAAGAACACACCACCCCCCGCGAGCAGGGTGCACATGATGATAGACAGCCACTTGAAGGTGCCCATCTCCGGCTTGTCCAGACCGCCAACCCTGGCGCTGGCCGCGGGCGAGATCGATACCGCCACGGCGATAAAGAAGGTCAGCAATAAAAGCAGCTGAAAATAGGAGCCCAGCACCCGGGCCGTCCACGCGAAACCTGTGCCCACGGCCCCGGAGACCATGTCGATATCGTAAAAGGACAGGGCGATGAACAGCACGATGAAGCCGCCGCTGATCCCCAGCACCCATGGGTCCCCAAGTCCCGCGTTGAAACCGATGCGATCCTGATTGTTGCGTTGCTCGCTCATCGCTGCCCTCTTTTTTCGTTATGCCGCCATCGGCGACGATGGTCGGATCAGGTCCGGACCAGGCTCTGCACCCGGTCCAGCAGCTCGCTTGCCACCGGAATGCCCGCCTGCCGCAAGCGCAGACGGTTATCCCGGCGGCGACGGCCCGGAACCCGTACACCGGGTTGCTCATCCATGGCCGCAATCAGCCCCTGGACGGCGGGCTGGAAAGCCGAACCGGAGAAGCTGTCGGGATCCATCGCCAGGAAGAACTGCCCCGTGCCGGGTGGACCACCCTGCGTACCGGAGAACGGGCTTGCCTGCGTGCCCAGGGCCCCGCCGGCCAACACCGCGGCAAGCACTTCCGTCATCAGCCCACTACCAAAACCCTTGTAACCGCCGGCGGGCATCATGCTACCTGCCAAGGCGGCATCCGGATCCGTGGTGGGTTGGCCGCTGGCGTCCAGGGCCCAGCCGGCAGGTAGCGGCTGTCCCCGGCGCTTGTGGGCCATCACCTCGCTCTTGGCCACCACGCTGGCGGACTGGTCGATCAACAGGGCAATCTCACCGGGATGCTCGCCGGGAACCGCCAGCGAGAAGGGGTTGGTGCCGATCACCGGACGCGTGCCACCCAGCGGTGCAATGGAGGCCGGCGCATTGGTAAATCCAAGGCCGACCAGACCTGCCGCAGCCAGCTGCTCGGTGTGGTAGCCAAGCACGCCGCAGTTGTAGGAACGACGCACCGCCATGCCGGCCACGCCATGACTGCGTGCCGCCTCCATCAGCAAGGGCAGGCCCTTGTCGATGGCCGGATGAGCGAAGCCGTGGTCAGCGTCCACCAGGATTGCGGATGCGGCGGTCGCCTGGGCACGGGGTTCTGCCAGTGGCCGAACCTTGCCGCAACGCAGGTGTTCGCAGTAGGTGGGAATGTAGGCCAGCCCATGACTGGCGATGCCATCCAGTTCTGCGGCCACCACCGCCCGGGCAAGCGAGTCGGCTGCATCCCGGCTCGCACCGCTTGCCGTCAGCGCATCCCGCGCCAGCCCCTCCAGTTCTTCAGGGCTACAGATCCGCTGCCCCATGGCGCCCCCACCCTCACGCAATCAGCCTGTGCTTGCTCATTGTGCTGCAACCTGCGGGCGCGGTTGCTGGGAAATATTTATCACGCAATAAGGCGCCCTCATGGGCGCCAGTGGGCAATGCAGCAGGGGCTGTCTAGCGGAACACCACCGTCTTGGACCCGTTCAGCAGCACCCGGTGCTCCAGGTGCCAGCGCACGGCACGGGCCAGGGCCTGACATTCCAGGGTCTGGCCGATCTCGATGAGATCCTCCGGCTCGTCGGCGTGGTCCACGCGCTCCACGTCCTGCTCGATGATCGGCCCCTCATCCAGGTCCGCCGTCACGTAGTGCGCGGTAGCGCCTATGAGCTTGACGCCCCGCTCATGGGCCTGGTGATAGGGCCGGGCACCCTTGAAACCGGGCAGGAAGGAGTGATGGATGTTGATCACCTTGCCGAACAGGCGATTGGACAGTCCGTCGGAGAGTATCTGCATGTAGCGGGCGAGAACGACCAGGTCGGCGCCGGTCTCCTCCACCAGGCCAAGCAGCTTCGCCTCCTGGGCCGCTCTGGTCTCGCGTGTCACGGGCAGGTGATGAAACGGCAGATCATGCAGTTCGGCGATGGGTCGCGCCGTCTCGTGGTTGGAGACGATGGCCACCACATCCATCGGTATTGTGCCGGTACGCCAGCGATACAGCAGGTCCACCAGGCAATGGTCGAAGCGCGACACCATGATCAGCACCCGGCCACGGACATCCTCACGCTGCACGTCCCAGCGCATGGAGAAGCGTTCCGCCACCGGTTTGAAGAAAAAGCTGAACCGCTCCGCTTCGGCGAAACTGAACCGCACCCGCATGAAGAACTGCCCGGTGCGCAGGTCGTCGAACTGGGAACTCTCCAGGATATTGCCACCGTGCTCGGCAATCAGCCCGGAGACCGCGGCCACGATGCCGGGCCGATCGGCGCAGGTCAGTTTGAGAATCAGGATTGGGGCGTTGGCGTCCATGGTGGCGCGTCTTCCTCGACGAATAGGGGTTGCATGGAAGCGGCGGCCTGCTGCAGCCAGCCGAGAAATGCCTGGGCGTAGCCCGGGTAGACCAGCAGAACAAAGCCGCTCTCCGCGTCCGGGCGGCACAATAACACGCTGATCTCCGCCATCACCGTTTGCCCGGCGAAACCGGGCTCCGCCGTCGCCAGGTCAAGCCGACACTCGCGACCGAGCAGTTCCACCGCATGGCGGCCCGACACGCGGAATGCGGCACGCCCGTGGCTCTGATCGCTGACGTGGCCAATGCCGTCCAGTTTCTGGGCCAAGGCCCGGGCCAGGGCGCCGTCACGCCCCCGGGGCGCGAGTATCATCCATTGCCGTGGTGCCAGCGGTAGCGCCAGCAACTCCCTGGTCATGGCGCCTCGACCCGGCGCAGTCGTAACGTTCAGCGCAGCCTGTACTGCGTCTTCCCGGCCCCGTCTGGCAAAGACCTGACAGCAGGCCAGACCACGAACATGGGCGATACGAACGCCGGGCTCGCCCCGCTGAGCGGGTAACTGCCAGGTACTCAACCCCACCGGATAGCGCAGGTCCTGCTCAGCCACGGAGTCGACTCCCTTGCGGATCAATGAAGCACGGCGAACAGACCTCCACCGGCACGGACTCCCCTTTCAGCGGGAATACCGCATCCAGGCGCTGCCCATGACGCTGGTCGCCGTCGCGCAGGAACGCCAGGGCGATCCACTGTTCCAGGTGCGGGCTGTGGGTCACCGACGACAGCCAACCAAGACTGTTTTCGATGGTCGCGTCGCCGCCGGGCTCAAGCAGGTGAGCACCGCCGCGCAGGCGACCGCCAGGCTCCAGGGGTCGCAAACCCACCAGCCGTGGCCGGCAAGTATCCGCCAGCCCGGGGCGTGCCGCCAGCACCTTGCCCACATAGTCCTTCTTCTGCTTCTCCACCATGCCGGCCAGACCGATGTCCTCGGCGGTGGTGCGGCCATCGAACTCCGGCCCTGCCGGATGACCTTTCTCTATGCGCAGCACACCCAGTGCTTCGGTGCCATAGGGTGAAATACCGAAATCCGCGCCGGCTGCCATGATTCGCCGCCACATGGCGCTGCCGTAGCCCCAGGGGACGCTGACCTCATAGGCCAGTTCGCCCGAGAAGCTGATACGGAAGATCCGAACCGGATACGGGCCGTCCAGCAGGTTGAGGAAACCCATGAAAGGCAGGGCCTCGTTGGACAAATCCGCCTCGGGTAATGCGCGCTGCAGGGTTTCGCGGCTGCGTGGCCCGGCGACCGCCATGGTCGCCCATTGCTCGGTGGCGGAGGCAACATTGACGTCCAGATCGGGCCAGGCCACCTGGGCATGGAATTCCATGTGGGCCAGCACCCGTCCGGCATTGGCCGTGGTGGTGGTGGTCACGAAATGATCGTCGGCAAAGCGCGAGGTGGTGCCATCGTCGAACAGATGCCCGTCAGGCCGCAGCATCACGCCATAGCGCACCTTGCCCACCGGCAACTTGAGAAAACCGTTGAGGTAGATGCGGTTGAGAAACTCGGCGGCATCCGGACCCATGACGTCGATCTTGCCCAGGGTGGAGACGTCGCAGATGCCCACGGAGTGACGCACCGCCAGTGCCTCTCGCCAGGTGGCGGCGGCAATATCCTCGCCGTCCCGCGGGTAGCAGCTCGGCCGCAACCAGTGGCCTGCCTCGATGAACAGCGCGCCTTGCTGCCGGTGCCAATCGTCCATGGCAGTACGACGCACGGGCGCAAACTCCTGGCCGCGACGGTGCCCGGCATAGGCACCCACGGCCACCGGCACCGCCGGTGGCCGAAAGCGGGTGGTGCCTACCTCGGCAATGGCGCGCTGCTGTATCTGCGCAAGGACACCGAGCCCGTTCACGGAGGATGTCTTGCCCTGATCCGTGCCCATGCCAAGAGTGGTGTAGCGCTTCAGGTGCTCGACGCTGTGAAAGCCCTCCTGATCGGCCAGACGGATGTCGTCCACGGTCACATCATTCTGCAGATCGACAAAGGCCTTGCCCGACCCGGGGCAGCGCCAGATTGGCCGAATGGGGGCTTCCGGGCGCACGGCCACCCGCGGCAGAGCCCCGCTTTCCGCAACCGTGAATCCCAGTTTGTGAGCGGCGTCACGACCGGCGTTGTACCCACCGGCCAGACAGTCCGCAAGCGCATAGGCACCGGCCGCCGAACCGGCAGCACTGGCGGACTCGACGCCCCCCGCCGGGCGAAATGCCGCCAGTTCTGCATCCCACACCGGCTGATCGCCGCACTGACTGAGCAGGCTGACATCCGGGCTGAATCCGCCGGAGACCGCAAGGCAATCACAATCCACGGATGCCTTGGGAACGCCATCAGGATCCTGCAAGGCAACGCGGCGCAGTGACTGCCCGCCGATGGCACGGGCGGGGACTGCCCCGGTCAGTACCCGAATCCCCAACTCTCGGGCCTGCTCGGCAACGGCTCCGGGTTCGGTCCGCGCATCCGCGATAGCCGCTACCTCGCAGCCGGCGGCAGCGAGATCGAACGCCGTTCGGTAGGCATCGTCGTTGTTCGTGGCCACCAGGAACCGCCGTCCCGGTGCCACAGCGAACTGGTTCAGGTATCGGCGGACCGCAGTGGCCAGCATGACGCCCGGCCTGTCGTTGTCATCGAACACCAGCGGCCGTTCCAGCGCGCCGGTGGCGGACACCAGTTGTCTGGAGCGAATCACCCACAGCCGCTGCCGGGGCAGATGCTCTGCGGTCTCCGCCAGCGGCGGCACCTGTTCCACCGCGCTCAGCACGCCGTGGTCGTAGACGCTGGTCAGGCTGGTGCGGGTGAGAACGCGCACGTTGTCCATGCCCCGCAGCCGCACTTCCACGGAAGCGACCCAGTCAGCGGCCGGAGCATCATCGACATGCTCCTGCTCCCAGAGCAAGCGCCCACCCAACAGCGGTCCGGCTTCGATCAGGAGCACGCGGGCACCGCTCAGGCCTGCGGCGAGGGCCGCCATCAGTCCTGCCGGACCGGCGCCCGCCACCACCACGTCGGCATGGGCGTGGGCGTGCTCATAGTGATCCGGGTCGGCACTGTCGGCGGCGCGACCAAGCCCGGCCGCGCGGCGGATCTGGCGCTCGTAGACCCGCTCCCAGAAGCTCGCCGGCCACATGAAGGTCTTGTAGTAGAAGCCCGCCACCAGAAAGCGATGCAGCAAGCCGTTGACCGATAGCAGATCGAATCGCAGCGAGGGGAACCGGTTCTGGCTGCTGGCAACCAGTCCGTCGCGGGCCTCGATGACGGTGGCCCGGGTATTGGGCTCACGGCACTGGCCCTCGCCCAGTTCCACCAGGGCGTTGGGCTCCTCGTGGCCGGCGGCGAGAATACCCCGCGGCCGGTGGTACTTGAAGCTTCGCCCGATCAGTTGCACCCCGTTGGCAAGTAGTAGCGAAGCCAGGGTATCGCCGGCATAGCCCTGATAAAGCCGGCCGTCAAAGCGCACCGAAACGAGTCTGTCCCGATCGATATGACCGCCGGACGGCAGTCGCCGCACCTGACCCTCACTCATGGAGGAACTCCAGTTCATCACCGGGCCGGCCCGTAGCAGCAATCCGGTGACTGACGGTATGGCGAATCACCTGCACGAACTGCCGGCAACCGCCCACGTGGTGCCACCATTCCCTGTGCCAGCCCCGCGGGTTGGTGCGAATGTAAACTGCCGACACGGCCGCCTCCGGCCTGGCATCCAGTGCCGGTGGGGCAACGGAGGCATCGCCCTGATACTGGAACTCGGCCTCATCCCGCAGGCCGCACCAGGGGCAGTCAATGCGATGCATGACACTCTCCTTCGGGACTTACTGTATCCATGGGTTTGGCCCCACGCCCTTTTCGTCCAGCAGGTGGCCGCTGCTGAACCGCTCCAGGGTGAAGGATTCAATCAGCGGATGGGGTTGGCCCGTGGCGATGAGGTGGGCAAAGCACCAGCCGGAGGCCGGCGTCGCCTTGAAACCGCCGTAACACCAGCCGCCGTTGAGGTAGAAACCGCGCAGATCTGTGCCGGTGATGATGGGGCTGCCGTCCATGGTCATGTCCATCACCCCGCCCCATTGGCGGAGCAGCCGCAAGCGGCCCATGACCGGCAGGATCGCCATGCCGCCGGCCATGACATGTTCCATGGCGGGCAGGTTGCCGCGCTGGGCGTAGGAGTTGTAGCCATCCAGATCGCCGCCGAACACCAGTCCGCCCTTGTCGGACTGGCTGACATAGAAATGCCCGGCTCCGAAGGTCACCACGGTGTCGAGCAGCGGCTTGACGCCTTCGGTGACGAAGGCCTGCAACACATGACTCTCGATGGGCAACCGCAGCCCGACCAACTCGCCGATCCGGCTGGTGTTGCCCGCCACTGCGGATGCCACCTTGCCGGCGGCGATGAAGCCGCGACTGGTCTCCACCCCGATAACGCGATCGCCGTCACGGCGGATGCCCGTCACCTCACAGTTCTGGATGATGTCCACGCCCCGGGCGTCTGCGCCCCGGGCGTAGCCCCAGGCCACGGCGTCGTGACGCACCGTGCCGCCGCGGGGCTGCAACAGGCCGCCCATGATGGGGAAGCGGGCATTGGCAAAGTCCAGTGCCGGAACCAGCTGTCGCACTTCGTCGGCGTCCAGCAACTCGGCGTCCACCCCGGCGAGCCGCATGGCATTGCCACGTCGGGCAAAGGCATCACGCTGGGCGTCGGAGTGGAACAGATTCACCACGCCGCGCTGGCTCACCATGGTGTTGAAGTTGAGTTCCTGCTCCAGACCCTCCCAGAGGCGCATGGCGTGCTCGTAGAAGCGGACGTTGGGCCCAAGCAGGTAATTGGAGCGGACGATGGTGGTGTTGCGGCCGACATTACCGCCGCCGATCCAGCCTTTCTCCAGTACGGCAACACGGTGGACTCCATGCTCCCTGGCCAGGTAGTAGGCCGTGGCAAGGCCATGCCCGCCGCCACCGATGATGACCACGTCGTAATCCGGTTTGGGCTCGGGGTCGCGCCACATGCGTGGCCAGCCGCGATGGCCGCCGAGCCCCTGCTTGAGTAGTTGCCAGCCGGAATAACGCATGGTTTTCCATCCTGCCCAGTGTATGAGCCCAGCACACCAGACTCCCGTGACTTTAACCATCACGAAATGGACGGCTTTCGTTACGAGTGCGACACTGCTCCCCATGGAGCTGTTCGCCTTCGTCCTGGTTCCACGCTTCTCGCTGCTGGCACTCAGCTCGGCGGTGGAGGCCCTGCGCGCCGCCAACGTCGCCGCCGGTCATCACCTCTATCGCTGGCGGCTTGTGTCGGAGCACGCCGGGGCCGTGGCCTCTTCCAGTGGCCTTACGATGGACGCGCGGGGACTGGACGCCGCGGAGAACGCAGGTGTTGTGGCGCTGTGCGGGGGCGAGCGCTCCCATGACTACGCGCCGCCGAACCTGTTGCGCTGGCTGCGACACCAGGCCAAGCAGGGCAGGATGATGGGCGCGTTGTCGGATGGCTCGTTCCCGGCTGCCGCGGCGGGGCTGTTCGACGCGGTGCCCTCGACAATCCACTGGCATTGCCTTGAAGCGTATCGGGAACGGCATCCCCGGCTGGATATCCGCGCCAGCGTATTCGAACTGTCGGCGTCACGCTTCTCCTGCGCCGGCGGCACCTCAGCGCTTGACCTCATGCTCACCCTGATCCAGCGGCGCCACGGGCAGCAGCTTGCCGCGACAGTGGCCGAGACCTACATTCACGACCGCATTCGCGAGGCCGGCAGTACGCAGCGCCTGAGCGCCCATTTCGAGCTATTGCGTCATTCGAGGCCATTGGCCAGCGCCGTCAGGCTGATGGAGCAACATGTGGACGACCCGCTACCCATCCACGCCATCGCGGCACGGCTGAATCTGTCGGTCCGGCAGCTTGATCGGCTGTTCCGACGGCATCTGCAACGCGCCCCAGCGGCCTACTACCGGTCACTGCGGGTAGACCGCGCCCGCCGCCTGCTTGTCCAGACCGGCTTGCAGGTCGAGACCATTGCCGCAGCCACCGGATTCTCGTCATCGGCTCACCTGGCTCGCTGCTTCCGAGAACTGCATGGCACAAGCCCGCGACGCTATCGGCAGCAGGCCCTGGCGACCACGGATGACACCACAGAACGTCCCGCGTCGGTTTGACCCCTTGCTGCACATGATTCACTCTGGCTGATGATCCAGAGGCTGCCTTGCCTCACATTCCGGCAATCGGCCTCGTCGTCCAACCACATCACCCAGGGGGGAGAACCGTGGCAGAGAACAACACGCAGTCGGGGAACGACGGACCAGTCGTCGCCGAGACGGACTATGAACTCGGCCAGGACAACGTCCAGCCCATGGGGCTGGAATTGCATAATCCAGTCTTCTTTATCACTTCCGTCGGTATCACGATCTTCGTGCTGCTGGCGATCATTTTCCCGGATGTGCTGGCCAGCACGCTGGGTTCAACCCGCACCTGGCTTGAGTCGACCTTCGACTGGGTATTCATGGGTGCGGCAAATATTTTCGTGATCGTCTGCCTGGTGATGATGCTCTCGCCCCTGGGGCGCATCCGCCTGGGCGGGCCCGATGCCGCGCCCGAGTTCGGGTACCTGGGCTGGTTTGGCATGCTCTTCGCCGCCGGCATGGGGATCGGGCTCATGTTCTTCGGCGTACTGGAGCCCGTGTTCCATTTCCAGAATCCGCCGCTGGGCGTCGATGCTTCCGATACCGAGGCAGCGCGCGCCATGGGCGTCGCGGCAACAATCTTCCATTGGGGCCTGCACCCCTGGGCGATTTATGGCGTTGTCGCCGTCTCATTGGCCTTCTTCAGCTACAACTTCGGCCTGCCGCTGACGATTCGCTCCGCGTTCTTCCCGATCTTCGGTGATCGGGTCTGGGGCTGGTTCGGCCACGTCATCGATACGCTCGCAGTGTTCGCCACCATGTTCGGCCTGGCCACATCACTGGGCTTTGGTGCCCAGCAGGCTGCCGGTGGGCTTGAGTACCTCTATGGTATCGAGGCGACCAACACCCTGCTGGTGGTGCTGATACTCGCCATTACCGGCCTCGCACTGGTCTCGGTGATGCTGGGGATCCACGGCGGCGTCAAGCGCCTCAGTGCACTGAACATGATCCTGTTCGCCGCCTTGGGCGTCTTCGTGCTGATCGCCGGGGCCACGGTGGATATCCTGGTCAGCACGGTCACCACCACCGGCGGCTATCTCGCCAACCTGGTTCCACTCAGTAACTGGGTAGGCCGCGAGGATCTGGATTACATGCACGGCTGGACAACGTTCTACTGGGCCTGGTGGATTTCCTGGTCACCGTTCGTGGGCATGTTCATCGCTCGGGTGTCCTATGGCCGCACGGTGCGGGAATTCATCTTCTGTGTGCTGATCATCCCGACCATCGCCGGCATCCTGTGGATGAATATCATGGGCGGCTACGCCATCGATCAGTTCCTGAACGACGGCTATGAGGGCGTTGTCCAGCTGGTCACCGACTACCAGCCGGAACTGACCATCTACGCCATGCTGGAGGCCCTGCCGTTTG
Source organism: Natronocella acetinitrilica (assembly GCF_024170285.1). Taxonomy (NCBI): domain Bacteria; kingdom Pseudomonadati; phylum Pseudomonadota; class Gammaproteobacteria; order Chromatiales; family Ectothiorhodospiraceae; genus Natronocella; species Natronocella acetinitrilica. The sequence continues at coordinate 235,607 of NZ_JALJXV010000005.1, forward strand.
CGGCTATCACCTCGGCGGTGGCCATCTTCCTGGTGGTGGTGTTCTTCGTGACCTCGTCGGACTCCGGTTCCCTGGTCATCGATACCATCAGCGCCGGCGGCCTGACGGATGCACCCGTGGTGCAGCGTGCCTTCTGGGTGCTGTTCGAAGGGCTGGTGGCCATCGTGCTGCTGGTGGGCGGTGGCCTGGCGGCCCTGCAGGCGGCAGCTATCGGCCTGGGCTTCCCGTTCAGCTTCGTCCTGCTGGGCATGGCGGGCTGTACCCTGTACGCCATGACCAAGGAGTTGCCGAATCACCCCAGGGCCTGACCGATCCGGGGCTCCGCCATGGCGGAGCCCCGTCACCTTTACCCTATAGTTACCGATCATGCGTGACCCGGCGGACACAGCACTTGATTCCGATACGGACCGGGTCATGGGATCCAGCCTCTGGCGGGGTGTGCCGGGTTCGCTGGTTCGCCGGCTGCTTCGTGACAGCGATCGGCTGTTCATTCCGGCGGGCTCCGCCCTCTTCGACGCCGGCGATGCCTACCGTGAACAGGTCTACCTGCACATCGAGGGGACTCTCGACCACGTCTCGGCGGACAGGCACAGACGTCAAGCCGAACCGGGCAACCTAATCGGACTCGCCAACTACCTGGACGGCGGTGTGTATCGCTCTTCCGCGAGGGCCGTCTCCGACTGCTACATCCGGGCCATCCCCGCGACCACCGTGAAGCGCCTGGAACAGAGCGAGCCGGCATTCTTTGAAACCATCAACAAGGCCCTTGCGGCACGCATGCGCAAAGCCCTGCAGGCGCGGGAAACCGTGCGTGGCACCCTGTCCCGACCGGTGCGACAGTACATGCGCAGCGGTCTGGCTACCTGCGATTCCCAGACCAGCATCGCCGACGCCTGGCGGCTGCTGGAACAGCGGGGAATCGGCAGCCTGGGTGTCATCGATGACGAAGGTCGCCTGCTGGGTCTGACCACGGCGCACACCCTGCTCATGGACGTGGTCGAGCATGATCGCCCCATCGCCACGGCCTTGCACCAATGCGCCCTGCTACAAGGCCACACCGTGCGGCGGGATGCACCGCTGTGGGAGGCGGAAGCGCTGCAGCGGCAGCGTCGTCTGCGCGATGTCGTTGTCGTCGACGACCAGGATCGCCCCGTCGGACTCATTTCCCAGTCCGACATCGTCCAGGCGCTTGCCAACCCGCCTTTCACCCTGGAAGGGGACATTCGGGCCGCGGCCGACCTCGCCAGCCTGACTGCGCTTCGTCAACGCGTTCCGGATGAGGCCAGAGGTGTGCACGAGACGCACCGCAGCGCCGGTCTCGCGGTGCGTGTCATCACCGATGTCCATCTCGCCCTGCAGCGGCGCACGGTGGAACTCGTGCTGGAAGCGCTGCGCCAGGAAGGTCTGGGGGAACCCCCCTGCCCTTACGCCCTCATCATCATGGGGTCGGGTGGTCGGGGAGAAATGCTGCTGCGTCCCGATCAGGACAACGGCCTCATCATTGCCGATGAGGCGGACGCAAGTGCGCTTGCCTGGTTCGAGCGATTTGCCGAACGCCTGAACCCGGCATTGGATCAGGTGGGCTATCACCTGTGCCCTGGCGACGTCATGACCCGTAACGTGGACTATCGCCGCACCCTTGCCGGCTGGAAAGACAAGCTCTCCACTCTGACCCGGAAACCAGGCAGACGGGAGGCGCGCCTCGCCAATATCGTGCTCGATTTTGCGACACTGCACGGTGACGACGACCTCACCACTGCGCTCCGGGACCATCTGAACCAGGAACTTGCAGACGGAGAGGGTCGGAAACTGTTCCAGAGAATGGTGGGCGAAAACGCCCGAATCGTTCAGCCACTCAGCATCTTCAATCGCCTCAAGCCCAGTTCCCGCGACGGTGAAGAAGTCATCGATCTCAAGCGCACCGGGCTGCGTCTGATCGTGGATGCCATGCGGGTTTTCGCGCTGCAGGCGGGAGTCAGCCGCTGCAAGACCCTGGAGCGCATCGCAGCCTTGAGACGGCTTGGTGTATTCGACCCGGACTTCTGCGAGTCCATGCGCATCGCCTTCGAGGAGTTGCAGGATCTCCTGTTGAGTCACCAGCTTGAACAGATACGCCGCGGCGAAGCCCCGGATCCATTGCTGCGCATGGAGCGACTCTCCAGCCACGACCGGGAACGCTTGCGCCTGTCCTTGCGGGCCAGCCGTCGAATGCGCGAGCATCTGCAGCTCACCTTCGGCGTTGTAATGCGCTAGGGGAGCGAGGATAGGCAGACAATGTCCCGAATTCTGTTAGTTGCGGAGGGCACCTTTCACCGCCCGCTGGTCAACACCCTGGCGGTGGTGGCCGGCACCAGCGTCACCCTGCTGATCGGCCTGGCCATCATTCGCAGCGGCCTGCCGACCGTGATTACGCTGCCCATGATCGTTGCCCTGCTGCTTGCGGCGGCCTACATCAATGCACGTTATGGCGGCCCACGGGAGTTCCGGCTGGAGAAGCGTCCGGACGACGAAGCGCTGCGTCTGGTGGGTCGCTTCGACAACGGCGAGCTGGGCTCCGGCGCGCCGGGTCTGCTGCGGGAAGCCCGACTTGAAAGGGATACCCTACGCCTGCTGGTGGAGCGGGATGGTCAGCGCATGGAATATCACCTGACGCCGCCTGGCTTCGGTACACAGGGCATGCAAGCGCTGGAACGGGTCATCGACGCATTGGGCAACCTGTCGCCAGACGAACTGGCACGGCGCTACAACGATGCGGCCGACGGCATCAAGGTCTACAAGGCCAAGGATCTCCTGCTGCTGCGTTTCACGCAGAAGCCCGGCTACGCGATGCTACTGTGGTTGATCGCGGCGGCAACCATGCTCGTGTGGGTGATGATCGGAGCCATGATTGGCACGGGGGTGTGATGGCGTGATCGCGGGGTCGGCGAGCGCCCGGTTGGTGCTACAGGATGCAATGCCCCCCTGAAGCCCGCCGTAGAGTGCGTTAGGCCAAAGGCCGTAACGCACCACATCACCGTTGGCCAGGCCACCCTTACACAGCTGGCACAAACGGAGCGCGGGGGCGCCGCCCGCAGACCGTCAGCCACAGGGATGTCGCTGTCGAGCCCCCATGGAGGGGTTCACGGCCTGTCTGCGGGCGGTGCGCCCGTGCTCCGTTTCCGGACAGAAGGCCAACGTGGCAGCGCGTCGACTCAACGCGCCGACGCACCCCACCACCTCATGCCGGCTCGGCGAGTCTCCCATCCCGGTAATCGGCGAGCGCCTGCTCGATTTCTTCCCGGGTGTTCATGACGAACGGGCCATACTGCACCACCGGCTCGTTCAGGGGCCGTGCCGCCAGCAACAGCAGGTTGGCACCCTGCTCTCCGGCGACAATTCGCACCACGTCGCCATCGGTGAGCAGACCACTGGCCCGTTGCGGCAAGGCCTGCTCCTGCTCCCCGAGACGGGCCTCGCCGTCGTAGAGATACAGGAAAGCATTGTGACCCCGCGGCACCGGGATCTCGGCACGCTCCCCCGCCTGCAGCCGCACGTCCACATAGATGGGGTCGGTCTGCCACTGGCCGGCTTCGGCATTCACCGCACCCGCCAGCGCCTGACCATCCACGCTGATGCGACCGGCAATCACCCGCACCATTCCACCAGCAGCCGTTTTCGCCTCGGGAATTTCATCGGCGGTAATGTCACGGTAGCCGGCAGGCTTCATTTTCTGCGACGCCGGCAGGTTCAGCCAGAGCTGAAAGCCACGCATCCGCCCCTCGGTCTGCTGCGGCATCTCGGAGTGGATGATGCCGCGACCGGCGGTCATCCACTGCACGCCACCGGGCCCCAGATCACCGGTGTTACCCATGTGATCCTGATGCTGCATGTGACCATCGAGCATATAGGTCACCGTCTCGAATCCGCGGTGCGGATGGGCCGGAAAGCCGGCCAGGTAGTCATCCGGGTTGTCGGAAAAGAACTCGTCCAGCATCAGAAAAGGATCAACCCGGGCACCCTGGGCCGAGCCAAGACTGCGCCGCAGTTTCACGCCGGCACCATCCGACGCCGGCACCGAGGGAATGACGCCCCGCAATTCACGAATAATGCCGCTCATGACAATTTCTCCTTCTGCCTGGATGCCGGCTCAGGCTGCCAGCGAGTCGATTCGGTCCCTGGCAGCCTGTAGTGCCTGCTGCTGTATTTCGTCGCCCATGGCCAGACCCTCAGCGTGGATAAACTTCACGTCAGTGACGCCGAGCAGACCGAAGAAATGCTTGACCAGATCTGTCTGGGTGTCCATGGACGTGCCGAGATACTTGCCGCCACGAGCTGCAAAGACATAGAGCGTCTTGTTCTCCAACAACCCGACTGGGCCCTGTTCCGTGTAGCGGAACGTGGTCCCCGCCCGGGCAACATGGTCGAACCATGCCTTCAGGGTGGACGGCACGGAGAAGTTGTACATGGGCAGACCAAGGGCGATGACGTCAGCCTGCTTCAGTTCCTCGATCAATTCATCACCTTCGGCAGCCAGGGCCTGCTGCTCTGCCGTACGCTCCTCGGGCGCGGTGAGACCAGCCTGCAGCCGCTCAGCCGTGAGATGCGGAATGGGCTCTGCAGCCAGATCCCGAACGATGACCTGGCCTTCCGGGTTCTGTTCACGCCAGCGCGCCACGAAATCGTTGGACAGACGACTGGACTGACCTTCATCGGAGAAGAGACTACTGTTGATCTGTAGCAGCGTAGACATGGAAGAACCTCCTGTGATTGACATAGCCGCAGTTCAACATTCACAACCACGATAGAAAAGCGAATAAATTCAGGGGAACCGTTCGATTAAATCGATAGAATGGTTGCCTCTGTCCTTGCCGAGCCCCGCCATGACATCAGATACCCGCATCAGCCTTGATCAGTGGCGCGCCTTCGTCGCGGTGGTAGACGCGGGGAGCTTTGCCGCCGCTGCCGAGCAACTGCACCGCACCCAATCCACCGTCAGTCATGCGGTCAACAAACTGCAGCGCACCCTGGGTGTCGAAGCGTTTGTCCTGGAAGGTCGCAGGGCGGTGCTGACGCCCGTCGGGCGCAATCTTTACAAGCGGGCGGCGGGGCTGCTGGAGGAAGCCGCACGGGTCGAGCGGGCCGCAGCCGATCTGGCACGGGGCTGGGAAGCAGGGATTCGCATGGCGGTGGAGATCATCTTTCCCACCTGGCTGTTGCTGCGCTGCCTGGCACAGTTCGCCGAACGACGCCCCGAAACGCCCATCGAACTCTACGAATCCGTGCTTGGCGGCACCAGCGAGCTGTTACTGGAAGGGCGTGTCGACCTGGCCATAGCCTCTCGGGTGCCCACCGGCTTTCTCGGCGATCCCCTGACCCGGGTGCGGTTCCTGGCGGCAGCCGCACCCTCCCACCCGCTGCATGGCCTGGGTCGTCCCGTAACCCGGGTCGATCTGCGCCGCCATCGCCATCTGCTGGTGAGGGATTCCAGCAGTCGACGCCAGCCGGGCCTGGCCCGGGAAGACACGGAAAGCCGCTGGACCGTCAGCCACAAGGCGACGTCGATTAGGGCTGCCTGCATGGGCCTGGGCTTCGCCTGGTACGCCGAGGGCATGATTCGCGAAGAGCTGGAATCCGGCCTGCTCAAACCCCTGCCACTGGAGCACGGCGCCGAACAGTACGCCGAACTCTACCTGGTCTACGCCGATCCGGAGTCCGCCGGGCCAGGACTGCGCCACCTCGCCGGGCTGCTCCAGGAAGCGGTCAGGGACGGCGCGCCATCATCGTGATCTCGACACGACAGCCGCCGAACAGGCCTGAAGCCCCGGTGCAGGTGCGGGCCGGATAACGGCCGTCGGGAAAATACCCGGCATAGACGGCATCCATGGCGCCAATGTCGGCGATATCCGCCAGGTGTACATCCACCCGCACCACATCCGCGAGGCTACACTCCACGGCAGCCAGCATCTCCGACAGAGTATCCATGATCAAGCGGGTTTCCGCCGGCACGTCGCCCAGCAGGGCATCGCCTCCGGGAATATCCACCGCCTCAAGTCCGGACACATAGACATACCGGTCATCGATGACCACATGACTACCCGGAAACTGCGGTTTCGGCAGACTGGCGTGATTACGGAACTCGGGCATGGAAACACCTCTCTGGGACCACACAAGAAGAACTGACGGCCGGCACGTCGGGCTTGGCGAAGCGATTCGGCTTATGGTACTACCCTCGAACAGCGACGTTCGTCACCACCACGGCACAAAGGCGTACAACGCATGATACGACCATTGGTAACACACCCGGACCCTCGGCTGCGCCAACGCTCGCGCACTGTCGACAAGTTCGATGATGAGCTGCGCACGCTGGTAGACGACATGATCGACACCATGCGGGATGCCGATGGGATCGGCCTTGCGGCCGTACAGATCGGCGTGCACCTGCGCGTGGCGGTGATGGAAGTCGGCGACAGCCCACTTCGGGTCATGATCAATCCGCAATACGAGGCAATCGGCGAACCCATGCCACTGGAGGAAGGGTGCCTGTCAGTGCCCGGTGTGCAGGAAAAGGGCAAGGCGCGGAATAACCGGCTGTGGGTGCGTGCCCAGGACCTGGACGGCAAGCCCTACGAATTCGAAGCGGAGGGGCTTGAAGCAGCCTGCGTTCAGCACGAGTGCGATCACATCGACGGCAAGCTGTACATCGATCGCCTCTCCCCCGTGCGTCGGCAACGCGTGCTTCGCCGCTATGCAGCCCTGCAAAAGAGGGGTCCTGACGAAGACCAGGAGCGGGCGGGCGGTTAAGCGGTAGCAAGTCGTGCGTAGACGTCCCCGGAGCCACCGCTGGCTTGCTCTTTCAGCCACTGATTCATCGCGACCGCATCGCACCACTGGGCCAACAGAAACTGCCGCTGCTCACCGCGCACCACGTTGTATTCGTAGCGGCCCAGCGCTTCCAGCCGCGTGATGCAGTCCGTTGCAACGCCCTCGGCACCCGGCACGAACTCGAAGGAGACTGCCGGAATCGGACGACTCAATCCTGCCAGGACTTCTGCCTCGAACCCTTCGACATCGATCTTGCAGAACACGGGGTCGCCGTACTGAGCGATCAAGGCGTCGAGCGTGGTCACCGGGACGGTGACACGCTCGTCCCAGGCCACGCCGCGAAACCCCTGATTATCCCGTTTCACCGAGTCCACCCAGTCGGTGGACAGGGTGGAGACCGTGGGAGTGGCGGCGCTCAGCAACAACTCCGCCTCCCCCGTCTCGCGGCCGACGGCGCTGGTGAGGATGGTGACACGGCAGAGTTTGCGCGTGACGCGGCGCAGCACCGGCAGCAGTTGCGGCTGCGGCTCCAGCGCCACAACCCGTGCTCCGAGCCCGGCAAAGGCAACGGTGCGGTCGCCCACATGCGCACCCACGTCAAACACCAGATCCCCCGCGCGAACGAACCCGGAGTAAAGCTGGCGCAGCCCGCGCTGGCGGCCCGGCCGCCAGTAGATGCAGATCGAGCGCAGCGTGCCGACAAGGCGGCGCAGGCGGGCGCTTGCCATCAATTGCATGGGTCGGGGGCTCGCGGTGGCGCGGTAAAGCGATGACGACACTGACCCCGATGGCGGTCATCGGTTCCGCCATCGGGCTCAGTACTCTGCAGGGGTAAGACTCAGGCCATGTACTGGCCGCCGTTGATGCTGATGGTGGCGCCTGTGATGAAGCCGGCCTCCTTGCTGGCGAGAAAACACACGGAATGGGCGATTTCATCAGCCTGGCCAAGACGCCCCACGGGGATCTGGGCAACAATCTTGTCCAGCACGTTCTGCGGTACCGCAGCCACCATATCCGTCTCGGTGTAGCCCGGAGCCACCACGTTGACGGTAATGCCCTTGGCTGCGGTCTCCAGCGCCAGGGATTTGCTGAAACCGATCAGGCCGGCCTTCGCGGCGGCATAGTTGGTCTGCCCCATCTGACCCTTCTGGCCGTTCACCGACGCGATATTCACGATTCTGCCGAATCCGCTCTCACGCATACCGGCGATGGCGGCGCGGCACATGTTGAAGGCCGAGGTCAGATTGGTCTGGATCACTGCGTTCCACTGGTCTGCAGCCATCTTGTGAAGCATGCCGTCCTTGGTGATGCCGGCATTGTTGACCAGCACTTCGACGGGACCCAACTCGGCGGCAACCTTCTCGAGGCCAGCCTGGCAGGCATCAAAGTCACCCACATCCCATTTGAATACAGCGATGCCAGTTTCCTTGCGGAACGCCTCCGCCGCCTCGTCATTGCCGTGATAGGTTGCCGCAACCGTGTGTCCGGCAGCCTTGAGACCACGCGAGATGGCACCGCCGATTCCACGCGTGCCACCTGTAACCAGAGCTACTCTTCCCATGGCAGTTCTCCACATTGTTGTGTGTTTGACGGGCTGTACCCGAAACCAAGAATTCAAGTTCTGGCCGCCGGGTTTCCAAGGCCGCCGCCCCTCACTATAGAAGAGGAACGTTCACAACAAGGGCGGCCATCAGCCCCGGCAGGGGGCACATATGATGCCGCAGATAGCCGCGATTCTCAAAAAACCCATATTTAACCGCCGATTACGCCTTCCCGAGCGGCTCCGCCAAACACCCGGGACCAGCGTCTGCTCAACAGATCACGGCATCTCCGCCGTCCTCGATGGCTTCGGCAAGCAGCTTGTCGGCCCGGGAGATCAGCGCACCGGCGGTGTCGCCATCCACCATTTCAGTGACACCGAAACTGCAGGTCATGGGCAGGGAAACAGGCGCGCTCACAGCCGGCAATGCGCCGCGCAGGGCATCGGCGAGCCAGGAGGCCTGGGCAAGGCTGGTGCCGACGCAGGCGATCATCAGCCGGCCACCTTCCACCCGCGCGCGTATGTCCGAAGTACGGGTACGGCTGGCAAGCGCCTTTGCCATCTGCTGCAACGCGGTGTCAGCCTTGTTGCGGCCGTCGTTGGCCACCATGTGTTCGTAGTTGTCCAGCGCAAGAGAAATCAACGTCAATGCGCCGCCGTAGCGTCGCACGCGTTCAACCTCCTCGGCCAGCCGGTGCATGAAGTATTGTCTGTTATAGAGCCCGGTCAGCTCATCGGTAATCCCCAGGACTTCCAAAATCCACCCCCGCCACACAACTGATTTATGGTTATCCCTGGCCGCCGCCACTCACCTTGACACTCCGAGAAGCCAAGCATGCTACAGCGAAGGGGGCTGACGCCAGCACCATCGAGAGGCGCCACAGGGAAGATTCCGGATCGCACAGGACTACCGCGCCCGGAGGAAGTATACTGATGATCAGGTGAGGCCATCAGCCAAGCCTGAAAAGCCGGCTGCGGCCCCAACCGGGCACGCGGCGACCAAGAACACAGCGGTGATCCCGCTGGAGGAGGACTGCCATGACCCCTGCCCTGCCCACACCGGTCGGATAGCCACCGTTCCCATACGCGTTCCAACTCGACCATGCGTCCTGCCGACGCCTGGCCATGGACCCGTTGATCCGGGAGTGAAGCAATGGCGACGACTTCGACAGCAACCCGACGCATCAATCTTGACGACAAGTACAGCGCCGAGCGCGGCGACATTTTCCTGAGTGGACTGCAGGCGCTGGTGCGCCTGCCACTGGTACAGCAACGCCGCGACCGGGCTGCCGGCCTGAATACGGCGGGGTTCATTTCCGGCTACCGCGGCTCGCCGCTTGGCGGCTACGACAAGCTGCTCTGGGCCGCCGCCGACGAACTGGAACGGCATCAGATTACTTTCCAACCCGGACTCAACGAGGATCTCGCGGCAACAGCAGTATGGGGCAGCCAGCAGGTGGGGCTGTTTCCCGCCGCGCGCTACCAGGGGGTTTTCGGCCTTTGGTACGGCAAGGGGCCGGGGGTGGACCGGAGCGGTGATGCCCTGAAGCATGCCAACCTTGCCGGGACCAGCCCCCATGGCGGCGTGCTGGCCGTTGCCGGCGACGACCACGCCTGTAAATCCTCTTCCCTGCCCCACCAGAGCGAGTACGCCTTCATGGCGGCGGGCATTCCGGTGCTCAATCCAGCTGGTGTCGGCGAACTGCTGCACTATGGCCTGCACGGATGGGCAATGTCCCGTTTCAGTGGCTGCTGGGTCGGACTGAAGGCCCTTGCCGAGCAGATGGACGCCTCCGCGACCCTGGCTTTGGATCCGGACGAACCGCGCATCATCCTGCCATCGGATTTCGCCATACCCAGCGACGGGCTCGGCATCCGGCGCAGGGATACCCCATTCGCGCAGGAGGCCCGCCTGCTCGAATACAAGCTGGCCGCCGCCCAGGCCTACGTCCGGGCCAACCAACTCGACACCACGACCCATGACAGCGCCGCTGCGCACCTGGGCATTGTCACCACGGGGAAATCGTGGCTGGACCTGATGCAGGCCCTGGACGAACTGGGGCTGGACGAGCGCAAGCTACGGATGATCGGCATGCGCGTCTACAAGGTCGCCATGACCTGGCCGCTGGAACCCACCGGCCTTAGGGCCTTCGCCCGGGGGCTCGACGAAATCCTGGTGGTGGAGGAAAAACGCGGCCTGGTGGAAGATCAGCTCAAGGACGTCCTCTACGACTTGCCCGACGGTCTGCGGCCTCGAATTACGGGCAAGCGGGATGAACAGGGCAACTGGCAACTTCCGGCAACGCTGGAACTGTCACCGGCGCAGATCGCCCGCGTGGTCGCCCGCCGACTTCGACCCTACTACGTGGATGCGGACATGGAGCGCCGCCTGCGTCAGCTCAATGAGCGCGAGCAGGACGCCGACCGGAGCAACGGCGGTCATGTGCGCGTGCCACACTACTGCTCGGGCTGTCCGCACAGTCGCTCAACCAGGGTGCCAGACGGGAGTCGTGCCCTGGCGGGCATCGGCTGCCACTACATGGCGCAGTGGATCCAGCCGCGCACCGAGACGTTTACCCATATGGGCGCAGAGGGTGCCAACTGGCTCGGCCAGGCACCGTTCACCGACGAGCCCCATGTGTTCCAGAATCTCGGTGACGGCACCTACTTCCACTCCGGCATCCTGGCCATCCGCGCGGCCGTTGCCGCCGGGGTCAACATGACCTACAAGCTGCTTTGGAATGATGCCGTGGCCATGACTGGCGGGCAGGCAGTCGAGGGTAACCCCGACATCTACCGAGCGGTGGCGCAACTTCGGGCAGAGGGTGTGAGCCGCATCGAACTGCTCAGCGACGAATCCGGGCAGTTCGATCGCGGCCGCCTGCCAGCGGAGATCCAGCCGCGGGATCGTTCGGAGCTGGAAACCACGCAACAGCAGCTGCGTGAGACCACCGGCGTCAGCGTGCTGATTTACGTTCAGTCATGCGCCACGGAAAAGCGGCGCCGGCGCAAACGCGGCATGTTGCCGCAGGCACCTCGACGCGTGGTGATCAACGAAGCAGTCTGCGAGGGCTGCGGGGACTGCGGGAGACAATCCGGCTGCCTGTCCATCGTTCCCAAGGACACACCGTGGGGTCGCAAACGCGCCATCGACCAGTCCAGCTGCAATGCGGACTACAGCTGCATGGACGGTTTCTGCCCCAGTTTCGTCAGCCTGCGCGGCGCGGGCCTGCACAGCCCCGAGCGGCTCGATGCGTCGGTCCTCGGTCCGTTGCCAGAGCCGAAGCTACCCTCACTTGAGCGGCCATGGCGCATCCTGATTCCCGGCATCGGCGGCACCGGGGTGGTCACCACCTCGGCGCTGCTCGGCATGGCCGCCCACATCGACGGTCTGGCCAGTCGTACGCTGGACCAGGCGGGACTGGCCCAGAAGTTTGGCGCCGTCACCAGCCATGTGCAGATTGCCGCGCAATGCTCACAGTTACACGCCCCACGGGTCAGCGTCGGTCAGGCGGATCTTGTCATTGCCGCCGATCTGATGGTAGCGACGGGGCGCGACGCGCTGCTGGGCATGGACCCGACCCGCACCAGCGCAGTCGTGAATCACCATGAGTCCGTCACCGGCGCTTTCACCCAGGATGGCGACAAGGGTGTGCCGGTGTCCCTGCTGGAGCGCCGCCTGGGTGAATCCGTCCGCATTCTCTACACCCTGGATGTGAACCGCCTGACAGAGGCGCTGATGGGTGACACGGCGGCGAGCAACGTCTTTCTACTCGGCATCGCCTGGCAACTGGGCCTGATTCCTATTTCACGCAAGGCCCTGGAGGAAGCCATCCGCCTCAATGCCACCGCCGTGGAGCGCAACCTGGCCGCATTTCACTGGGGCCGCCAGGCAGCGCAACGCCCCGCGGAGGTTATGGCCACGGCCGGACTGAAAGAGAACCCCGGGGGCGACGAGGGTCTCGACGAGCGTCTGCGGCGGCATCGTGATCACCTCCTGGCGTATCAGAACGATGCGCTGGCGGATCGCCACGCACGCGTGGTCGACCGGGCGCGGCGCCTGGAGCAGCAACTGGTACCAGGCAGCGAGGCATTCACCATCGCCGTTGCGGAGGGGTATCTGCACCTGCTGGCGGTCAAGGACGAATACGAAGTCGCCCGCCAACTCAGCAGACCGGCATTCATCGCCGATCTGCGGCGGCAGTTCAGCGGTGGCAAGCTGGAGTTTCACCTGGCACCACCACTCATCAGCCGCCGTGATCCGGCCACGGGTCGACCTCGCAAACGAACATTCGGTGCCTGGCTACTGCCTGTACTGCGGCTCGTGGCCGCCGGCAGCAGGTTGCGCAACTCGTGGCTCGACCCGTTCCGCTACAGCACGGACCGACGCCTGGATCGGCGCCTGCTCGCAACCTACGAGCAATGGCTGGAGCGCCTGTTCGCCCAGACCACCACCGACACCCTCCCCATTGCCACGACCATTGCCGCACTGCCGCGGACCATTCGCGGCTTTGGCCCGGTCAGGGAGGCCGCAGCCGACTCGGCCCTGCGCGAGGCGGAACTGCTCTGGAGACGGTTCGAGCAGCCCTGCAGGCCGCAGGTCATCGACGCCAACACCGGCGGCAAGGTTGTTCGTTTCATTGCCCGGACCGGCTGACAGGCGTCGCCGCAGGTCCGCCGCAGTGCTACCGTTGCGGTCTGCATGACCGCAACGGAGTCTTGCCATGAGCCCTGCCCGACGCCTGCTTGAAGTCATGCTGCTCGCAGCCGCGGCGTTGGCGGCCGGCGCATGCAGCAGTCTGCCGACTGCCCACGACGAGACTCCTCGGACGCTTGCCTGTCCGGCTCCAGGGCAATGGACTGTTCCCGGACAGGCCGAACCAGTCAATTTGCCGGCAGTTCTGGACCAAACTGGGAACGCCCAGGTGATTCTGCTGGGGGAGTTCCATGACAGCGAAGAGGATCACCGCTGGCAGCTCCACACGCTGGCCGCCTTGCATGGCCGTCATCCCGATCTTGAGATCGGGCTGGAAATGCTCCCCGCCAGCCGTCAGCCGGTGCTGGATCGCTGGCTGGCCGGCGAGCTGGATGACGCAGCCTTGCTGGATGAAGCAGACTGGTTCTCCGTCTGGGGTTATCCGTCCCGACTCTATCTTCCCGTGCTCCAATTCGCGCGCATGCACCAGCGACCGTTGCACGCCCTGAACGCCGAGGGGGAAACGGTACGACGGGTCAGCCGCGAAGGCTGGGACGCGCTGGAGGACACCGACCTTGAACAGGTTGGACCACCGGCAGAGATTCCACAGGCCTATCGGGATCGTCTTTCGGCGCAGTTGGACAACCACCCCATGCCGCCGGGCATGGACCGGGACGACTACCTGGAGATGTTCATCCGCGGACAAAGTGTCTGGGATCGCGCCATGGCCGAGCGGCTCGCCGATGCAGTGCAATCGGCCGACGGCCCCGTTGTTGCGCTGATCGGTCGCGGCCACCTGGACTATGGGCATGGCGTGCCTCACCAATTACGCGATCTGGGCATCCAGCGCATCGCCACCCTGCTACCCATGCGCGACGATGATTGCCCTGCCGACGGCCCGCCCATCGCCGACGCCCTGTTCGGTGTCGATGGCGGCATGCTGGATACGCGCAGTTCCGCCATGCGGCTGGGTATCAGTCTGCAGGAGAGCGGCGAGGGACTGGTCGTCAGCAACGTCATGGAGGGCGGCACCGGCGACGCTGCAGGACTGAAGCCCGGCGACCATCTCCGACGCGCCGGCGGCCGAACACTGCACCGTCAGCAGGACCTACTGGCCATGCTCGACCGGCAGCAGCCTGGCACGGCGCTGATACTGGTTATTGACCGTGACGGCGAAACACGCACAATCGCCGTGCCCCATCCGCAATGAACAGGCAACGAGAAAGCCGCAAAGACGGCGCCACAATCCGAGGAGAAAACCATGAATCTGACCAGCCTGCTACAAGCCCGCGCCGCCGAGGATAAACCGGTACGCGTGGGAATGGTCGGCGCCGGCAAGTTTGGCTCCATGTTCCTGGCCCAGGTACAACGCACCCCCGGCATGCATCTGCTGGGATTGGCGGACCTCTCCGCGCAACGTGCCCGGGATGCACTGGAGCGGGTGGGTTGGCCCGGAGAGCGCTATGCCGCGGCGGATTTCGCGACTGCGCTCAGCCAGGGAAGCACCCACATCACCGAGGATGCGGATGCGCTCATCAACGCCGACGGGCTGGATGTCCTGGTCGAGGCCACCGGCAACCCCGCCGCCGGTATCCGCCACGCGCGGGCGGCCTTTCGCGCCGGCGTCCATGTGGTGATGGTGAACGTGGAAGCCGACGCCCTGGCCGGACCACTGCTGGCACGCGAGGCGGCCGCCGCCGGCGTGGTGTATTCACTGGCCTATGGCGATCAGCCGGCACTGATCTGCGAGCTGGTTGACTGGGCCCGGGCCACCGGCTTCGAGGTGGTAGCGGCCGGCAAGGGCACCAAGTATCTGCCCATCTACCATCAATCCACGCCGGACACCGTCTGGGGTCACTACGGCCTGTCTCCCGAGGACGCAAAGGCCGGTGGCATGAATCCGCAGATGTTCAACTCCTTCCTGGACGGCACCAAGTCCGGGCTGGAGATGGCGGCCGTGGCCAATGCAGCCGGCCTGACACCGCCGGACGACGGTCTGCTCTTCCCGGCATGCGGTGTCGACGATCTGCCCCACATACTGCGCCCCAGTGCTGATGGTGGACGCATGCCCAACAAGGGTGTGGTGGAAGTGGTCTCCAGCATCGAGCGGGATGGCCGGCCGGTTTTTCGGGACTTGCGCTGGGGCGTGTACGTGGTATTCGAAGCACCGGATGAATACGTGCGCCGCTGCTTTCGGGAATACGGCCTGCACACCGACAGCACGGGGCGCTACGCCGCCATGTACAAGCCCTACCACCTGATCGGCCTGGAACTCGGCATCTCGGTGGCCAGTGTGGCGCTACGTGGCGAACCCACCGGCATTTCCACCAACTGGCGCGGCGATGTGGTGGCCACGGCGAAGCGCGATCTCGCCGCCGGAGACATGCTGGATGGCGAGGGCGGCGCCACAGTCTGGGGCAAGCTGCTGCCGGCGCGGCGCTCGTCGACCCTGGACGCATTGCCCATCGGTCTGGCCCACAACATGCGCATGAAGCGGGCGGTGGGTGCCGGAGAGGTGGTTTCCTGGGCGGACGTGGACTACAACGCTGACGACCCGGCGATCGCCTTCCGCCGGGAGATGGAGAAGGCCTTCGGCAATCAGCGGTAGGCGCTCGGCGTCTCCGCAGCATGGATGAGATGCGCCGCGGCCTGCTCCAGGGTGTCATCCCAGGCAAGCAGGCCGTCCTCGTGCCCACCCATGGCCATGAGATGGTGGCCCGCCGTCGCCAGCGCCGCGATGGCGGCCGCCATCTCCGGCGTGCCATAGGGGATACTGGCGGCGGTCACCGGAATCCCGATGGTCGACGCGGCATTCCAGAGCGCCGGCGCATGAACATGGATGATGCCGCCGGCTCCGGGCTCTGCCAGATAGACAGCGGCGTGGGTCATGGCCTCGGATGAAGGCTCGGCCAGGCCCACCGCAGTCAGGCGGTTGCGGTGCGGCTCCGCCCCGGTGACCAGGGCCAGGTTGGTCATGGCGAGGGTCGGGAGCCCGCCGGTCTGGGTTGCCGAGACCAGAAAACCGTCCGCCCGGCGCAGGCTGATGTTGCCGAACCCAAGCCCCTCGTAACGGCCAGGATCCCGCCCCATCCAGCCACGGCGCAGCATGTCTTCGCGCCAGCGATTGATCTCGGCGAGTGCCGCAGCATCATCAGGCAGCGCTCGCCGGTCAAGGCGACACTGGTAACGGATCACACCCTCGCGTTCGCCACTCATGCTCCCCCTCCTCCGGCAGTGCCGACTATGCGAACGACTCGCGCGATGGGAACAGTCTCCAGACGCAGCGGATCATGCTCCGGGCGCACGGTTACATGGCCACCACGACAGTCATCGACCCAGGCACGATGCGACCCATCACCATCCTGCTCCGCAACCTGCACCAGATCGCGATGGTGCAGCAGGCGCGCCCGCAATCGCGGCCGACACCAACGCCAGGTCAACGGATCGGTACCGCTCATCACCACGGTGGCATAGGCGAAGATTGCGAGGATCATCACCACCATGCGCACGGGCCCATCCAGCAGCCAGTCGATCAACCAGAACGCCAGGCCCGCTTCCACCAGCAGGCAGATGAGCATTCCGGGCAGATCGTGATTGAACAGACCGGTGCGCAACACGGTTAACTCCTCCACGAACACAGAGACACCATGGGCGCCACGTTAACCGACGGTGGTGACGCCGCGCCAGCCGCTATGCTGAAGACAGGCCCGATAGCCGGAGCAAACAGCGTTGGATGGACAAAGGCAGATACTCCACGGGCGGTGGGTCCTGCCCATGGTGCCGGACACTGGAGCACTCCCCGATCACGCGGTGATCGTCGAGGGCGGGCGTATACGGGACGTTCTGCCCAGCCTGCAGGTGTCACAACGTTACCCCGACGGCACCGTCGAACAGCTTCATGCCCACGTGTTGATGCCAGGCCTGGTCAACTGCCACACCCACGCAGCCATGTCACTGTTTCGCGGGCTGGCGGACGATCTGGCTCTGCAGAAGTGGCTGGAGCAACGGATATGGCCCGCCGAACAGCGGCATGTGAGTGAGCGTTTCGTCGCCGATGGTGCACGCCTGGCCTGTGCCGAAATGCTGCGCAACGGCATCACCTGCTTCAATGACATGTACTACTACCCGGACGCCACCGCCACGGTGGCCGCGGAGGTCGGCCTGCGCTGCCGGGTGGGCCTCCGGGTGCTCCCCGGTCAACGGGCCCTGCACCTGGAGCCCGAGGATAGTCTTGAGGGCGGGCTGCGCATCCACGATCGCTGGCGACGGCATCCGCTGGTGGGTACCACCCTGGCGCCCCATTCGCCGAGATCTCTGAGCGGGGCGTTAATGCGAACCCTGGGCCGGCTGTCGCGGGACTATGACCTGCGCCTGCACATGCACGTGCACGAGACCGGGGAAGAGGTGGCGGACTACATGGGTCTGCATGGTGTGAGCCCGCTGCAGCGCATGCACCGTCAGGGGCTGGTCGGGCCGCGGCTGATCGCTGTTCACGCGATTCATCTGGAGCTCGCCGATCGCAGGCTGCTGGCGGAGGCCGGCGCCCACGTGGTTCATTGCCCGCGTTCCAATCTCAAGCTCGGCAACGGGCTGGCAGCCGTGGCCGAGTTACTCAGGCTCGGCGTCAACGTGGCGCTGGGCACCGACGGCGCGGCCTCCAACAACAATCTGGACCTGTTTGGCGAGATGCGCATGGCCGCCCTGCTGGCCAAGGCCGTGGGCAACGATCCAACCGCGCTGCCCGCTTCCGCCGCCTTGAGGATGGCAACCATCAATGGGGCGAGAGCCCTGGGTCTGGCGGATGACATTGGCAGCCTGGAGGCGGGGAAATGGGCAGATATCATCGCCGTGGACGTCGGCGGCATCGCTGCTCATCCGCACTTCGATATCGTTTCGCAACTGGTCTATGCCACGGGCGCCAATCAAGTCACTGACGTCTGGATCGCAGGACGCCGTCTGCTGGAAAAGCGTCAATTCCTGACTGTCGACCAGCAGGCCGTTGCAGCTGCGGTGGACAACTGGCAGACACGAGTCCCGACGTGAATCAATCGCGACCAAGCCGCCGCCGGATCTGCGCTTCCAGCCGGCCTGCCCTCATGCCCGCGTCCCTGGCCACAAAGGTGTAGAGCATGAAGGCCAGGGCCAGTCCCAACGGACTGACCATGGCGAGCCCCCACAATGGTGACTGGGTGCTGCCCAGTTGCAAGGCAAGCACGGTGAGCAGCAGCGGCAGCGCAATGGCGGCAATAACGCCCGTGGCCAGCGCGAGGGTACGTATCTGCTGTTCCACGGACCGGATCAGTCGGTCGGTTTCAACGTCCACATACTCGGCCCGGCTCATGCGAATGGCACGGGCCTGCTTGCGGATTCCGTATTCCAGTTCCAGCCTGCGGCGCAGGTCGTCTCGCAGCGCATCGATGCCGTCGCCGCGCCGGCTGCGGTGCATCGCGGTAAGCACCAGCAGCAGGAAGCCGATGACAGTAAGAAGGATCAGCCAGGCCATCAAGGCCCCCGGGCAATGGGTTGAGGCCGATTACGGTAAGTGCTGCGGGCCGCGATCACAAGCCGCGGCCCGCCGAGCTGTTGCCGGACACCGTCCGCATCAGCTGACGTTGATCGAAGCCTCTTCCCGGGTGGTTTCGCCCTGGTCGTCTTCCCAGGTCATGGTGACCGTGCCGGAACTGCGCGGCTTCACATGGAAGCGCAGGTAGGGATTGGCTGACAGCGAGGGATGCAACTCCACGCGAAAGACGGTTTCACCATCCATCTCCATGACGAAGGACTGGACGATGTGACGGGGAAGAGTCTCGCCATCCGAGCCCTCACGGAACCCTGTTTCCATGGGATGGTTGATCATGGTGAGCACCTCCGCCGCCTCACCGGAGCGCACGGACCCGGGCACCCGGACACGGGCCTGCATCAGGCCACTGCTGTCGTAGGTGCTGTCATCCATGAGGCAACCACTGACCGTGACCCGCGCTTCCTGATGGGCGATGCGCATATCGCCGTTGCTCAGCTTGGCGACGGCGAACACCCGTTGGGACTCGTTGAGGCGAATCCGGGTGCTGACCCGGGCCCGGCCGCTTTGCGGCGTGAAGTGGAAAGCGGCGATCTGCGGATTGGGATTGTCCGGCGCGAACAGATACACGCTCTCTACATAGTCATCGTCGGACATGGGGCTGTCGACACTGACGGTGAGCGGAATACTGCTGCCATCCTCCGAGACGCTGGGCAGTTCCAGCGTGACGCCGGAGGTCTCCGGCTCACGCCCGTCCAGCAGGTTCGTGATGGCGTCGTGCCGGGTCCAGGGCGCTGACTGCGCAAGACTCATCGGGCTCCAGGCCGCCAAAGCAAGTCCGGCCAGCCCCATGCCGGCCAGGGACAGGATCTTGCGGCGGCTCACGGCCAGGGAAAGACTGTTGGTTTCACGCATTGAATAAACCTCCCGCGTCGGATGATCCACGCTGTTGGCTGCATAGACCGCACACCTGACGCAATGTTGCACGGACCCGAATTCGCCTACGCCATCTACCTACAGAGCCGGCGCCCGCAGGGGGCTCTTCAGGGCAATCCACGCGCCGAGGAGTATACCGCTCAGCGCCACCATGGAGCCGATGGCCAGGGTAGACATACCGGTCAGACCCTGACCGATGGAGCAACCCAGGGCCAGGGCCCCGCCAATGCCCATCATGAAACCGCCGGTGATATATCGGACCATACGCTGGGGCGTCGGAAAACCCTGCAACTCGAAACTGCGGGTCAATAACGCCATGGCCAGCGCGCCAAGCACGATCCCCGCCACCACGGTGACACCGAAGCGCAGGCTCAGGCCGGTGCTGAGCATCAGATACTGGATGGTGTCGCCGATGGGAGCGATAAAGGTCAGGGACACCAGGCTGACCGGATCGAAATCGTCATAGCCCAGATGGCCGGTGACAAACCAGCCAGCGGCAACCAGGCTACCCACAACGGCACCTCCGATCAGGTGCCTCGACGAGCGCCGAAAGGCCTCATGGGAAAAACAGAAGACCAGCAGGGCGATGCTCACCAGCAAGGCCGGTATCCACAGCGCCAGACTTCCTCCCAGGCCCACGCTTTCAACCACGCCCACCAGTGAAGCCCGCGGCATCGGCAGGGTCGTTGAAGTCATTCCACTCAGTGTGACGCGCAGGTTGGCCAACACCCCGGTCAGGGTCATGTGCCCGGCGATGCCGATGCAGAACAACACCAGCAGCGAGCGCAGATTACCACTGCCGAGCAGGACCAGCGCCCGGGCGCCGCAACCATTGCAGAGCACCATACCGTAGCCGAACAGGGCGCCGCCCAGCAGGTAGAGCGGCCAGGAGAAGGTGCGCTGCATGTAAATGGAGTCACGCAGGCTTATGTAGCCCAGAGCCTCCAGCGCGTGAGAGGCAAGGATGGCGACGGCCATGGCAAAGGCAAAGGAGCGCAGCATGCGGCCATCGCCGTCCACCCAGGCATGCTTCAGCCCGCGCATCAGGCAAAAGCCGGTACGCTGACCGAAGCCGCCGAACAGCAGACCGATGACAAAGCCGCCCCAGGCGACCAACACGGTGTTGGACATTCCTAGCCGTCTCCAGTGCTCGGGAAACCAGAGTCGCCGGACGCCGGGATGGCGTCCGGCGACATTGCTCAGCTGATGACTTCGCGAGGCATACCGGTGGTGCCCCACGCATCCATGGCGATGGCGTTGTACCAGCGCACGGCGTATTCCACCTCGCGGCGGCGGAAGTCGGCATCCGCATCCCGCGGGCTCAAGCCACCCGAGCCTTCCACCTCGGCGATCTCGCCGTCGATCAGGCGGTAGACCCCGGCAACGGAGATCGCATACTCCGGCGCCAGCACGCTGTAGCAGGTGTTGGTCCAGCTCGGCGGCACCGGGTCATGACCGTGCAAGGACGCGGCGATGGCAGCGGCCACCACCCGGCCCTGGGAATTGGCGCAGAAGCCGGACTTGGGCATGGGTGCCGCGATGGTGGCATCACCCACCACATAGACGTCGTCCACCTGCCGCGATTCGAAGGTCTCCGGCTTGACCGGCACCCAGCCCGACCCGTCGGTGACACCTGCCCGATCGGCAATGAACCCGGCCTTCTGCGGCGCCACCACGTTGAGTACGTCGGCCCGGTGGATCTCGCCGAACTCCGACTCGACGGCCCGCTCATTCCCATCGACACGAATGATACGGCCATCATCGGACTGACTGACCCACTCGATCATGTCGCCGTAGAGCTCGGACCAGCCATCCATGAACAGGCCCTGCTTGGAGAACCCATCCTTGGCGTCCAGCAGCAGGATCTTCGAGCGCGGCTTGTGACGGCTGAAGTAGTGGGCGATCTGAGACACACGCTCATAGGGCCCCGGCGGGCAGCGGAAAGGATTCGCCGGCGCAGTGAGGATGAAGGTTCCGCCATCGTCCATGGCCTCAAGCTGGCGACGCAGGGTGCGGGTCTGTTCGCCAGCCTTCCAGGCATGGGGGATATCCTCGGCCACAGCCTCGTCGTAGCCCTCCAGGGCTTCATAGTCGATATCGATGCCGGGGGAGAGAACCAGCTTGTCGTAGGGCAGCGAATCACCGTTGGCCAAGCGCACCGTCTTGCCGTCGGTATCCACGTCCTCCGCCATTTCGTGAATCACGCGAACCCCGAAACGGTTGCGCAGCTCGTCGTAGCCGTGAGCAATGTGCTGCATCTCCCGCATACCGCCCAGGTACAGATTGCTGAACGGACAGGTGTAGAACTCCCGTGCCGGCTCCACCAGAGTGACCTGCAGACCAGGCGCCATCCGCTTCAGGTACTTCGCCGTGGTTGCGCCACCAAAGCCGCCGCCGACGACGACCACGCGCCCGATATGCCCGGATGCCTTACTGCTGCCGAAGGGCCCGATGGCGGCCAGTGCGCCGCCGGCACCCATCATCTGCAACAGCTTTCTGCGATTCATTTTCACCGAATTCATTGTTCGCCCCCCTGGATTACCGGCTACCGCCGCTCTCGGCCGACAGGCCCGAGAAATACAATGCGATCGCTTCGAGTTCTTCATCTGTGTAGCCCGCCGTGATGCGATTCATCACCGTCGTGTTGGGCACGTTGTCATCTCGAAACGCCATCAAAACAGCGCGCAGACTATCGTAGGAGCGTCCGGCGATGGGCGTGATGCCCTCATCCATCCGGCCGTCGGTGCCATGGCAGGCAAAACAGCTCGACGCCAACAGGGCCGCATGGTTGTAACTGATGCCGTCTTCGGCATGCACATGGGATGCCGTCAACAGGAGTAGTGCTGCCGCAGATGCGGCGAGTAGGGATTTCCCAGGCCTGACCATTATTGCTCTCCTCTAGGGGTCGACTGGTTGCAGAGTCCTTGCGCCCGCGCAGGCGACTCGTACGCCGCCCATCGTGGGTCAGTCTGTTTGATTTTTATATTCGAATCTGCTCTATATTTATTCACATAAGATATATATCGCCGACCCAGGCAGGTCAAATGAAGGCCGTCAGCCAGACTCCACGTTTGCGGCCGTGTTGCGTCATTGAACTGCAAGCAAACCAGAGCAGGAGGCTGCCATGTTGTTTCGTCAGCTGTTCGACGCCGAAAGCTCCACCTACACCTATATCCTCGCATCAGCGCCGGGCCGTGAGGCCCTGATCATCGATCCGGTGAAGTCGCAGCTGGACCAGTACCTGCGCGCCATTCGCGAACTTGACCTGCAACTGGTCACCGCTATCGACACCCACACCCACGCCGACCACATCACGGCCCTCGGTGGCCTGCGCGACGAGACCGGCTGCGTCACCATCATGGGGGAGTACACCCAGGCAGAGTGCGTGTCCCGCCATGTGCGCGATGAGGAGACCCTGTCCATAGACGGCGTGAAGCTCAAGGCCCTGTATACGCCGGGACACACCGATGAATCATTCAGTTTCTATCTGGAAGCTCCCGATACGCCGCGGGCGGTATTCACCGGCGATGTTCTGCTGATTCGCGGCACTGGCCGCACGGATTTCCAGGGCGGCGACCCCGGCAAGTCCTACGACTCCATCACCCAGCGGCTGTTCACCCTGGGGGACGACACCCTGGTCTACCCTGCCCACGACTACAAGGGCTGGACGGTGTCTTCCATCCGCGAGGAACGGTTGCACAATCCCCGCCTGGCGAACAAGTCGCGGGACGCGTACATCGAGATCATGAACAATCTCAACCTGCCCAACCCGAAACAGATGGACATCGCTGTGCCGGCGAATCTGGCATGTGGCCAGGTGCGCAGCATCGCCTGAAGCGTCCTGAACTCATTCACCCGGGCGTGGAACACGCTCGCACTCGTGGAAGATGCGTGCCGTACAGCGCACACAGGTGGGGCGATCCAGGGTCGGGAAAATGGTGGCGACGGCCTCGGCTGGCGTGTGGAAAAAGCTGTTCTCACCGATGTCACGTAGGTACACGGGCTTCTTCAGCAACTCGATGGCCGGGTCCTTGAAGCTGGCAAAGTACAGGCCCCCACCCAGCGCCCGGAAGCGCCTGGCTTCGTGGGCCAGGAGCTCCGCCCCCGCCACATCGATGAAGTTCACGCTTGGCCCGAACAGCAGCACATGGCGATAACCGCTGCGCGACAAGCCCTCCAGCACTGACTGCACATGATCCACCGCGCCGAAGAATATCGAGCCATCCAGACGCAGGACCTTGAGCTGCGGGCACTCCACCAGCCCCCGCTTGGCGGCATTGCGATAGGGCTTACCGCTGCGCTCCTGCACCGGTGCCACCGGCACCATGCGCGGGTGCGCCGTGCGATGCAGATAGATCATCAGCGACAGCAACACCCCCAGATAGATGGCGAACTCCAACGCCAGAATCAGGGTGGACGCAAAGGTCACCACCAGAATCAGCGCCTCCTGCCGACTAACGCCCATGATGGCTCGCCACTGACGCAGGTCGACGAGTTTCCAGGCAATGAGCAAGACGATGGCCGCCATGGCGGGCATGGGCAGGTGGGCGGTGACCCCTGGAACGAGCAGAAGGATCAGCAGCACCAGCGACGCGGCAAAGACCACCGACAGGGGGGTGCGCGCCCCGGCGTGATAATTGGCCGCAGACCGGGTGAAAGAACCTGACCCGGCGTAGCAGGAGAAAAAGCTGCCCACCAGGTTACCCAGACCCTGGCCGACAAACTCCTGGCTGCCATCAATGCGCTGGCCCGATTTCACCGAAATGGCGCGGCCGATGGACACCGCCTCGATGATGCCGATAATGGCCACCGCCAGCGCCCCCGGCACCAGCAATCGCAGCGTTTCAAGGGAAAACACGGGCAGGGTCAGCGGCGGCAACGAGGCCGGCATGGCACCTACCATGTTGATGCCGCGCTCCTCGCCACCCAGCACGAACGCCGCCAGACTACCCGCCAGCATGGCGACGAGCATGGACGGCCAGTTGGGTCGGAAGCGACTCACCAGGAGAGATGTCCCTAGCGTGACGACACCGATGAGCACCACCCAGCCGTTGAATTCCGGCAAGCCCTGCACGAACAGATACACAGTGGTAGCGAAGGATTCTCCGGCGGGCATATCCAGACCGAAGAAATGCCGCAGCTGACTGCTTGCGATCAGGACTGCAGCGCCCGTAGTGAATCCGACCACCACCGTGTGGGAGATGAAGTTCACCAGCCCGCCGAGCCTGGCCAGCCCCAGGCCAAGCTGGATGACACCGGCCAGCATGGTCAACGTGATGACGTAGGGAATGAATTCGGGGCTGTCGGGTGACACCACCCCGGACACCACGCTGAACACCACGATGGAGAGCGCCGCCGTGGGGCCGGACACCAGATGGCGCGACGAGCCGAACAGGCCGGCAATAACTGCGATCACGATGGCGCCGTAGAGCCCGTACTGCGGCGGCAACCCGGCAATCAGCGCATAGGCCACACCCTGGGGCAGCACGATGACGGCGCCGGTGAGCCCGGCCATGAGATCCGCGCGCAGCGCGCGGGGCCCGACCAGGGGCAACCACTCCAGAAAGGGCAGGAAGCGTTGCGGGTTCATCTCAGCACTGCTGTCGCCCGTAGAACAGGTTCACCGTATGCCGCGCCTCTGCAAAAAAAAGCCAGCGCTCCACCAACAACCCACCCAGCAGTAGCGTTACAGCCAGCCAGGCGAATAACAGATGCTCGGTACGCAGCAGGGTGATCAACAACAGGAACGGTACGAAAAAGCCACTGATGTAGACCACCAGGCGCAGTTTGAGGAGGTCCCGGGCACTGGGCTCGAAGCCGAATTCATGATCGAGGAAGCTGGGGCTGCTCTGCCCCGCCTCCAGCAGTCGGGCCCGGCCCCGGGTCATGCCGATGGCCGTGTTAATGGTGGGGCCATGGGGCGTGCCAATCCAGTGATAGTAGACCGCCTTGCTCGCCCCGGCGATGACTACCAGCAACAACGCCACCTGGGCCGTGGCCGTCACGGCGCCACCGACCAGCGATGCGACAGCTGTCAACAGCAGGGCGCCGGAGGCCAGGGCCAGCAACAGGTAGTTGGCAGGCACCAGCGCGCTGTTCCACTGGGGGATAGTGCGCAAGCTGGCGTAGATCATCCCAGTGGTGAACACCGTTGCCAGCGCCAACAGCATCGACAGTAGCGCCACAACGGTGATCCAGGGGCTGGCAGTGAGGCTGCCCTGGGTCCAGAGGCCGAGCAGCATGAGCAGGGTCACCGGGTAGAACAGCACCGAAAACACGGCCTCCCGGGACAGCCAGGAGCTGCGGAAGCGAAAGAAGGCGCGCCAGGCGTTCCGGGGATTCGCCAGGTGCAGGGTCGAAGACAGCAGACCAGCGGTGGCCAGCAACACGCCAACCATCAGCGCTCCAATCAGCCACCCCGTCGACAGACCTGACACACCGCCCAGCAGCTCCAGGGCGATGGTCAATACCACCAGCCCGAAACCCGCGCCGGAGGCAACCGTGAAAAAGATGACGGAAAAGGCAGGATGCATGGTCGGGTTCGTCCTATCGGTTCACGCTGAGGCCGAGCCAGCCCTTGAGGCGCTCGGCAAGACCCGCCGGTGCGCTGCCCTGCTCGCGTTGGGCATGGGGGCGGTTTCGCGGTGGCAGGTAGCGGTTGACCGGGTTGTAGCCAAGCTCCGGCAGCGACTGCTGCCCACCCCGCTCCCGCACCAGGCGGCTGACATGGGACTCCGGATCATCGAAATCGCCAAAGTGGCGGGCGCGGGTCGGGCAGGTCAGCACGCAGGCCGGCTGCCGGTCAGCCTCGGGCAGGGCCTCGTCGTAGATGCGGTCCACGCAGAGAGTGCATTTCTTCATGGTGCCACTGGCCTGGTCCAGCTCCCGGGCACCATAGGGGCAGGCCCAGGCGCAGAGGTTACAGCCCATGCACTTGTCCTGGTCCACCAGCACGATGCCGTCTTCCTCCCGCTTGTAGGAGGCCCCCGTGGGGCAGACCGTGACGCACTCCGCCGTCTCGCAGTGCATGCAGGACATGGGCATGTTCACGGTCTTGTTGTGGGGAAAGACATCCACCTCGTAGGAGCGCACCCGGTTGAAAGCCACACCGTTGGGGTTTTCGCCGTAGGGCTCATAGTCGGTGAGCGGGCCCAGGGTGCCGGAGGTATTCCACTGCTTGCAGGCCACCACGCAGGCCTGGCAGCCGACGCAGGTGTCCATGTCGATAACCAGGCCGAGCTTCATGGCGCTTTCCTCATCAGTATGTCCAGTAGCTTGCGATGCAGCCGCACCGGCTCATGGGTGGTGTAGCGCAGCTGGTCCGGTGCGGGTTTCGTCCCCGGCAGGGGCTGCAGGGTGGGGAAATTCGGCCAGGTGGTACCCGCCTCTTCGGCACTGCAGGGGGCGATGCTGACCCGCAGGTCATACCAGGCGGCCTGACCCGTGATCGGATCGGAGTTGGTCAGGCGGCGCTGGTCGGCGGCCGATGGCAAGAGTTCCGAGATGAGATGATTCATGAGAAAGCCCCGGGTCGCCTCCGGCGCCCTGGGGTCGAGCCCCCAGGCTCCGGCCTGCTTGCCGATGGCGTTCCAGGTCCACACGGTATTGGGTTCGCAACCCTCCATCAGGCTGACCTGCACGCGGATGCGACCATTGTGGGATTCCACCCAGACCCAGGCATCGTCCTCGATACCAATCTCTGCGGCCCGCCCCCGGTTCATGAACAGGCGATTCTGGGCGGTGATCTGGCGCAGCCAGGTATTCTGCGAATCCCAGGAGTGATACATGTGCATGGGACGCTGGTTGACGGCGTGGAAGGGATAGCGGCCACGGTCAATGCCCTGCTCTTCCAGGGGCATGTAGTAGCAGGGCAGCGGATCGAAATACTCCACCAGGCGCTGGCGATCGACACCCTCCGGCGGCAGAGGGCCGTCGTAGAGACCGCGGCCAGCCTGGCGGAAGCGCTGCAGGGTCTCGCTGTAGAGCTCCATGACGATGGGCGTGTCCACCGGATTGAAACCCACCTCCTTGGCCCAGCGCAGATAATCCTGATTGGCGAATCGGTAGAAGCGCATGTGCGGCGGCAACTCGTGCCTGTAGAAACACTGGTTGTCGATGTAGCGCTGCCACTGGTCCGGGTTGGGCTCACCGCGCAGGGCCGCTTCGCCATCCTCCCCGCGGAAACCGCCCAGGAAGCCGATACCGGGCGCCTTTTCCCAACGGGTGATGAAATCGGTGTATCCGCTGTATTTGGCCTGTCCCTGATCGTCGACGAAGGCAGGGAAGCCGAGCCGCCCCGCAAGTTCCACCAGCACCTCCTGCCAGGGGCGCACATCACGATCCACCTCCAGCACCGGCGCGCGAATGGCATCACAGACGGCATCCGGTTCGGAAATGGGCCGATCCAGCAGGGAGATCACGTCGTGGCGCTCAAGGTAGGTGGTATCGGGCAGCACCAGATCCGCGAAATTCACCGTTTCCGAATGGAAGGCATCCACCACCACCAGGAAGGGCAGCTTGTACTCGCCGTCGTCGTGCTTCGCCCGCAGCATGTCCTGCACACTGCCGGTGTTCATGGTGGAGTTCCAGGCCATGTTGGCCATGAACAGGATCAGCGTGTCGATGGGATAGGGATCGCCATTGACCGCATTGGTGATGACCATGTGCATGAGGCCGTGGTTGGCGATGGGTGCCTCCCAGGAGTAGGCCTTGTCGATGCGTAACGGCCGGCCGGCGGCGTCGATGACCAGGTCTTCCGGCGCCGTGGGGAAACCCAGCGGCGGGGCACTGAGGGGCGTGTCCGGCGCTGTGGATCGGGCGGGCTTGATGGGTGGCGGCGTGTGCCGCGGAAACGGTGGTTTGGCGAGATGCCCGCCGGGCACGTCCACCGTTCCCAGAAGCACCTGCAGCAAATGCAGGGCACGACAGGTCTGGAAGCCGTTGGAGTGGGCGGAAATGCCGCGCATGGCATGCATGGCCACCGGCCGGCCGATGAACCGGTCATGCTTGCGCCCGGCCCAGTCGGTCCACTCGCACTCGATCTCGATGGTCTCCCGGAATGCCACATGAGCCATTTCCAGGGCCAGTCGCTCGATGGTCTCGGCGGAGACGCCGCAAATTTCCGCTGCACGGGCCGGGGCGTACTGCTCATCCAGATATTTCTCGGCGATGTGCATCATCACGGTACGGCAACGGCGGCCATCCGGCAGGGTGAATTCTCCGAACAAGGCTGCGTCAGCCCCCGGCGTCATGCCATCCACGGTGCTGCCGGCAGTGCGGTCCCAGACCAGTGGATGCCCCCCCTCGTCACGGGCAATCATGCCATCGTCAGCGTGGCCGGGATGATCAATGACCAGGAAAGGGGCGTTGGTGTAACGCCCCAGATAGGCCCAGTCCACCAAGTCCCGGGACAGCAGCACATGGCACATGGACAGCGCCAGCATGGCGTCGGTACCGGGGCGGATAGCCACCCATTCGTCCGCCACGGCCTGATACCCGGTGCGCACCGGGTTGATGGCGACAAACTTGCCGCCGCGCTGCTTGAGCTTGTCGATACCGAGCTTGATGGGGTTGGAGGCATGATCCTCCGCCACGCCCCAGAGCAGGAAATACCTGGCGCGATCCCAGTCCGGATCGCCGAACTCCCAGAAGGAATGGCCGATGGTGTAGAGACCCGCCGCTGCCATGTTGACGGAGCAGAAGCCGCCGTGCGCAGCCCAGTTGATGGTGCCGAACTGCTGCGCCCAGAGTCCGGTGAGCGCCTGCATCTGATCGCGTCCGGTAAAAAAGGCGAGCTTTTTCGGGTCAGTCGCGCGAATCTTGCGCAGCCGTTCGGTCAGCGTGTCCAGCGCCTCTTCCCAGGACACCTCGACGAACTCGCCAGCGCCCCGCTCCGTGCCGGGCTTGCGCATCAGCGGACGGGTCAGCTTGGCCGGCGACAACTGCTTCATGATGCCGGCGTTGCCCTTGGCGCAGAGCACACCCTTGTTAATGGGATGATTCGGATTGCCCTTGATGAAACGGACCTGGTTGTGCTCGACGGTGACCTCGATCCCACAACGGCAGGCACACATGTAACAGGTGGTGTAGCGCTTCTGCTGCCCGGCGTGGTTTTCAAACGCTGGCATGTCGGAAGATGACGAGGGACGCCCACGAGGAGCGTCCGTGACTGTGTGCTCTGACAAGGCGAACCTCCAGCGAGGCATGACGTCGAGCCACCGACACCGGGTCCTTGTAGGCCGATGGCGACGAAGAATAGTTCTTTTAGTTATATAGATATAATCATATTGAACTAATAGCGGCAACTACCACCCCGATCCCGTTATAACCAAGGGCTTTAAGCACAGGCTCAAACATTCCTTTTCTATGCTGCCGGCAACCGTAGACTAAACGCATTCAGTTGCATTCCGACACGGATTCGAGAGGCGCGTATGCAGACTAACAGCATTCGAAAGGAGAACAGCGATCTCGAGCGGCATATTGCCCATCTGCGCTCGACCCTGTCCGCGCTGGAGAGCAGGCTTGAACAGGATCGTCGAGTCAGCGGCGTGACGCCACCGCAGCACGTTCCCCCGGTTGCAACGGCGGAAACGCCTCTTGCCATTGCTGCAGGCTGAGATCTTCGCCCAAAGTCGACCAAATCGATAGACCATCACAACGAAAAAAGGCCCGGTTCTCTCGAACAGGGCCTTTCCTGTGATGGACAAGATATCGAGCGTCAGAACTGCGGTACTGCTGGCGCGCCGGCATCGTCGGCAGGCTGCCCACCCTGAGGGCCAGCACCCGCCGGACCTGAACCCGGGGCAGGTTGTCCGGCACCCGGTTGTCCCATGCCCGGCTGCGGGGGAGCCTGCTGCCCCCCTTGCTGCATCGGTTCACGCTCCGAGGGGGTCTGCATGCGACTCTCCGGGCTGAAGGGATCCTGACCACTGCGCAGCCCCCGGGGCTCGCCACTTGAGCCGGGCCCTGCCCCCCCCTGCACTGGCGCTTCCCGGGGTTGGGCGGGAACCGCCTGCTGGCCAGGAGATGCCGGCGCCTGCGGAGCTGACTCAGGACCAGGCGGCCGATCCGGGGCAGCTTCACCCTGCGGAGCCTGTCCAGGCTGTGCTGCCCCACCCTGCGCGGGCCCGCCAATCGCAGCCCCTCCGGGCGTCTGCTGACCCGCCGGAGCCTGGGGGCTGGACTGCCCCGGCGCTGCGTCGGGCTGTCCTCCTGCGGGAGCCGTGGACTCTTCCAGCCCGGGTGGCGGTTCTTCCTGCGGCTGGATCTCACCGGCAGGGGCCTCATCGTCGATGGCTGTCTGAGCCAGGGCCGCGCCCGGCAGCAAGGCCAAGCCGAATGCGACCAGCGTGGTGCGTGTCGCGCGCATGATCTTCTCCTCTTGAATCTTCTACTCAACAGGGCCGACAACCCCGACTTCGCTTCGTTCCTGACAGTCGCCTCCGGGAGACGAAAAAAAAGCGCCGGTCCATGACCGGCGCTTCTGGCAGAGCATTGCCGCGACTTACTTGGCGATGCTTGTCACGTTCTTGGCGTTGGTTTCGGCCAACTGCTGCGCCTTCTGCACGAACTCCTGATTCAGCGCGACCACTTTTTCGGCATCGCCCTTCAGGCGCTCACCCAGGTCCTTGGCGACCTTCTGCTGGCTTTCGACATAGCTGCGAAGGCCCTGTGGATCCTTGATGTCGAGCATGGCGCGCACGTGGCTCAGGCCTGCGTCGGCGTAAGCCTTGGTGGCGTCATACTGGGCGTTCAGAAGTTGCTCGGCGTGATCCAGTGCCAGCGTGCTGTAGGCACGGGCCGGGGCGACGAACAGGGCTTCAAACTGCTTGTTGAACTGCTCAAGATTCACGTTATTCATGGCAAAACTCCTCTGGAATGAGTTTCCGAAGGCCCTTTGCCTCCGATGCACTGCACAATAGCAAAACAATTGTTGCAGTGCAACAACTCGTTTCAGAGATCAGGCAACGAGACCCGAAGTTCAGGGCGTAACGGCCCCAGGATGGTGGCGGTGTCGAAGGTCAGAAAGGACACCGCGCTCACTCGTATTTCCGCATCACACCCGCTGGAATGCAAGCCACGCAATTGCCGACGAACGCGTTGAGGCGCGTAAGCAGCGGCATACAGACCAAGAGTCAAATGCGGCTCATAGGGCACGGTGCGGTCTTCCGGGCCCAGGGCGAGTAGCACGTCGCGGAGTCGGAACAGGGCCGGTTCAGGCTGCACCTGCAGACAGGGTGCACCGGCAAGACTGATGATCCCGCCAATGCGCAGCGTGAATGGTGCAGGCCCATCTCTGGCGATGCGGTCAGCCTGAGCGCAAACGGTTGCCCAACTGACGTCACCGGATCGAGTCGGTTCATCACAGGGAAACCCCGAGGCAAACAACGTGACATGGGGCTGCCGCCGGTAACCGCTCAACAGGAAGGGCGCCAGGGCGGCGCGGCCACGGCGGAGCCTGTTGCGGACCTGGAGATGGTCCACTTCGATCGCCCATACCCCGAAACGCGGCCGACCACGATGCCAGGCCACGAAATCCCGCGCCGCATTGGCCTGAGTCCGCTTCAGGGCGAGGAAGCGCTGCCATGCCGCCTCCGCCTCGACACGCTTACCCGGCCAGGGTCGACAAGCCACGCAGGCCTCCCCCGGAGAACAGTCCGATCAACAGCAGGCAGATCACCAGGCCGTAGACGATTCTTGGCATCCAGTCGCTTAGCAGCTGCTCTCGATCCTGCCGACGCTCCCGCAGGTTGGCGGCACGGTGCATCAGCATATCCGGCAAGGCACCAGCCTGCTCCCCGGTGCCCAACAAGGCCCTGTCCTCCGACTCGATCAGACACCCCGCCCCGTTCAGGGCATCAAGCACAGAGGTACCGCGGCCACAGTCGGCAGCCGCCTGATGCAGGCGCCGTCGAAAGCCCTCTGGCACCCCATCAGCACTCATTCGAATGGCCATCTGCGGTTCGACGCCCGCTGCAAGCAAGGTACCCAGAGCACCGAAAAACCGCTCTCGGAAGACTGGTGCCGGCGGCGCCCCCAGCAGCCGTCGCACACCGGCATCGGCCGCGACACCGAGTCTCAGTACGTCCCCAAGTCGGTAAAGCACGATGACCAGACCAAGCAGTACCGCGCAGACCCGCAAGCCATAAGCCACGGCGCTGGTGACCCCGGTCACCAGCGCGGGAAGCGGCAATGCAACGGCGGCCACCAGTAGCACCAGGGCCGGGAAAAGCAGACGCGCCCGCAGGCTGCGGAGGCGCTGGACGCGGTCGTCCAGCGTGTCGGCGACCTCCTTCAAGCCAAGACCGGGTTGGCCCAGCGCCGCCATGGCGTCAACGCGATAGCGCTCGGCAGGAGACAGCAGCCCAGCCACTGCCAATGCCAGTGCCAGGTGTTGCCCGGCGGCCACCGCCCGCGAAGCACGATGGACACGCCGGGCGGCAGCCGGAGGCGCATCGACAGCCGTCATGGACAGCGCCTTGTGCGGATCGATACCGGCCTGCAACAAGCGGGCAAGGCCATGCAAGGCGCCAACGCGGTGTTCATCGGCTACGGGACGGCGGGAATCAGGAACGCTCATGGCAACGAGGATGACATCAGCGCGCGGTTCCCCCGGTGAGACGCAACACCGACGCGGCGCGATCGAACACAGCTTGGAGGACGTCAAAATGGTTCGCGCCGGGAACTTCCCAGACAGCACAGTCGCTGACCACCGGGCCGATCCGGGCGGCAAACGCCCGGGTCTGACGGCGAAACTCTTCGGACTCATCACCACCCACAACCAGCCAGGCCGGTGCTGCACTGGCCGGCATTATCCAGTGCATGGGGGAGGCGGTCCGCGCCGTCGCCTCATTCAGCCGTAGTTCCTGGTTGATGCTGGTGGCGATCAGCGGTTCGAGATCAAACACCCCGGAAATGGCCGTGACCGCCGCCAGCCTGTCAGGCCGGTCGCGGAGCAGGCGCATGGCAAGCTGTCCGCCGGCGGAGTGGCCGGAAACACTGATCCGACGAGGATCGATGCCCAGAGCACGGCGCTGATCCCAGACGAAATCCAGACATTGCAGCGCCTGCAGTTCGATCGTCGCCACCGGGACCGAGGGACAGAGATCGTAATTGGCGACCACCGTCGTCACGCCCTTTGCCACCAGCCGTCGTGCAACAAACGCGTAGTCGCGCTTGTCCTGGCTGCGCCAGTAGCCTCCATGGAAAAACAGATGCACGGGGGCATCGGCACCAGCCGCCGGATAGATGTCGAGCGCCTGATTCGGACCGTCGCCGTAGCGAATATCCGCCTCCACCTGAAGCGTTAACCGCGCCTCATCGGAAGCCGCCTGATAGGCACGAAAGCAGGCCATGGGATCGGCAACGGTGACCCGGGGGTTGTATTCCCGCTCCAGGGTTTCGGCGTCCATGGTTCGCCAGGGCTCGGCCAAAACTAGACTCCCAGGTAACGGCGCCGCAGTTCCGGCTCCGCCCGCAGGGCGCCGCTGGTGCCCTGCCAGGCAACGGCACCCTTGTGAATGATGTAATGGCGGTCGCAAAGCTCGAGCAGCGCGTCGATGTTGCGATCGATGATGAGCAGCGACTGGCCAAGACCCCGCAAGCGCTCAAGGCAACGCCAGATGTCACGCCGTACCACGGGGGCAAGCCCCTCGGTGGCCTCGTCCAGTATCAGCAGACGGGGGTTGGTCATCAGTGCCCGGCCGATGGCCAGCATCTGCTGCTCGCCACCGGACAGGGCGTTGCCCCCGTGGTCCGCCCGTTCCGCCAGGCGAGGAAACAGGGTGTAGACGGACTCCAGAGTCCAGCCCTCTCCCCGTGCTGCAGCCTGCAGGTTCTCCCGCACCGTCAGATTGGGGAAGATCTGGCGTCCCTCGGGCACCAACCCGATGCCGGCGCGGGCAATGCGGAATGCGGCACGCCCGGTGACATCGCGGCCGTCGAATTCCACCCGCCCGGCATGGGGTGGCGTCAACCCCATGATGGAGCGCACCGTGGTGGTCTTGCCCATGCCATTACGACCGAGCAGCGCCACCGCCTCGCCCTCGGCAATCTCCAGGTCGACGCCGAACAGAACCTTGCTGGTGTCGTAGGCCGTCTCCACCCCGTCCAGGCGCAACAGCATCAGGTGGACTCCTCCAGATACGCCGCCTGCACCGCAGCGTCGGCACGTATGGCCGCAGGGTCGCCACTGGCGATCACCGCTCCGTCCACCAGCACGGTGACGCGATCAGCCAGCCGGAAGACCATGTCCATGTCATGCTCCACCAGGAGCACCGCGTAGCGGCTTCGCAATCGCTCCAGCAGAGCGCCCATGGCGTCGGCCTCTGCGGCACCCATGCCGGCCATGGGTTCATCCAGCAGCAGTACCCGGGGTTCGGTGGCCAGCGCCATGGCGAGTTCGAGCTGTCGACGCTGGCCGTGGGCAAGATCCGCCGCCGGCCGGTGGGCCAGCCCTTCCAGCCCCACTTCCCGCATCAGGGCCTCGGCAGGCTTGCGCAGTGTGTCGTCATGACCGGCGCTGGCGAAAAAATGGAAGTGATGACGGGCGCGAGCCTGCACAGCCACGGCGATATTCTCCAGTACGGAGAAATCCAGGAACACCGCCGTCACCTGATAGGAACGGGCAATGCCCAGACGGGCCCGGTGGGGCATGGACAAGGCCGTGACGTCACGGCCGTCGAACACAATGCGCCCGGCGTCCGGCACTTGCTCCCCGGAGAGCTGCGCCAGCGCCGTGGTCTTGCCAGCGCCATTGGGGCCGATGACAGCGTGGATTTCCCCCTGGTAGAGGTCCAGGTCCAGATCGCGCGTCGCCACGAGGCCGCCGTAGCGCTTCTGCAGCCCCCGTGCCTGCAGCAAGGGCTCAACCATGGTGCTGCCCTCCCCGACGACCGCTGAGCGCGCCGTAGACCCCGCCGCGGAAAAACAGCACTGCCAGTATGAGGATGGGCCCGAGGACGATCTGCCAGTGGGGCGTGTAGGCCACCAGTACTTCTTCCAGCATCAGCAGAATCAACGCGCCGTAGATCGGCCCCACCAGGCTGCAAAGGCCACCCAGCAGGACAATCACCATGAGCATGCCGGACCGGGACCAGTGCATGAGCTCGGGGCTGACGAATTCGGTGTGATTGGCGATCAAAGCGCCGGCAAGCCCCACCAGTGCGCCGGAGATCACGAACACCGTGAGTTTGTAGCCGAATGGTCGGTAGCCGAGAGCACGCATTCGCTGCTCGTTCTGGCGACAGCCCTGGATGACCCGGCCGAAGCGCGAGTTGACCAGCCTCGACAACC
This sequence comes from Natronocella acetinitrilica, assembly GCF_024170285.1. NCBI lineage: Bacteria > Pseudomonadati > Pseudomonadota > Gammaproteobacteria > Chromatiales > Ectothiorhodospiraceae > Natronocella > Natronocella acetinitrilica. Next base: position 271,391 of record NZ_JALJXV010000005.1, read on the forward strand.
CCCAGAGCACCACGATGAGCAGACTCATGCATACGTAATAAAAGGTGACCCGGTCTCCCAGGTCCACGCCGGCCAGGGTGTTCCGGGCCCACATGGAGAGACCGTCCTCACCACCATAGGTACTGAGGGAAATGAAGAAGTAGTAGACCAGCTGGGCGAAGGCCAGGGTGATCATGATGAAGTAGACCCCCGAGGTTCGCAGCGACAGCACTCCCACGAACAGGGCGTAGGCAGCGGCCACGGCCATGGCCAGCGGCCAAACCAGCAGCGCCTCGTTGCTGCCCGTCCATCCCGCGATGAACGGATCCATCATCATGTCGTGGGTCGACAGGATGCCCACCGTGTAGGCGCCAAGGCCGAGGAAGGCGCCGTGTCCGAAGCTGACCAGACGGCCGTATCCCATGATGAGGTCCAGAGCCATGGCGGCCAGCGCATAGATGACGGCGCGGTTCACCAGGGTAATGAGGTAGGGCTTCTCCAGCGCCATGGCGACAGGCGGCAGCAGTAGCAGACCGAGCAGGACTGCGACCGTCGCGAAGGTGGCGCGATTGGCTTCAGGCATGGGCACGGAATAGCCCCTGTGGTCGTATGGCCAGGACCGCTGCCATCACCAGGTAGATAGTCATGGCAGCCAGGGAAGATCCGACGCCATCAGCGGTGGAGGCGTCCGTCCACAGGCGCATCAAAGCCGGCAGGTACACTCGCCCCAGGGTGTCGGCGACACCGATCAGCAGGGACCCCGCCACGGCCCCGCGAATCGAACCGATGCCACCGATCACGATGACAACGAAAGTCAGGATGAGAATGTTCTCGCCCATTCCTGCCTGCACGGACATGAATGGTGCCGCCATCACGCCTGCAAGGCCGGCCATGCAGGCGCCGATCCCGAACACCAGGGTGTAGAGCAGATTGATGTTGATCCCCAGGGCGCCGATCATCTCGCGGTTGGAAGCGCCGGCGCGGATCCACATGCCCAGCCGGGTGCGCATGACCAGCCAGTAGAGCGCCACGGTCACTCCGATGCCAACCAGGATCACCAGTAGCCGAAAGCTTGGATAATCCACCCCCGGCATGATCTCGACGGTACCGGACAACCACGTGGGCGTGTCCATGCCCAGCGGCCGGCGCCCCCAGATGATCTGCACCAGCTCATTGAAGAACAGGATCATGCCGAAGGTCGCCAGCACCTGGTCCAGGTGGTCACGCAGGTAGAGGCGTCGCAGCACCAGCAGTTCCAGCAGCATGCCGGTGATACCGGCGGCTACGATGCCAGCCCCGAGAGCCAGCAGAAAACTGCCCGTCAGCGCCATCACCGTCGCACCCACGAACGCACCCACCATGAACAGCGAGCCATGGGCCAGGTTGATCAAATGCATGATGCCGAACACCAGGGTCAGCCCGGATGCCATCAGCAACAGGGTGACGCCCAGCTGGAAGCCGTTCAGCAACTGCTCTAGAAAGAACTGCATGGTATCTCTACGGCCGGCGGGCTAATGCCCCGGGGTGGCGCATCAGCCCGCATCATGGCGATCAGCGCATGGGACACTCGTCGACAAATGCGTCCTGGTGATCCCCGAACACCCGGGCAACGATCCGATTGGTCAACTCACCATCCTCGTTGCGCACCACTTCCCGGACATAGATGTCCTGGATCGGGTGATGGTTGGTGCCAAAGCGGAAGTTGCCGCGCACCGAATCGAAATCGGCGCGGCGCAGCGCCTCACGGAAAGCATCCATATCCGAGATGTCACCCTCAACGGTTGCCAGGGCACTGCCGATCAGCCTGGCGGCATCGTATCCCTGACTGGCATACAGCGTCGGCTGCCGGCCGTAACGCTCCGTATAGGCGGCAACAAAAGCCCGGTTCGCGGCGTTGTCGATGTCCGCGCTCCACTGCGAGGTGTTGTATACGCCCTCGGCAGCGCTGCCCACGGCGGACACCAGGGTGTTATCGAAGGAAAATGCGGGGCCGAACAGCGGGAACCGGTCCGACAGGCCCGCCTGATTGTACTGGCGGGTGAAGTTGACCCCCATGCCGCCAGGCAGGAAGAAGAACACCGCATCGGGTTCCGCTGCGCGGATGCTGGAGATTTCGGCGGCGAAGTCCGACTGCCCGAGCTGGGTGTAGGTCTCACCGGCCAGTTCTCCGGTGTAGTAGCGCTTGAAACCCTCCAGCGCATCGCGACCCGCCGGGTAGTTGGGCGCGAGGATGTAGACATTGTCGTAACCCTGATCGGAGACGTACTGCCCCATGGCTTCGTGGAGGTTGTCGTTCTGCCAGGCGACATTGAAGTAGTTCTCGTGACACATGCGGCCCGCGAGCTGGCTGGGGCCGGCGTTGGGGCTGACAAACATCACCCCATCGCGCATCAGACGCGGCACCAGTGCCATGGCCACATTGGAGAATATCGTGCCCGTCATCAGGCGAATCCCTTCGCTCTCCACCATGCGTGTGGCGATCTGGCGGGCCTGCTCCGGGCTGAGCCCGTCGTCTTCCACCAGCAGGTCCACGGGGATGCCACCCAGTTCACCATTACCCTCCTCAATGGCGAGCTGGAACCCATCCCGCACGTCCTCCCCCAGGTAGCCGCCGGCCGTGGAAAGCGTCGTGATCATGCCGATCTTTACAGGCTCCTGGGCAGCGACCTGCGCCCCACTCATTGCGGCCACCGCGGCAAGCGCGCACAGGGCTTTTATTGCCAGTTTCATCGGGTTCTCCTTGTAGGCGGCGTTCCACGCCGGCAGCGGCGCGTCGCCTTCAAGGCACAGATATTACCTGGGTATACGGAAAGGTCGACCCCCGAAAATTCAAGGGGTCAATGATCGACGGGGGTCAGCTGGATCGACCGCCGCACCCGCAAAGGTCGCGGTCACGCACCTGGCCTACCAGCAAAAAACGGATATTGAGAGCAACAATCTCGCCGGGCGCGGACAGATGGCCGACAACCTCCACGGCGTCCCCTGCCTGGACTCGCGCAGGAATGTCGGACAGGCCACTGACATCGCCGAGCAGAATGGTTTTCGAATCCGCTAACACCCGGAGCCCCTTGAGCCGCAGTTCGATCTGATGCTCACCGAGACTCCTCGGCCTGGCTTGGCATTCACCCTTGACTTGTACCCTGATCACGGTTGCGTCCACTCAACGGCAATCCATACGCACCCTTTTCAGCCTAGACGCTTCACTACAAAATCGCTACATCGTCGGCATTTGGAAAGCAATTCGCGAACGAATATCCATTCAAACATGGGCTTCAGGAAGCGCTGAAGTCGTCACACCCTGCTGATTATCCCCATGTTCTAGTGCGACCGGAAAACCGCACCAAACGCAGCCCACCGCTGCAGCGGCCGATAGCGGAAACGTGCTGCAATGGAAAGTACATACTTGGCCACTGCGCGTCCAGGCGAATCATGCGGAGCCGTCGGCATCAGCCAGTCACAGAGGTCGGGATCGAGGCCACAGGCGATCAAGTCCGAGCGTATCCCGCTAACCGTGGCCGCCCCGTCCTCGATCAACATGCCGATGCATGAGCGCACCTGGGGAATCGACCATTCATCCAGATAGACATAACGACGCGCTTGCGCCCTGGCGGTGAGCCGAATCACCGCGCTCAACCGGTCACGCCTGCCGGGGGCATCAACCAGATTGTTGCGCAGGGCCTGCTCACGACGCACCGCCATGGTCGCCGCCCCCAGTATGCGCGGCCGGCGGCCACCGATCTCGGGCATAGCGGCTTGCGACGCCTGCCAGGCAGCCCATTCAGCCTGCACATCTGCAACGTCTCTGCCTTCCAGGGCCTGCTCCCGCCGCACAGTCTGTTCCTGTACACTCATCATCGCTCCTCCCGCAGACTCTCAGATACCGAGTCGTTGTCGACTCTGCGGAATATGCTCGCCGCCAAAACCGGCGCTGGACAATCGTCCTCACGCACTAGCCGAAAGGCATAGCCCGCAAGGTTGAGGACATCAGGCGACGGGCACCATGCCGATACGCCGCTTCCAGTCCACTGCCTCCGACGCTCGCGTCGGCCTCACCATGACGGAATGGGCGTAGATCACGCCGGGGGCCTCAAGCCGCCCATCCACATCGAAGACATCGCCGACCCGCACCCGCAACAGCAGCGCATCAATGGAATTCACGAGGCCGTCCAGTGCGGTATCACCATCGGTGAGTACCCGCAAACCCTTCAGGCGAAGCTCCAGCCCGCCATCGCACCACACCAATGGCCGGGCAACGAGTTCGCTTTTCAATCGCACATGGATCACTGACTGCCTCCGTCCTGGTAACGCGTGTTCGCGTCAGGGACAACCTGTGAGCGCGAGCGCCGCCAGCCAGCGGTGACACGGCACGACAGGTTGTCCACCCCGTGGATTTACCTCGTCTCACAACTGGACGATAGCAATGCAAATTGACGGGTAAAATAGCGCCGAAGTCTTAAGCCTGGCTGCCGAATGAGCGCCTCATGTAGACCCCGGACGACGGCAGGAACTCTCGCAATCCTCGGCGATTTCCTTTTCTTCTGCTGCTGCCCGGTACCGCTCCTGATCCTGCCGGGCCTGGTCATGCATTTCGTCGACTTTCTCCCGCCGACGCAGCGCATTACGACTGAGACGATCAGCAGTCTGGAGCTCGCGCTCGGCTGACTTCAGCGCTGCCCTGGCCTTGCCAAGCGCCTGTCTGACCGCAGCCTCCCGGGCGCTCAGTCTTGCCCGCTGCTGGCTCTCGAGCTGCAATTCAGCCGCAGAGCGCATAGTGCTCTGTGCCACCCATTGTTCCAGTCCTTGTCGCTCCTCAAGTACCGCTTCGAGTTGTCCACGCAGTTGCCGGTAGGTGGATTGGCACGCCGCATGACGTCGCCCGGCCAGCTGTCGGGCCACGCGGGCCTGGCTCTCGCGCAAGGCGCGGATCGAGCGCATCTGGCGGAGTACCGCCTCATCCATGGTCGAGCAGCGCACGCAGGCTGGCGACGGTGTGGGCGAGACCGACTTTCTCTGCGGAATCCTGTCGCAACAACCGGGTCAGGGGCTCATGGATGGCAACGGCCTGGTCAACGTCCTCATCGGCACCCTTGCGGTACTCGCCCATGCGCAGCAGCAATTCGACCTCCTTGTGTCTGGCAAGCAGGCGGCGAAGCCTCCCGGCATCGTCCAGATGGGTCTGATCGGCCACGGACTCCATCAGCCGGCTACGGCTCTCGAGGATGTCGATTGCCGGATAGTGGTTGGCACTGGCGAGTTCCCGGCTGAGAACCAGATGGCCGTCAATCAGCGAGCGGACCTCGTCAGCCACGGGCTCGGTCATGTCGTCGCCCTCTACAAGCACCGTGTAAAGCGCGGTGATGGCACCCTCGCCGGTTACCCCGGTGCGCTCCACCAGGCGTGGCAGTTCGGCGAACACCGACGCAGGGAAACCGCGCCGCGTCGGTGGCTCCCCCGCAGCCAAACCGATCTCGCGCAACGCCCTGGCAAAGCGGGTGACGGAATCCATGAGCAACATCACGTGCCGCCCCTGGTCCCGGAAGTACTCGGCAATGGCGGTTGCGACATGAGCGGCTCGCACGCGCTGCAGTGCCGGGCGATCCGAGGTCGCCACCACCAGTACCGTGCGCTGGCGAACCGCAGGCGGCAGGCTGCGCTCGACAAAGTCGCGCACCTCACGGCCACGTTCGCCAATCAGGGCAACCACGTTGACGTCTACCTCGGCGTTCCGCGCCAGCATGCCCAGCAGAGAGCTCTTGCCCACGCCGGCGGCCGCAAAGACACCGACCCGCTGCCCCACGCCCAGGGTGGTAAACCCGTCGATGGCCCGCACTCCGGTGGAAAACACCGTGTCGATAGGTGGACGTTGCAGCGGGTCCGGCGGATCCGCCATCACGGAACGCAGTGTGCCTGGCTGGCTACTCCGGGAGCCGTCCAGCGGCCGACCAAGGCCATCCAGCACCTGGCCCAGCAGTTCGTCCCCCATGGCAACCTGGTGGGTCCGTCGTAGCGGCAGCACTTCCGTGTCCGGCGACAGCCCGTCAATCGGGTCCAGTGGGCTGAGAATGGCTCGATCTCTTCCGAAACCAATGACTTCAGCCTGTATCAAGGCCTGCCGACCGTGCCTCGGGCGCAGTTCGCAGATTTCCCCGATCCCGACCCTTGGAACCCGGGCATGCAAGGCGTTGCCCGTGACTTCAAGTAGCCGTCCATAACGCGTCACCGGATCATGCTCCGCCAGGCGCTGCCTGACGGAATCGAGCACGGGCTGGTAGAGATTGCCGGCGTTCACTGGCCACCACCTCCCGAATCAGACTCCGTGGCTTCGACGCGGGGTGTGAGCCCCACGCGTTCCAGCGGACGAATCTGTACCTCGTCACTCAGATCCTCGAATGACAACACCGGCGTGCGAGGCAGGTCGCGGCGCACTGCCTCGCGCAACGGCTGACGAAACTCGCCAGACACCAGGATGACCACCTTGCCCCGTTCCCGAGAGGCCGCCTTGACCGCCTGCTCGAGATTGCTCATCAGTGCCTGCCTCTGGGCTGCGGTGACCTCTCCCGAATGCAGCCGACGCGCCACATCCTCGGCGTCAGGGGCCAGCATTACGGCCATCAGGATGCCGTCCTGGGAGAATCGATGGCTGATCTGACGCTTGAGCGCACGACGGCAATGCTCGGAGAGGAACGAGGGTTCCTTCGATTCCTGGATGAACTTGAGCATGGTCTCGAGAATGATGGCGAGATTGCGGATCGGCACCTGTTCCGCCAGCAGGCGCTTGAGCGTCTCGGCAAGAATCGGCAACGGAATGGTGGCCGCGGCCTCCTTGGATAGCTCCACTGCGTCCGGGATCATCCCGTCCAGCAGCTTCTTGGCCTCCTGAATGCCCATGAGTTCGCTGGCATGAACCTCCAGAATGACCGACAGATGCCGGGCCAGCACCTGGGAATGCGTCAGGTAAGGCTGATCCTTCTCGATCAGCAGGGCACGGTCGGTCTCCCGGACCCAGCAGTACTCCTGGTTCGGCGTTTGCTGCTCGACCGGTTCGATCCCCAGTGCACGGATGGCGGATGGCGGGCGAGCGACCATCAGGCAACCAGGCCGCAATTCACCACGCCCGACGGGCACCTCATGCACGCTGATGGTGTACTGGTACTCGCCGAGACCGTCCACGTAGCGCAGCTGCGCGCCTGCGCCGGGCACCCCCATTTCCATGTACAGGCGGCGTCGCATACCGGCAAAGGCATCGTTCAACGCAGCATGGTCAAGCCGCGCCTGGAGATTCGCGTCCAGCGTCACGAGCAATGCCGAGGCCCGGGGCAGCTCCCGCGGCGACTTCTCGTCCGGGTCATCGGCCTGCCCGGCCCTGGCGCTCAATGCATCAAGGAAGGCACCTTCATCATCGCGATCCCGTCGGGCAACCCGATGCAGGACCAGGCCAACCAGACCCAGCAGGGCCCCCAGGGTCACAAAGACCAGTGTGGGAAAACCGGGCACGAGACTAAAACCGAACAGCAGGCCCGAGGCGATCATCAGCGCCATGGGCTGAGCAAAGATCTGACGACCGATGTCTTCGCCCAGGTTCGTACTGTCGCTGGTGGCGACCCGGGTAACGATAATGCCGGCGGTCATGGCGATAAGCAGGGCCGGAATCTGTGCCACCAGTCCGTCACCGACGGTCAGCACGGTATACACCTGCACCGCCTCGCCAGTGCTGAGGCCATGCTGCAGGGCGCCCACGCTGATCCCGCCGATGATGTTGATGAGGGTAATGAAGATCCCGGCGATGGCATCACCCTTGACGAACTTCATGGCGCCATCCAGGGAGCCGTAGAGCTGGCTCTCCTTTTCCAGGCGCTTGCGTCGCTGGCGAGCCTGATCCAGATCGATGACTCCGGCCCGCATGTCACCATCGATGCTCATCTGCTTGCCCGGCAGGGCGTCAAGGGAGAATCGGGCGCTGACCTCGGCCACCCGTTCCGCGCCCTTGGTGACCACGATGAACTGCACCACGGTGATGATCAGAAAGATCACCAGCCCCACGATGACGTTGCCGCCCACGACGAAATTGCCAAAGGTATCCACCACCTGACCGGCATCGGCCTGCAGGAGAATAAGCCGGGTCGTGGTAATGGACAGAGCCAACCGGAACAGTGTTGTCAGCAGCAGCACCGCCGGGAACGACGAGAACGCCAGTGGTGAGGGAATGTAGATCGCCACCATGATCAGCACCGCGGACACGGCCAGATTCAGCGCGATCAGGGTGTCCACCAACGTGGTGGGCATGGGCAGGATGATCATGCTCACGGTGAGCACGAGCAGGAGAGCCAGCACGGCGTCGTTGCGCTTTAACGCCGACTGCACCAGGGGTTCGACACGATCAAGCGACATGGCCACGCCCCACATCAGTGATGTCGTTCTTCTGACCAACGCCCCGGCAAGGCAGGTGCTGATCGATACCAGTCATGCGCAACTGTCTGCAGACAAGGCTTCCGGGCTCCATCACGAGGAACCGCGGCGTTGTTGTTCGCACCGTGCCGAACTGAAGAAGCACACTCAGGCCGGCGGCGCAGATGACCTCCGGTTTGCGAAGATCGATGACGATCTCTCCTGCCGACTCCGACAACCGTTGCCCAAGCAGGCCGCCCAGGGCAACGGCCTGCTCATGGGTTCGAAGGGTGCGGCACTCGACAACGATCGTGTCACCCCGACGGTCCCAGACAACCGCATGATCCGTTTCGTCCATGGCCGCTGAATCCTGCATGAGCTGCCCCCTACGTGACCTCCAACACACAGTTCACGAGCCTAGGCCGGCAGGCGGGGGAAGGGTATAGAGCGTAAGGTTTAGTGCGAATGGCAGAGACGGTGGCGGCAGGCATGAACGCGCACAACGCCTGACAACGTCGTGCGCGCATGTGGAACCGGAGATCAGCTGTTGGCGTTAACCCCCTGGAAGTTCATCATCTGTGGCAGGAGCGCCATCATGGCCATCAGGGAGAGCATGTTCTGGTCAACACCCTGGCTGTCACCGGACAGCCAGTCGAAGCAACTGCTGATGCCGCAGTTCCCGGCCTCAACGCCATCCATGGCCTGCTCCAGCAACTGGCCCGCCATGCCGAGCAGTGCAGTCGCCATGCCGAGCTGCATCATGGTGTCGTAGTCCACATCCGCCGGATCGGATTGATCGTTGTCGGCGGCGGGCAGGATTTCGTAACCGGCGTCGGCAGCCTGACTCCCGCACGCTTCGGCGGGCTTCTCGGCACTTGCATGGTGTCCCCAGTCACGGGTTTTCACGTCCAGCGTCTCCACCGCCTTGCCGCAGTCGTCGAGCCGATTGAGTTGCAGCCCCTCCATCCAGGGCCGGAGGTCATCGGTTGCCTTGGCGGAGATCTCGTAATCCTGGCCACCAGACGTGAACGCCAGGGTCGAACCATCGGCAATGTTGTCGCCGTTGCGGGAGACATGACCATCCGGACTCTCGTGCAACACATCCATGTCGCGAGTGATGTGCAGTTTCGAGCCATCGTCGAGATGCACGGTCGCGCTGCGGAAACCCACGTCCAGCACACTATCGCCCTTGTCGTTGGCAATACTCAGGTTGCCCTTCGAGCTGTTGCTGACGTCCAGTATGGGATCAGCCTGTGGCTGCATCGCCACGCCGGGGAATCCGCCACCTGCGCGTGCCTGGGCGCTGAGGTTGGCGGCGACACCGCTCAGAGCGGCCTGCGCCAGGGGCATGAAGTTGATATCACTCATTGTCTACCTCCAGTTTTCTACTCATGCTGACCCGTCATCCGATGACGGGCGGTGACCGCTGTCCAGCCGCAACAGAGCGGCTGTGCAGCATTCAGGGAGACGCACCGGCTATAGCCTCTATCCAGGCGTCAAGGTCGCACTCGGCAACACCCAGCGGACCCTCCAGGCGAACCTGGTTGGGGCCCAGGCTCTTGTCCGGACGAAACCGGACTTCTTCCCGATCCTCGGTCAGGCGGACAATTGCAGCGCGATTGTCTGGATGCGCATGAAGCGTGACGCGCTGATCCTCCGCCAACTCGTGGATCAGGGCACTCACCACTTCCGCGAGACGCGACTCCGCGGGCATCTCCGAGGTCAGGGTTCGTACCGCCTCGGCCACCAGGGCCTTTACCGACTGTTCCAGTTCGTAGAGCTGGCGTATGGCGGTCTCGCTGTAGCCGAGCATGCGCTTTGCGGCCTCACGCTCGCCCTTGCGGGTGCCCCGCCGCACGGCGGACGCACGGGTACGCTCGTATTCCCGGCTGATCCGCTGGCGCACCCGCTGAACCAGCTGGCCGACCTCGGCGCGCATGGCGTCCGCCTCGACCCATTGGGCGTACTCCTCTCGCCGAACGATGCGCTGTCCGGGCTCAGGCGTCAGCTTGAGCGTTTCCCTCACCGACATTGCGGTCATGATCGTCTCCACTTCGCAGGATCAGTTGCGTCATTCGCCGGGCACGCCGGGCATCGAGGCTGCTCCGCCGGAATAGCAGTCCCTCGCTCCAGTCTCGTGGCAGCTTGAGCAGAATTCGGTGGTAGATCGCCTGTGGCATATCGGCGCATGCCGACCGCAGCAAGGTCATGCCATTGATCGGCGCCTGCCTGACAACAGCGTCGGCAGAATCGGCAGACGCTTCGGCGACACACAACTCGACGGCAATGGCCCGCCCCTCACGCAAACCGAAGGCATGCACCTGCTGCCCCAGCCCCTGCGCCAGCACCCGTACAGATGGGCCATCCACCAGCGCCGGCAGGGCATGGGCACAGGGCACAATACCGAGCTTGAGCACCAACTCACGCAGTCCAGTGGAGGGAAGCAATCCGATCCTGAGCGGGTCGTCCGCTTCGTTCCAGAGGGTTGCGCCGGCGAGACCGAACTGCCTGATCAACTGGCGCGACAGCCAGGGGCGTGCCCGCTGGCTGCGCTGCATCCGGGCCATGAGTGGCCCGAGCCCCAGGGTCTCGAACCAACTCCGGTCGATGTACTCGGCAGGACGGAAATTGAACTGACAGGTATTGCAGACCTGATCAGCATCAGGCCGCGCGATGGCCATGCTGTTCTTCATGGGCCGCCTCCTGCGTCGCCAGGGCCGTTGTTGCCGACATCGATCCGCGTCTGAGTCGCTGACCGAGCCAATAGAAAGCACCACCCCCGACGATGGCAACGACGCTCATCAGGGATAACCACATCGGTCCGCCAACCGATGCAGCCGCGACGGGCGCTGCCTCAGTCCTGGTAGTCGCCAGCTCCTGGGCGGGCAACAGCACCATGGTGATCCCCTCATAGGACAGGCCCTCGATACTCTTCTGGACGAGGAGCTGGATGTCCGAGCGAACCGCCTGCATGTCGACATCCGGGTGGTACTTGATCAACACGGCAGCCGATGAGGGCCTGGCGTCCTCGGCGAAGGGATTGTTATCCGGCATGACCAAATGCACGCGAGCGGTGATAACGCCATCGATACGGGAAATTGTCTCCGCCACACTCTGGGACAGGGCGTACACGTACCGGGCACGCTCTTCCATCGGAGATGACAACAACCCGCTTTTCTCGAACACCTGCCCGACGTCGGCAAAGCGCTCCCTGGGATAGCCCTGCTCACGCAGCACCCGGACGGCATTGGCGAACTCTCCACGCTCCACGGAGAGCTCATAGCCATCATCGCCACCGGAGCGCTTGGAAGCTGCGATACCGTGGCCGTCCAGCACGGCGATCATTTCATTGACCTGTCGCTCGTCCAGATCCTTGTAGGCCACTTCCTGACAGGCCGTGAGCATCAGCAGCAACAGAACGGAGATGAACAGACGGTTGAATCCAGACATATGCGCTCGCCCAGTGCCTGCAATTACTGACCGCGGATGATCTTGGCCACCGAGTCAGTCGCCTTGAAGGCAACGTTTCGCGTGATGCTCGAGTTGGTGATGGCTGCCATCGCCTCAAGCTGGTTGGCCGCGAGTTCACCCCTGGTCGCGATGGCCGACTCCATCATCGACGCATACGTTGCAAGGGCGTGCTCACTGAAATCCTGAACGCGCTCCACCGGGCCGTGTTGCTGACTCGGCCGCCAGTCGGCCAGGGACTGCAGCGAATGACCGCTCCGCTCAGTCATCTCGGCCAGTGGGCTGAAATCCGTGACACGATCCACTGTGGAAGAGCGTCGCGTCTCCAGGTCACTGAGCGCAGCGAAGACACGATCGGCGACATCTGGCCGGGCCGGTGCCTCCAGTTGCTCGACCTCGCTCAGGACCAGGCGAAACCGCGCCGCATCGGCATCGCTGGGCTTGGTGACGTCTCCGGCGCCCGGCGCCTGCGCCGACTGCCCGGCCGTCCCGCCCTCGATGGTAGGCAGTTGCATCCCGCCAGTAGCCTGAATCTCCATGCGCTCCTCCTGTTCCATGCGGAGAAAGCCCGGCTGGCCACCCACGTGACCAGCCGGGATGTCGACCACTTCAACGTGATCAGGCCACCTGCTGGAAGCCCTGGGACGACTGCGACGCAGACTGGAAGGCCGCACTCGTAATGTTTTCCAAGACGTTGATCGCAGCCAGGGCAGCTTCACCCTGGTTCTGGATCTCCGACATCTTGGCCTTGTGGGCGACGGTCTCGGCGATCGAGTTGGAGGTGTGGTTCTCCAGCCAATCGAACATCTGACCCTGACTGCCACCGAGGCCAGACGCCGCACCAGTTACTGCTCCGAACAGATCCATTGGATAGTCCTCCTATTTCCCAGTGGTCCGGGGCACATGCCCCTCTCGCTGTCTCTGCCCCAATGCTCGTCCGCGGGAGACGCAGGCAGAGATCCGAAATGCCGGCCGCACAAACGTTCTGCGATCGGCGCTTTTCCCCGCGAACAACTCGAAATCAGGCGACGCGCTCTCCCGGAAACTCACGACCGTGGATCCGCGACCAGATAATGGGCATCAGGTCGCGCGCCGCGGTCAGCGCGTCGAGTGTCGCCTTGAGCGTGCGACCGCGAACCAGATCGGTCTCGCGATCCATCTGTTCTTCCAGCTGATCGCAGTATCGGTCGATTTCCGCCAGCATCTCGCTGGTAACAGCCCCGTTTTCGTCGCTGCGCACACGCGCCGCCATTTCCTGCAGATCGCCGGTTCCCGAAAAGCCCATGTCGCTCATGATCGCTCCCTCTCATACCGGGCCACGCGTAGCACGCGGCCGTCAGTTGCCATACTCGTAGACGAACTCATGCCCCTGCTTGGCGACCACCACTGCATCTTCGCCAATGCTGCGGATCACGTAGCCGCCGGGAAGATCGCTGCCTTCCATGAAGCGGCGCCCGTCCGCACCGAGAATGTAAGGAATGGGGCCATGACTGACGGTGCGGATATCCAGGCCAAGCACATCGCGGCTGGATCGCACGCGAGAGGTCAGCGAGACGCCGTCGGGTTTCTTACTTTCGAACGATGCGGCAATGGATCGCCACTGCTGCAGTGCGCCGTCGCCAACGATTCCCACGGCCTGCAGTGAAGCGCTATCCGTGACCTCCAGCGCAATGTCGCTGGCAAGGCCAGCTTCATCCAGCGCACTCTCCAGATCCTCGCGAAGCTGTTCCATGGTCACGATGCGCCCTTCCCGCACCTCACGCACCGCCGGGAGATCGCGCTTCAGGACGGTGAGATAACGTTCCAGGTCCGCTGCAGAGCCGGCGAAGCCACTCACCTCAAAACGCCGGCCGTCGAGGGGCGTGACTTGAAGGGCGGGCGCACCCAGACGTTCCAGCAGTGTCTCTGCCCGACCGGCGATGTCGTCGGCATTCGTCACCCGCAACCGGGTCGCCGTCTCGAGGGAACTGGCGAACCGGCGCAGCGACTGGTAAGCGTCGCCATCGGCGATGAGACCCGACACATGCAGCACACCGTCTTCCCGCTGCACCTCAAGGGAGTCCAGACCATGCTCATCAAGCCAGGTAACGGCACGGCTGTAGTCGCGATCAAGGCTGTCGGAATCTGCGGCGCCGGCAGACATGCTTGTGAAGAGGAAAACGGACCACCCCAGCACGATGGCCACGCCGGCACTGAACATGATCGCCGACCCGATGTAGCGCGCCGATGAGGGCTCCGAATCAGCAACGCCCCCCACCGCAGAGCCGCTCCATAGCACCCCCAGGCGTTGCCCGATTTCCCGATCGAGTCGCTGCAGCGCCGGAAAGCGGGCAGCCAGCACTCCAGGGAGCAGGTTGGGTGCCGCGGTGGGCGGAGGTGATCCGCCATCGGCCGGAGAGTCGACCGCTGCAACGAGACGCAGCGACACCGTGCCCACATCCAGCTGATCACCGACACCGAGGGGATCAGACAACTCGGCATCGGACAGGTAATCACCATTGGACCGAACCGGCCCCTCCAGGGCGGTAGCAGTGATCACCGAACCGGCTACGCGAAGTTTTGCGTGCCTCGGCGCAATACCGCTATCCATGAGCACGACATCGCACTCCGTGGCGCTACCGATCAGGTGCTCTCCATCGTCGAGCGGAACAAGCGCACCCTGATGCATGCCCTGGGCAACATGAAGGCGCAGTTGGGATCGCGAGCTATCGGTCATGCCACTCTCCTGATGAATCCTGCAGCCAAGCGCTATCGGACTTCACGGCCCTGCGGCAGATCAACGCTGATCTGCGACGCCTCGTGGGACTGGGCGCTACCGCGAATCATTTCGTCGCCGGCTCCGTTCGCCTCACTGACTCCGTGTCTCGGCACCTGCACCACATTGGCTTCCACCGAGGCCGGGGGCGTGAACGAACTGATGTGGGTCTGGCCGTGTTCGTCCACCCACTGATAGACACTGTCGAATTTCTGACCGCGGCCATCGACAACCTGGGCGAGTTCGCTGATCCGTTCCACGTAACGCTCCGGCCCACTCACCACGACAACGCCGGCCCCTTCCATGGCACCCCAGTGAAATCGCTCATCGAACACGCCCATCTGCTCGAGTTTTGCCCGAAACGCACTGACGGGAACGGAGTTCAGCTCGATCGTCCGCGTCACTGCGCTCTCCACCGGCTCCACATAGAGCACATGGCCATCGAAGTGCCATTGCAGGTTGTAGGCCTCGACCAGTGTTTCGAAGACGTCCACGGCGCGCATCTGCTGAAATCGGGCGTTGACCGTGTCGGTCGCCGCAGGGTCCACCGACACAGGGATGCCCTCGCGCGTCGCGAGATCGCGGATCACTTCATTCACGGGTTGATCGGACAGGTACAGCGAATAGTCTCGATCGGACCAGGCTGGATCAGCCTGGGCTGTGCCGGCCACGATTCCGAAGGTCAGCCCCATCAGGTACCCGGTAGCGCGCTTCATCGTATCCTCCTGGTGACACGTCGCTGGCGGCAGTGCCGAAATCAGCGGTTGTTTCGTGTTTTCGACCGTAGTTGCAGACTAATCAGCAACCGTCGCCAGGAAAATACAACGGATGTCTAATCCATTCGGATGAGGCGGGTTATTTCTTAGAACGGAAGGATTAATTGCAAAAAAAAAGCGCCACAAAGTAGCGCTGACTCCGAGGAGAGGAGTTCAAGTCAATATCACACGTAATTCAGCCGACGTGGCGTCGAAGGTCGACGTATTTCGGAACGGTTGGAACGGTTTCCGGAGGCTCGAGGGCAAACTTCTCCGCCAGAATTGCAGCCTGTGTCCGATTGGCGACACCCAGAACACGAAAAATAGACATGCAGTGGATTTTGACTGTGCCCTCGGAGAGATCAAGACGGCGCGCAATTTCCTTGTTGGACTTGCCTTCCCGCACCAGGAACAGCACATCCAGTTGCCTTGGCGTGAGTCGATAGCCATGGGCCTCGGGCGGCTCGGGCTCGATGGTTGGCCAACCCCTCGACGCAGCCGACTGTTGCAAAGCCTCCCCGGCGGCATCGCCAGCCTGCTCCTGCACGAACTCCGACAGCAATCCGAGTACGGTGCGTTGCGCCGTATCGACGTCGCTGCTGACGTCGAACAGCACCACCACGGTCACATGGTCATACTGCTCACGCAGCACCTGAACATGGTAGAGGTCCCGCAACTGCGTGGATTGCAGACATGCAATGAGCAGGCGAATGTCGGGGTGCGCATCAAGGATAGCCATGGCGTCGTCCATGGACTCCAGTTCAACGACCGTTCCACTGGGGACGCCTGATGGCAGGAGATCAGCGGCCCCGGCGGCCAACTGATCCTGGAAACCTACGACAAGTGCCCTTTGCCCGTCGTGTCTCCTTGACATGATTCCCTCCGTTTTGGTCCGAGCCATTGGCGGCGTAGTGCTTCCGGATCCCCACCCTATTGTTTCGATCGAGTCAGTCAGAACTGCGGGCCTGGAGCCGTTGCGAGCCTGGCCCAGCGCCGTCTTGTGGTATGGAGCCTCAGCTTCTGCCAGCGTCCAGCCTGTGTCATTACCTCATAAGTAATAAGCATAGTACTACATAACAAGTTGGTGCGCCCCCGCATTCAAAGTCAAGGCCCTTCATCCCCTGCCGTGGCTATGCCCGAGCATGAATTGAACCTCAATTCATACCTTAATTGGAAATAGCCGAATTCAGAAATTTGAAATTGGAATACGAAAGGCATATGCCATTCGTTAAGCCCTCTTGACCTGACAATAGCGCTTCCAAAAACTGGTCTCAGCCGACTGGAATTTCATTAATGGAAGTTTGCTCAATGGACATTGAAACCGGTTTCTCATGGATCGGATTGGCAGAACGATTGGCCATTCTGGACCGCATCGACGACTGGCTACCGATGCAAGCGCGCCTGGCCTCGATACTTGCCCTGCGCCTGCCCATCCAGACGGGCGTCCTGGGGCGTAATCTGCGCCTCGCGTTCGAGCCGCACCCCGTTGGCGACGACGATGTGTGGCACGGCTCTGCGACACTGGTTGGCGACGGAGGCGCCGCCGAGATCCTCTTTACCCGACGTGCGCTCCACGCACTCGATCCGCAGTGCGTTACCCCGGATGTGTTTGCGAGTCTGAGCCCGGCCCTGCGCACGGGCGCACTGCTGGCCGCCCTGGACACGGTACTGGATTGCCTCGAGAAAGCCACGGGGCACGGCTTCACCCTGCGTGACGTCACGATCCACCGCTGGCCACAGGATCCCGGCCCCCTGCAAGTAACCCTGCGGGACGAGGTGGGCGAGAACCTGGGGGCGCTTGCCATCCGGACGACGCCGGCCGGCATCGGGATGCTCGAACGATTGATCGGGGCACTTCCCAGGATGACGCGTCACCACTTCCGCGATCTGCCCTTGGTGCTGTGGACCGGACTTGTACCAATGGCAGTGACCGCCGACGAACTGCGCTCATTGCGCACGGGTGACGTAGTCAGACCGGGAATCAGCAAGGAATCAGGCAACTTCACGGTGCACATGGGGCGGCGGCGCATCGGCACCGCCAGCGCCCGCCGCAATTCCAACGTTCAAATGGAGACCCTGAATATGAGTCAGGCACCCGAGGGACCCACCACCGAGGCAGATCAGGCGGACACGTTCCGCCCCGAGGATGTAGAGATCGAGCTGCGCTTCGATGTCGGCCGCATCAACACCACGCTGGCAACCCTGCAGCAATTGCAGCCAGGTTATGTGTTCCGCGTACACGACTCCGGCACACAACGCATTTCCATTCGCGCCAACGGCGCGCTGATTGGTCGCGGCGAACTTGTCGCGATTGGCGATGAACTGGGTATCCGCCTGCTGGAGCTGTTCGATGGAAGTCGCCGAGACGGTCACTAACCTGCTGGACCAGCTGCCCGGCACGGGCAGCTTCATCGCCATGGCCGTGGTACTCGGCCTGGGACCCATCCTCGCGGTCATCATCACCTCGTTTCTCAAGATCTCGGTGGTGATCATGCTGCTGCGCAACGCGCTCGGCCTGCAGGACGTGCCGTCGAACCTGGCGATCAACAGTCTCGCGCTGATCCTGTCCATGTACATCATGGCGCCGGTGGGCTGGGATATCGCCCAGCGACTCAGCGAGCCCGAGGTTGACCTGGGCGACATAACGAACACCGAGACACAGGAGGCGATCGGCGACAGTCTGGAGGCGATACGCGGTTTCCTGGAGCGCAACGCCCGCGACCAGCACAAGGAGTTTTTCGCGACGTCGGCTCGCAAGCTCTGGGGAGACGAACTCGGGGTTGATGTGCAACCCGACGATCTGATGGTGCTGATCCCCGCCTTCACCACCAGCGAACTCTCCGCCGCCTTCGAGGTAGCGTTCCTGCTTTACCTGCCGTTCATCGCCATCGACCTGATCGTAGCCAACATTCTGCTTGCTCTGGGCATGATCATGCTCTCGCCGCTGACCATTTCGCTCCCATTCAAGCTGCTGTTGTTCGTGGTGGTGGACGGCTGGACCCGACTGCTGCAGAGCCTGATTCTCAGCTACTCATAGGAGTGCGCTCATGCTATCCGTTGAAATTGGCTATCACCTGGGTCGCACGGCACTGCTTGTGCTGATGCTATCGCTGCCAGCGGTTGGTGTCGGCGCATTGGTGGGGCTTTTGGTCGGTCTTTTTCAGGGCCTCACCCAGATCCAGGATCAGACCATCTCGTTCGCCCTGCGCATGCTGGCGACAACGGTCACGCTGATCATGGTGGGCCCCTGGATGGCCAGGGAACTCACCAATTTCGCGGCGGAGATGTTTCGGCTCATGGAACAGGTGTAGTCCATGGCTGGGGCCGATATTTCGCCCGAGCAGGTGCTGTATGCGGCCATCGTCACGCTGCCGCGGATCTTCGTCGCCATGACCGTGCTGCCGTTCCTATCGCCGCAGATCGTGACCGGTACCGTTCGAGGGCTGCTCGGCTTCGCGCTGGTGCTCATCGTCATGCCGTTGACCTACCTCCGCCTCGACGGCCTGACCCTGCAGCCCACCCTGCTGCTTTTCCTGATACCCAAGGAAATCCTGATCGGGCTGGTGCTTGGATTCATCACGGCGATTCCGTTCTGGGTGGCGGCGGGCCTGGGCCGACTCCTGGACGTGCAGCGCGGTTCCATGACGGCGACGATGTTCACACCCTTGTATCAGGATGCTGTCTCGCCCCTCGGCACGTTGTTCGTTCAGGCCCTCACGGTGCTCTTCTTCACCACCGCAGGTGTGCATCTGTTCCTGACAGCGCTGTACGAGAGCTACCTGATCTGGCCTGTCCATCACGTCGGACCCGGCTTCGCCGCCGGCGGCGCCGACCTGGTGGCAGCCCTGTTTCAGAGTGTCTTCTACTGGATTGCCGTACTGGCGGCACCGATGATCATCCTGGTGTTGCTGATCGACCTGCTGATGGGGGTGCTCAACCGGTTCGTGCCGGAAATCAATGTGTTCTTCCTGGCATTTCCGTTCAAGGCCTGCATCGTGCTGTTCGTGCTGGTGGTCTACGCGGACACGCTGATGGGCGCGTTCGCGCGGGAGTGGATTACTCACCCGAACTGGTTTTCGCCGCTACAGCAGATTCTGCGATGAGCGAGGACAAGAGCCAGAAAACGGAGAAGCCCACACCCCACAAACTGCGCAAGGCGCGGGAACAGGGGCAGGTCCCGAAAAGCAAGGAGATCGTGTCCGCCGCGAGCCTCATCATCACACTCGGGGTCACCCTCGCACTTGCCGGCTGGATGGCACAGCAGGTGCTGGCGCTCGCCGGAGCGTTGGTGGACAACATTGATGCGCCATTGGACGAGACTCTGGGCGACGCACTGCAGCTAACCTGGCGCACCGTAATCACCGCCTGCCTGCCGGTGATTGTCACTGCGCTCGCCGTCGGCATCGTGGCCAACGTTGCCCAGTTTGGCGTCATCTTCTCGGCGGAGCCGATCAAGCCCAAGCTGCAGAAGATCAACCCGGTGGAAGGCGCCAAGAAAATCTTCTCGCGTCGCAAGCTGCTGGAGACCCTGAAGGCGATCCTCAAGATCATCGTCATCGCCCTGGTGGCGGTGCTGGTCGTTCGCGACCATCTGCAGGACCTGCTCTACATCAACCACTGCGGGCTGGAATGCGCCTACGGCGTGGCCGGCACGATCGTGGTCAAGGTCATCGGCGCAGTCATCCCCCTGTTCATCATACTCGCGGCCATTGACTACGCCTTTCAGCGGGCGGAATTCATGCGCGAGCAGCGGATGAGCAAACAGGAGGTCAAGCGGGAGTTCAAGGACACGCAGGGCAACCCGGAGGTCAAGCAAGAGCGCAAGTCCCGCCAGCGTGAGCAGATCGAAGGGGATGTTCGCCAAAGCATGATCGACGCGACTGTCGTGGTGACAGACGGGCGCGCCCTGCTGGCGATCAAGTTCGATGAGAAGGACACACCCGTCCCCATGGTGACGGTGCGGGAGTCCGGCAAGCGGGCCATGCAGGCGAAACAGGTGGCGGAACGGCACGAGCGGCCGATCATCGAGGATGCGGAGACCACGGCGCTGCTCATGCGTGAGTGCAAGCGGGGCGCACCGGTACCGCGCAAGGCGTTCGACGCCGTAGCCGGCCTGATCGTGCAGGCCCGGCGCATGCAGCAGCAGGGATAGCCCTGGTGGGTCGCGACGGCGCCGGGTTCTACACCGTCCGTTGAATGGCCAGCAGACAATCGTCGTGAAACCCTCGTCACTGCTACCAATGTGTCACAGACAAGGAGGATGTCATGCCCGAACTCTCGCAACTGGCCGGTTCCGTAGGTGTGCAGCACAACAGCGCCGGGCGCGCGCTCAATTTGGGCCTGCACGGCAATTTCAACCGCGGCGCCGACGATTTCAGCCTGGAGATGCGGGTGGAATCCGCCCCGCAGGACGGCAACGTGGTGGAGACCACCCACACCGCCACCAACCCTATTAACGGTGAGCCGGTCGAGCTGCCGCATATCTACCGGGAGACCGAGGACAACACCAAGGTGGGCGCCGCCGGCCATGCGGAATTCCAGGCTGCGGAAACCGGCCTGGCGACCCCCGGCATTCAAACCGTCACGCCGTCACTGAATGCCGGCGCTGCCGCCAACCTGACCACGGGCGAGTCGATCGTGGGCGCTGAAGTGCAGCTCACCACCGATGGCGGCCTGACGGGCCGCGCGGGCGTTACAACGCACCCCGAGACCGGAGCTGCCGCCCTTGGTCCCGAGCTGAGCCTGAGCCCGGACAGCTCCGACGCCTTCCTGCAGCGTTTGTTTGGCGGCGTCTAGTGTCAGCGGCTGCAAGAATCCTCCGCGGCCACTTTCTGACTGATATGGTCGCGGAGACTGCCAACCGCGCTCTGCACATCTGCCCCGCGAGCTGGGAGGAATTCAAACGCCGCTGGCACAGCCGAGGAATAATTCGTCAACAAAGCTTTGGGCAACACTCGCCTATGCGTGTCCGGACAGGCGAGGAGAATCCTGCTGGTCAAGAATTTCGAGCCGTCCGCTGTCAGGATGAAAGATGGCCGAACGCAGATGCATGCGTTCGGCCAGCCACGGCTCTTCCTCACGCACCAGTCGGGCCGCGAAATCAGCTAGAAAAGCAGATTTCAGCGCTGCCCTGGTGGCATCGAACTCGCCAGCGCCCACGGGCATGGAAGCCAGAAGAAAAAAGCCGTCGTCAGGTATCCGTCCACGCTCCATGTTGCTGCGGATAATCGTCGCTGCCGTGCTGATCGGATGGGACAGATCTGGGTCGTAGGGCCCCACGAGCAGTGCGGTATTGGGCAGGCGCAGAAAATCGAAGCCCCGCCCCACGCCAATCATCCACTCACAGTGTTCTCGATCCAGGTCGCGCTGTTGCTGACGGATCTCGGCGATGTGAGCGACGTTATTGAACAGCAAAGGAAGCAAGTCCCGTTGAATACTCTGCGGCATGTCCGGCAACAGGCGCTGCAGGCTGTCCTGCAAACTCCCAAAGCCATCCGCACCGACAGCCGCCAGATCGAGGCAATCGCCACCGGGAGCGTGCAGAATCAGTGCGTCCTCATCGGTTTCGAAGCCACAAACCAGCGGGTAAACCCGCTCACCGGCGCGACCGAACGCTGACAGGGCCTGCCTACGGAGACCTTCTGCATGCCGCATGGCGGCAGCGCGATCACAATGAAAACCGGCACAGCCTCGAGACCGTGACCCCCTGGAGAAGTGATAGGTCAGCAGCAGCAGCACCCGGCGGCCTTGCGCACCCGCGGCATCGACGCGGTCGGCAAGCAGTTCCGACAAGTACGGCCAGCCCAGATCAAAGATGCCGCCCAGATTGCGGAACGAAACAAAACGGTCCGGCAGGGTGCCCGTCGCACTGGGCAGGTGCAGACGACCATCCATGCACTCGAGGCTGGCCAACACTGTGCTTCCGACAGTGCCGCCGGCATCGCCTGACCGCCCCGCCGCGATCTGGTCGGCATACTGTTGCGCCTGGGAGAATATCCAGGCTATCCGGTCTTCGATGGGGCGGAATCGCATGTCCATGGGGACTGTCTGGGACCTCTGCTGTGGATGCCACACAGAGAGTGTACCCCAGGGGTCAATCCGGCCGAGGCCTTGCGACCCGGAAGTGCGCTGTCACCGGAGCCTGCAGTTCCTACCGACCCCCATCCCAGCTGGTGACATCCCGGCTCTGGATTGTATCGCTGGTGCTTCGCAGTATGACGTTGGCCTTTGCCCCGACGCCGCGGAAGGCGAGCTTGGCCTCAGGTTGAACCTCGAACCCGGAGCGCTGCACGCGCTCATTTATAACCTCCACTCGCCCCCCGGTGGACAGGGACGCAGCGGCGTCCTGAAGATCACCGCGAATAAACCCCGACAGCGCACCCGGCATATCCCGGCCTGGATTCTCGGAGCGCAAAAGAATACGTTGTCGGGCCTGACCCGGGTGCGACCCACTGGCGGCCAGAGCATCCTGGCGAGCCGTCTCGATGCGCAACTCGACCGCATCCGGACCGCCCAACTCTTCGCCGGCAAGGCGATCACCCAACTCTGGCAACGCCCGACCATTAACGGTGGGAGCCGACTGCTGGGGGTCAAACTCCCGGATGAGATCGAGCCGAAGGGCGGCGTTGCCATGCTGCGTGCGATTGTGCAGGTTCAGTGGCGTACCGTCCGGCATGTAGCGCTGCTTGGAGGTCAACTCGGTCAGACCGAACAATGAATAGATCACACGGCCCGCTTCGCCGTCCTGTCCGTACTCGACACGACGCTCTACCCCGCCAGAAGTATCCCAGCGGGCATTGAGCCCGAGTCGGCCGAGGGCGCGATCCAGCGCCGCCCGACCACGGGCATCGAGACGCGTGGCGTAGCCGGTCACATGATCCTGCAGGAACTCGATATCGGCGTCGGGCGGCGCCAGCAGGCCACCAAGGCCGGTGGCAATGACACCCTCGCTCATCCAGTTGCCGCGCTCGTCGAGGATAGGGTTACTGGGTATGAGGCCAATGCCCGGACCTGCGGCGCGCCCGATATCCCGCAGGCTCTCCGCCGCCGCCAGGTCACCGATACTCCGCACCGCCCGCGCGACGTCAGCCTTGTTGTCGAACCGCATGCTGACCTGATCCACTGAGCGCGCTCCCAGTTCTCCGCTGGGTGTCACCAATGCGTTGGGGACCTGCTTGTAAACGGCGCCGAGCAGGCGCTTGTTGAAACGCACCTCATACTGCGGTGCCTCACAGGTGTCGGCCGTGTCCGCCTGCGACCCACCATGCTGAAGCACCACGACCTCGTTGCGGTACTGGCTCTTGAAACCCTTGCCGGCACCAATCTTGACCTCGCCGCCTATCTCGAAGGTCGCGGTATCGCCGTCCCGTCCGAGTGCCTTGATCTGCCCGTCAATGGTGTCCCGTACCGGACTGGTGATCGTATGCACCGCACGGGTGAGCGCTTCCCGGACCCCGGAAAACGGCCCCGGATTCTTCAGCCTGTCAACGTAGCGCCTCTGCTCTGCGGCATCCTCTATCGCCTTTGCGAATTGCGCCTCTTCCGTCGACGGCTGACAGACGGGCTCACGGGACTCGGTGTGCGTGCCGGGTAGGGACTCTGTCCGCATGTCTGCAAATCCTCCTTGAGCAATCATTTGGTGAGAGATACTGGAGGCGGAGGGTGGCGGACAGAGATGACGCGGCCATGACAATCGGCGGGGTTTATGACGTCAGTCATACTGGATTCACCTGGTTTTACGGAGGGACGGGGAAGAAATGTCGATCTGATCGCTGGCTCTCCAGTCAGATCAGGCTTATAAGTAAGGATGGCGATACTGCACTGCAACAGGACACGTCATGAACAGATTCCTCCCACTGCGTCCACGCAATCTCGCGCATCTCTGGCTGACCGGTTTACTGCTTCTGGGTGGCTCCGGCGCGGCAAACGCAGAAGCAAGCGCCCCATTGGCCGAAGCCTCGCTGGACGCCGGCGTGGCCTACCTGCAGGCCGCGAACGCCCGCTCAGGCAGTCACTTCGGCTTTGCGCTGAGTCTCAGTGCCGATGGCCGTACGCTGGCGGTTGGGGCCAACGGCGAGAGCGGTGGCCTGGGTGGAATCAATCCGGCTCGGGCCGGCAAGACGACGAAGACCAATGACACGTCCGCCTTCTCAGGGGCTGTGTACATCTTTGGCCGCACCGAAGATGATGGCTGGCGCCAACAGGCCTATATCAAGTCCCCCAGCGCGGAACCTTGGCAGGAGTTCGGTTTTTCCGTCGCCTTGAGCAACGACGGTCGTCGACTCGCGGTGGGAGCGCCGTTTTCCGCAGGCAGCGGGGATGCCGGGGCCCAAGGCTCCGGTTCAGTACTGATCTATACCCTGGCTGGCGGCGAATGGTCACAAACCGCTGCACTGAAGGCATCGCGGCTTCAGGCGGAAGCCCAGTATGGGTTCTCCCTGGCATTCAGCGGCGACGGCGAAACCCTCGCGGTGGGCGCGGTGGGCGAGACAGTGGCGACTCAGCGTGATGGCCGGCGCGGACCGACCACCCGACTCGCCCGCTACGCCGGGGCCGTCTATCTTTACTCCAGGCACCGGGAAGGCTGGCGGGAACAGGGCGTGGTCACCGCTTCGAATTCGGCGGCAGGCGCGTTCTTCGGTCGCGCCATCGCCCTCAGCGAGGACGGCGACACCCTGGCCGTGGGCGCCCTGGGTGAATCCAGCAATGCCAGTGGCATCAATCCGACAACACGATCAGTGGTGTCGGCAGTCCATTCCGGGGCAGCCTATGTCTTTGTGCGAACTGAAGACAACTGGACCGAGCAGGCTTTTATCAAGGCCTCCAACAGCCGCTCCGGCGACCAGTTTGGCCGAACGGTGGCCCTGAGTGCCGACGGCAATACCATGGCCGTCAGCGCCATTGGTGAAAGCGGCGGTAGCCGTGGCGTCGACGGCGACCAGCGCGATCGCTCCGCGGAGTTCTCCGGCGCGGTCTACGTATTCAATCGCGAGATAAGCCAGTGGGCGCAGCATGCCTATATCAAGGGTTCCAATGCCCGACGCGGCGATCGGTTTGGCGACTCCCTGGCCATGAATGCCGACGGTACCACCCTTGCGGTAGGGGCCTGGGGGGATTCCAGTGACCGTCAGGGCCTGTTCGCGGAGCCTGCGGAGAGCCCCATGCGTTGGGCCGGCGCAGCCTACGTGTTCCAACTGGAACCGACGGGCTGGCGGGAAACCCGCTACATCAAGGCCCCGGACACGGCTGCCGGCGCCTGGTTCGGCGGCGCCGGACCACGGGGTGGCGACGGCCGCACCGTCGCACTCAGCAGTAGCGGTGAAACCCTGGCTATCGGCGCCCCTCGCGCTGCCGGACTGGACGGAGACCATCACTCCGGTGCCGTCTACCTTTACTAGTGTCAACCAAGGGCATTTCTGTTAACGAAGCGCTGAAGGACACCAGGTTTTATTCATCCGGTCGCGACCGGGTAACATGGGGGCATCCAGAACAACCAATCAAGAGGAGTCCACCATGCTGACCTGTCGCGCCGCCGTTGCCTGGGAACCGGGCAAACCCATGGAAATCGAACAGGTCACCGTCGCGCCGCCTGCCGCCGGTGAGGTACTGGTGAAGCTGGTGGCTACCGGCGTCTGCCACACCGATGCCTACACCTGGTCCGGCGCCGATCCGGAGGGAAACTTCCCAGCCATTCTTGGCCATGAGGGCGGCGGCATCGTGGAGGCAGTCGGCCCCGGTGTTTCCTCGGTCAAGGTGGGCGACCATGTGATTCCGCTGTATACGCCGGAGTGTGGCCAGTGCAAGTTCTGCAGCTCGGGCAAGACCAATCTCTGCCAGGCGATTCGCAGCACTCAGGGCAAGGGGCTCATGCCGGACGGCACCAGCCGTTTCAGCGTCAACGGCAAGATGCTGCATCACTACATGGGCACGTCCACCTTCAGCGAGTACACGGTGTTGCCGGAAATCGCCGTTGCCGTGATCGACAAGGCGGCACCGCTGGACAAGGTCTGCCTGTTGGGTTGCGGTGTGACAACCGGAATCGGCGCGGTCATGAACACGGCCAAGGTGGAGCCGGGCGCCACCGTCGCCATCTTCGGCCTGGGCGGCA
Source organism: Natronocella acetinitrilica (assembly GCF_024170285.1). Lineage (NCBI taxonomy): Bacteria > Pseudomonadati > Pseudomonadota > Gammaproteobacteria > Chromatiales > Ectothiorhodospiraceae > Natronocella > Natronocella acetinitrilica. The sequence goes on from NZ_JALJXV010000005.1 coordinate 297,840, forward strand.
TCGGCCTGTCGGCAATCATCGGCGCCCGCATGGCCAATGCCAGCCGCATCATTGGCATCGACGTCAACCCGGCCAAGTTCGACATGGCCAGGCGCCTCGGGGCCACCGACTGCGTCAACCCCATGGATTACGACGATCCGATTCAGGAGGTCATCGTCGAACTGACAGACGGCGGCGTTGACTACTCCTTTGAGTGCATCGGCAATGTGAAGGTGATGCGGGCCGCGCTGGAATGCTGCCACAAGGGCTGGGGTGAGTCGGTGATCATCGGTGTCGCCGGTGCCGGCGAGGAGATCAGCACCCGTCCCTTCCAGCTGGTCACCGGCCGGGTCTGGCGGGGCAGCGCCTTCGGTGGCGTGAAGGGCCGCAGCCAGCTTCCCAACTACGTCGAGCAGTACATGAAAGGGGAGATACCCATGGACGACTTCGTGACCCACACCATGGGGCTGGAAGACATCAACACCGCGTTCGACCTGATGCACGAGGGCAAGAGCATTCGCTCCGTGGTGCTTTTCAACCAGTGAGGAACGGCAACTCCATGGAATTGATCGATCAGCACCGGGCATTCGACGGCGAACAGCGCCGCTACCGCCACAAGGCCCGAAGCCTGGACTGCGACATGACGTTCTCCGTCTTCCTGCCGCCGAAATGGCGCAGCGAGTCGCCACTGCTGTACTGGCTATCCGGCCTCACCTGCACAGACGAGAACTTTGTTCAGAAGGCCGGCGCACAGCGCGCCGCGGCGGCTCTGGGCCTGGTACTGGTTGCCCCGGACACCAGCCCCCGGGGCGAGACAGTGGCCAATGACGAGGCCTACGATCTGGGCCAGGGTGCGGGATTCTATGTGAACGCCACCGAGGAGCCCTGGAGCAGGCACTACCGGATGGAAGACTACATCGTGGAGGAACTGCCGGCGCAACTTCGTAGCGAGTTGGGACTGCGCGGGCGCAGTGGTATCAGCGGTCATTCAATGGGCGGACACGGCGCCATCAGTCTCGCCCTGAAGCATCCGGAGCGTTATTCCAGCGTCTCCGCCTTCGCACCCATCGCCAACCCTTCGGCCTGTCCCTGGGGCGAGAAGGCCTTCTCTGCCTATCTGGGCAAGAATCGTCGGGAGTGGGAGCGCCATGACAGTGCCGTGCTGCTTGCAGAGCACAAGGCACCCTGGCCGATCCTGGTGGATGTGGGCTCATCCGACGGCTTTCTCGCCGAGCAACTGCGTCCCGAAGCACTGGAACGCGCCGCTCTGGCCTCTGGCAGCGAGGTTTCAGTGCGCCGCCGGGAAGGCTATGACCATTCCTACTTCTTTGTCGCCAGCTTCATGGACGAGCATCTGCAATTCCACGCAGACCAGCTAACCACAAGGCCATAGGCATCCGACCCGAACGAGCAGGGTTGGATCGGTGACGTCAGACGGGATTGGTACTCGCTGTCGCCGGCTGGAGGAAACCCACAGAGAGAAGCGCCGCAAACGTGTCCACGTCCACCGGCTTGGCATAGTAGTAGCCCTGCGCAAAGCGGATACCCAGCTGGCTTACCAGCGCCGCCTGTTCAGCGGTTTCCACACCCTCCGCCACCACCGCGGCACGTCCGTTGTCGTACACGCCGATGTCACGAATCCGGCGCGCCCGAAACTGGATACGGCGCAATTCGACAATGGATTCAAAACTGCAGTCACCGAAGGGCAGGGCTTCGAGCATGTTCAGAACGAGATGGGCTTCGTTCTGGACATCCTCGGCCAGATAGAGGAGTTCTTCGGCAGCCCGCTGACGCGCCTCGCGTTCGCGATTCAACTCCATGGCACTGACGACCGCAGCCGCGGTCAGCCCGGCAATACCGACCACCAGGACGGCGATCGCTAGCGATTTGAATCGGGTGAGCACGGCGAGCAGGCGGGCTCCATCAAAGCCGCAGACGCGGCCTACCACCCCGTTATAGCAACATGCTGCATCTGGTAAAAGGCTTTTTGACCCTGCTCACCCTCGGGACGTCGGCCGGAACATGATGGTCAGCACGTATTGCGCGCCACCCTCCTCATGCACCACCTCAATGGGCGTGGGATCGTTGAGCGGCTGCCAGGTGCGACTACGAAACTGCACCCGCGTTACCTGCAGCCCCTGGATGAAGCTGCCCTCGCGCTCCGCCACCTCGCTACGGTGACTGCCCCGGGGTACGGCGATATCGACTCGGCTTTCCAGATCGAGACGGGCCGCGCCGGAGCGATCACGGCGGGCCATGACATGCAGCGCCACCCGGGGCTGCTCTGCCGGGACCCCTGCCGGACGCATGGCACCAACATCGCCACCGGACTCGACACGCTCGGGGATGCCATCGCGCAGCAATAGCTCACCGCTGGCCAGCACTTCACGCCCCGAGTCATCGACCCGGGCAAGTTCGTAGATTGCCGGATAGGCTTGAATGAACTGATTGCCCGCGGCGGGCAAGGACATCAGCAGCAGAGCAAAGACTAGTGCGAGTCGCATGGCCACCCCCTCGATTCCCTGTGGACCGTTACCGACTCATACCTTGAGCGGTGAACGCCTTGAGCGGTGAACGCGGCTGATGGCCGGGTTTTCGGTGGTCAGCCTCTCTTCAGCATAACGCCACCACGGCAACCCCGCCAGAGGCAGCCCGGATCAATCGGTTGGATTTTTGCCAAACATGATCCGATAGGGATGTGCATCGAACAGGAGCTCCAGCCTCTGAATACGACCGTCGATGACAGTTGCCCATTGCACCAGATCCACCGACATCTTCTCCGAGAGTTGCACGCGGAAATCCAGGAAATGACAGACTTCCGGACCATCGACGAAGACCTTCCGAATGTTGATCCGCTGGACGATGCCGCTGGAGAATGCCGTGTAGGAGAGAAACGCATCCGGATCATCAAAGCTGACAATCGGACTGTGGTAATGAAAACCCTCGTCGGCCAGCAGCCGCCGCATACGCTCTGGCGCATGGTCCTCGATAGCCTTCAGGTAGGCCTCCACAATGGCCAGCGGCTCTGTGGGCTGTGTCGTCACAGGCTGGTCACCACTCCATCGTCAATCGGCAAAATCGGGCTCGATTCTGGACAACACCCGCTTGATGCTCTGCAGATGGGCATTTGCACTTTCGGCGTCACCTCCGCGCATCTGGGCGGCGGTCTTCAACAGGATATCCGCCGGTATGCGCTGTAGAGCACGGCCGGCACTCATTGCCTTCAGCTGCACTTCTGCGGCTCGCTCCAGGTAGTAGAGATCGTCCCAGCAGGCGGCGAGGCTTTCTCCAACCACCAGCACACCATGGTTCTTCATGAACAGGATATCGGCCTCGCCCATGGCGGCGGCCAGGCGGTCGCCTTCGCCGGTGTCCAGAGCCAGGCCCTGGTAGTCCTCGTCAACGGCGGTGCGGCCGTGGAACTTCAACGCCGTCTGACCAGCCCAGGCCAGGGGCTCACCCTCCAGCATGGCCAGTGCAGTCGCATTGGGCATGTGGGTATGGAACGCGGCACGGGCCCTGGGGTGGTGCATGTGCACACGGGCATGGATGAAAAAGGCAGTCGCCTCAGGCTTTCCATCACCCGCCACTACATGACCATGCATGTCGCACACCAGCAGCATGGATGCGGTTATCTCGGAAAAACCATAGCCATAGGGATTCACCAGGAACAGGTCATCACGCCCCGGCAGCATGAGAGAGAAGTGATTGCAGATGCCCTCCGACAATCCGAGCCGCGCGGCCATGCGAAAGCAGGCGGCCAGATCGCGACGAGCCTCGCGCACGGCCGGTGTGTCCAGACCCTCAATCGTTGCGGGTCCCTGAGTCTCGATCTGGAGTTCGTGGGCCATGGGCGCAGCCGGTCCTGTCGGAAACGAAACCGCCATCATACTGCTGGGACAGGCTGTCGTCATCGTCGCTGCACATCATCCACGAATGGCCGTGGGACCGTATCGCGGTGCCACATGAGTCAAATTGACACACTTCCGTCAGCCATCAGGCGCCGCAGCAGCGCCGATTTGCACGGGTTGGCACAGGTCCTGCTTTGTCCGACCACGAACTACTTTCCAAAACGGAGGATAGTCAAATGCAGAGCTCGATCCGTTACCTCGCCACTCTCATTGCCCTCGCAGCGCTGGCTCTGGCCCCCAGCTTTGCCACTGCAGATGACGGACCGGACCTCTACGAGAACGAGGTCGCGGATTCCACCGAGTTGAGCGCAGACGATATCGACGACGATCAGCTGGCGGGCCTGTACATCGCCGCCAACAATATTCAGGAAGTCCGTGCCGAATATGCCGCCCTGATTCAGGAGGCGGACGAAAGCCAGCGGATGGACCTGCGACAGCAGGCCAATGAGGAAATGAGGCGGGTTCTTGTCGACGCCGACCTGGATCCCGATCTCTACCGGGAAATCGCCTACCTGCTCCAGCAGGATGAGGACCTGATGCAGCGCCTGAACGCGGTTGTGGCCAGCATGCGGTAAGGCGCATCACGACGGCAGCGGCGCACCCCGCCAGATGGTGGGTTGCGCCGATCATTGCAATAGCCTCAGGCGCCAGCCGCCACAGGAAGCGCTACGGAGACCCGATCCCTGCCGCCGGCCTTGGCCCGGAACAGTTGACGGTCGGCCCGCTCCAGGCAGGCAGCAGCACTCTCCCCCTCCCCCATGGTGGCCACCCCGATGGAGACCGTGACCCGCAGCTCGTCAAATCTCAACTTCTCGGCGACCCGACGCCGCAGGCCTTCGGCAAGCCGTGTGGCATCCTGCAGCGCCGCACCATGGCAGATGATAACGAACTCCTCGCCGCCATAACGGAACACCTGATCAGCGCTACGGAAATAGCCGCGGATCAGCTCGGCAGCGGCACGAATCACCTCGTCTCCCCGGCCATGCCCATAGCGATCGTTGATCTGCTTGAAGCGGTCGAGATCGCAAACAATGATCGACAGGGCAGGCCGGTCGGCAGCCTCCCGGACCCCAAGCGCGTTCACTTCGCCGTCCAGGGCCCGACGGTTACCGAGGCCGGTCAGGGGGTCGCGACGAGCAAGTTCCAGCAATTCCTGTTGCCGGGTATCAACGCCCCAGGCGAAGGCATACGAAAACGCCATGACGGCTGCCGCGGCAGCCAGGCCATTGATCAGCGTCATGCCAGGCAGGGTCGACCACAAGAGCAACACGGTAACCAGGATGGCACCGCCATTGGTGAGTACCGCCTGATACCGGTTCAGCATGTAAAAGTTGACCAGAATCAGCGGAAACACCCACATGGCGGCCACTGCACCGATAAAGTACACGGGCACCACCGTGCCCACCGTGGCGACAGCGGCGAGCAGCACGTTCCAGGGCCGCACCTGCTGAGCCCGGCTTATGCAGAGCGCTGCCGCGCCATAGATCGAGGCAAGACAAGCGATCCATGCTGCGGATAAGCGGTCGCCGGCGAGCCCGTAGAGCATGACGTAGGGCAAGAGCAGCCCAACGGACACCAAGCAGAACAACACCAGAACCCGGTAATCGATTCGCTGCTCCAACTGTGATCGCCCGGTCATCAATCCATGGTTTCCATGGGCCAACGGTACGCAGCTTGCTGCACCCAAAACAGCGAACGGTTAACAGAACCGCGCCGCGCTCCCCCCGGCACCTGAACTAGACTCCTCGGTATGCTCTGCTGCCAAGGAGGCTTGCGGATGGATCGCCTGGTTCACGTTGTGGACGACAGCGAGGACGTGCGCCGGGCGTTGCTGGAGCTCCTTGCGCTCCACGACCTGGCCGGACGTGGACATGCCGGCGGCGACGATTTCCTGGCCTCTGTACCGAGCAGTGCCCGGGGCTGCGCGGTTGTCGATGTGCGCATGCCCGTGATGAGCGGACTCGAACTGCAGCAGCGGATGCTGGAGGCGGGCTACACCCTGCCCGTGGTGATGGTGTCCGCCCATGGCGACGTCGCGACGGCGGTGCGCGCGCTGAAGGCCGGCGCGATGGACTTTCTGCAGAAGCCCTACGGATCCGACGCAATCATGGCGGTCATTCGCAAGGCGCTGGACCTGGACGCCCGGCGCCATGCAGAGCGGCTGCACAGCGAGACCATACTGGCCCGCCTTGCGCTGCTGACAGATCGGGAACGGCAGATTCTCACACTGGTGACCGAAGGCCTATACAACAAGGTGATTGCCGACAGGCTGGGCCTCAGCGTCTCCACCGTGGAAGCGGACAGAAACCGACTCATGAAAAAGCTGCGGGCACAGTCACTGTACGAACTGGTACAGATCCAGGCGCTTGCCGACGCCGCGTCGCGTCGGCAAGGCCGGATTCATCCCACGTAGACCGTTCAGCCGGTCTGACGCGTCTCGGATACGGTGCTCTCGGGTGAGGCCTTGGGGGGTACGCTTTCCTGCGGCATCGCGGTGGTCGAACCCGTGTCCGACTCATCACCGCCGGTCATGGTCAGACTGCAGCGGCGCAGTTCCTCGGCAAGCCGCAGCGTCCGGTCACTGCCAGCGCGGCCCGCTTCCATCAAGCAACTGAACAGGGCTGGCTGCGCGGAGAGCATGGCCGTGAACGGATCCTGATCCCGGGAACCCTCAAGGATACGGGCCAGGCGATTCATTGTATGCAGACCATCCTGCATTTGCTCCATGGCTGCCTGTTGCAGGCACTCCTGAACATCAAGGCCAAGCCGCTGGAAACGCTCCAGGCGTTGCTCGGCATCCTCCATCGCGTGACGCCATTGGTCATTCCAGTACAGCGCAGCAGCGTCTTGACTGGTGGACGACTCGCGGGTCTGCTTGAGCTGGGTCATTCCTGTACCTCCGTTGGGCGACAGCCCTGCAGCCTGCTGCAAGAAACCGCACCCCACATGTATGTATCGGGTGGTTGCCCACGGACATGGCCAGTGGGCGACCATCAACATAGGCCCGATCACCGAGGTGTGACCATCAGGGTGAGCCACAAAGGGGCTATGGTTTTCCCCCATGGCGAATCAGACAGCTTGCCGGGGCTGTCGCGGCCTGGCGTCAACGCGCGATAACTGGCGCTGATCTGATACGGAACCGACTGTTGCGGGAGTTCTCGAGATCGGCCAGCAAATCCACAGCGATGGCAAGCCTTACCAGCTCAGCAGCACTGGCGACTCCGATCTTTACGAAGATGCGACGGCGATGGACTTCCACGGTCTTTTCGCTGACTTCAAGCCGCTGGCCAATTTCGCGGCTTGAGCAACCACGTACCACCAGTGGCAGCACGTCCCACTCCCTGGGGGTCAATCCCGAGAATCGCTGCCACACGGCAGAGCGCTGGGCGCGGTAATCGATGTCGCGGCGGCTGGCGAGCACCGCCCGTTGCACGGCATCAAGTAACTGCTGATCAGCCACCGGACGCCTGAAATAGTCTGCGGCACCCGCCTTCATCGCGGCGGCGGCGGTGGAGACGTCATCATCATCACTGAGGTAGATCACTGGCAGACGCAGATCAATCCGGGCCATGCGTCCGCTCAGTACCAGGCCGAGCGCTTCCGGCGTTGCCGTATCCGCCAGCAGGCAACCACAAGTACCCGGGTGAATACTGCGCAGACACTGACTGACGGTTGTGAAATGCATTGCATTCAGGGATACCGAGGCCAGCAATTCCGCCAGCGGTGCCATCGCGGAGGGATTCGCGTCAATCACGAATACGGTCGGGTCCGCCAAGGCCATCGCTTTCGCACACCCCTGTGACCGCCCTGCTGCAAGCATAGCAGTCCGCCATCAGGGCAACCCACGAGACGGTCGGGGATTGCCCTGATAGGCGATGTTCGATCGTGCCGCGTAAGGTCATGGCCAAGGGGGGTCATTGGACAGACGGGAGGCACTCCATGGACAGCCAGCACCTCTTTGACAACTGGTTACGATTTGCGCGCACGCTTGACTGGTCGCCCCACCGCCGCGACTCGAGTTGCCAACTTGCCTTTGCAGGCCTCAGGGAAGCGGCAGACCAGGCCCGGCAGACGCGCCTCAAGCGGCTGCCGTGGACCGGCGCCCCGCAGGTCGAGAGCGAGGCACGGCTGGGCCGCTAGGCCATGCGCCCCGCAGGGCTCGCTACGCCGGAGCGTGGATCGATGGATCTGCGCTCCGTGCGCCACATCCAGACCAGCGACACCACTGTGACCCCGAACAGCAGCATGAAAATGGTGCTGGGCACGCCTGTGATATCCAGCAGCAGACCGAACTTGATGGGTAGCAAGAAGCCCCCGACACCGCCGGCAAGACCGACGATCCCGGATACCACACCAATATTGCGATCGAAATCGTCGGAGACATACTTGAACACCGAGGCTTTGCCGAAACCCCAGGCCACGCCCAGCACGAACAGCAGCGCGGTAAACAGGTAGATGTTCACGCCGAAGGCGAACTGCATCTCGCCGTTGAGGGTCTCGACCCTGTATTCGGTGGGTGGATACGACATGATGAACAGACAGATCGCGCTGATCCACATGCACCACCAGGTGACCGCATGGGCACCGAAGCGGTCTGAAAACCAGCCGCCGAGTGCACGGATTACCCCCGACGGCAGCACGAAGATGGTGGCGATCAGCGCCGCGAGCTGCAGCCCCACGCCGTATTCCATGATGAAGTAGCGCGTCAAATACAGTGACAGGGCCACGTACCCCCCGAAAACCACGGAGTAGTACTGGCAGTACTTTAGCAATCGCGGGTCCCGCATCAGGGCCAACTGCTCGCGCAACGACGGGCGATCCGACTCCTTGTCCGGGGCATCCGGTGTCGTGAAGAGCCAGAACGCAACCGCCATGACCAGCATTGCGCAAGCATAAGCCGTGGGCACGAACTGCCAACCCAGGATCACCACCAGCGTGGGCGCCACATAGTTGGTCAGGGCGGCGCCGGCATTGCCAGCACCGAACACGCCCATGGCGAAGCCCTGCCGATCCCGGGGGAAGGCTCGGGCCACATAGGCGATTCCCACCGAGAACGACGCCCCCACCAGGCCCACCAGCAGCCCGAGCATGAGCAACTGCCAGTAGCTGGTGGCGAACTGCACCAGGTAAATGGGGAGTACCGTGGACAGCATCAGCAGGAAGTACACCGTGCGACCGCCATAGCGGTCGGTCAGCATGCCGATGGGCAGGCGCGCCAGGGAACCGCTCAGTATCGGCATGGCGGTGAGTATGCCGAACTGGGTTTCACTCAGGCCGAGTTCCTCGGCGATGGGGTTGCCGATGACCCCGAACATCACCCAGACGGCGAAACAGACGGTGAAAGACAGGGTGCTCATCCAGAGCACGGCCTGGGGCCGCTGTTGCGTGGACTGTAAACTCTTGTCAGTCATCTGCATCCCTTCCTGACGATATCAATCAATGGGCAGGGGAACGCCGCTGGCAACCTGGCGCTCGCGGATTGCCACTGCCGGAAGATCGCTGTCGGCACCTGCCACCACCTTTCCAATAAGGGCAAGGGCCGGGCTCGGCAGATTGGCGTCACGGACCCGCTCGGCGATGTCGGCCAGGGTGCCTCGCACCTCACGCTGATGGCTGGTGGTCCCCTCGGCAATCACGGCGACCGGCCAGTCCGGTGGCAGCCCCCGGCGGCACAGCTCCCGGCAGAAGGCAGCCAGCGGGGCAAGACCCATGTACATCACCAGGGTGCGGTCGCGGCGGGTGTAAGCGGCCCAGTCCGACGGTGTGCAACCTGTCCTGTCCTGCCCGGTGAGAAACAGCACAGAACGGGCATGATGCCGATGGGTCAGTGGAATCCGGGCCGCAGCGGCGCAGCCCAGCGCCGCCGTCACGCCGGGGACTACTTCCGCGGGAATGCCGGCGGCGCGCAGCGCGTCCAGTTCTTCGCCGCCCCGACCGAAGATGAATGGATCGCCGCCCTTCAGCCGGACCACATTCAGACCCTGTCGGGCAAAGTGCACCAGCAGCTCTTCGGTCCGCCGCTGCGGGACATGGTGATCGCCACACCGCTTGCCCACATACACCCGCCTCGGACGCGGGCCGGCAATGGCCAGGATCTCCGGCGACACCAGGCGATCATGGAGGATCACGTCAGTCTGGCGCAGCAGACGCTCCGCCTTGCGGGTAAGGAGTTCGGGATCACCCGGACCGGCACCTACCAGGTATACGGTGCCAACTGCATTGGATGGGGTCATCAGGCGATCCTCCGGTTCACCGGGCGGGCGTGACGGCCAATCAGGTCACGAATCTCCGGCACGCAGCTGCCGCAGTTGCCGCCGGCCTGGCATCGCCGGGTCACGGCCTCCGGAGTCCGACAACCCTTGCGAATGGCCTCGATGATGGTGTTCTCGCCAACACCGAAGCAGGCACAGACGTTGCGGCCGGCATCCTTCTGCCCCGGCGGCGGATTGCCGGACAAGAGCGCCATGCGGTTGCGCGTAGAGACCGGCTCCGCCGTGAACAAACCGGCGAGCCAGTGCCTGCCGGGCAGCGCCGTCACCGCACCCATGAACAGGCAGCCCATCAGCCGCCCGTCCACCAGCCGGGCAGCGCGATAGACGTTGCGCCCCGGGTCGGCCATCTCCAGGCACTCGCCGTCCCCGGGCAACAAAGCCCGGGCCAGATCAGGCATCTGCTCCGCCGACTCGGTACCCGCCAGTTCGTAGCGATGAAAACCATTACCCCGGGCCTTCGCCCACCAGGCGCAGGCCGGTGGGTCAGCCAACGGTTCACGGGATAGCAGAAACCCCTGCCAGGCCACCTCCACGGGGGATACCGCCACCGGCGTGTGCTTGAACTCAGGTTCGCCGGAGTCCGGATCGGTCACCGGATTGACCACCGCATCCACCCGCCCGCGCAGCGCGTACTGATCATTCCAGTGCATGGGCATGAACACGCTGCCGGGGCGCTGTCCGTCGTCGAGACGAACTCGGGCCAAAGCCTCGCCCCAGTGACTGTGGACCCTGGCCAGGGCACCGTCGCCGAGATCCAGTCGGGCGGCGTCATCCGGATGCATCTGCAGGAACGGTGTCACTTCATGCGCGCTGAGGCGCGGGGACTTACCGGTGCGGGTCATGGTGTGCCAGTGATCACGTACCCGACCGGTGTTCAGCACCAGGGAATAGTCGGTATCCGGCGCATTCACCGGCGGCCGCGGCGTCAGCGGGATCAGTCGGGCCTTGCCGGACTCGGTAAAAAAGCCGCCGTCGGCGAATAGGCGCCCTGTATCCCGCCCATCACGAATCGGCCATTGTCGCGGCGCCATCGCCTCATAGCCGGCGTCGTGGAGATTGGCCAACGCGCTGATGTCGAAATCGCGACTGCCGTTGTTCTCGAAGCCGGACAGGGCTGCATGCTCGCGAAAGATCTCCGCCGGTTTCTCGTAGGCGAAGCCATCGCCGAAGCCCAGGCGCAAGGCGACCTTGCAGAGCGCCCACCAGTCCGGCTGCGCCTCGCCGGGTGGCGGAAGAAACGGCCGCTGGCGGGAGATGCGACGCTCGGAGTTGGTGACGGTGCCATCCTTCTCACCCCAGGCCATCGCCGGCAGCAGGACGTCTGCCACCGCGGTGGTGTCGGTACAGGCCATCGCCTCGGACACCACCACCAGTTCGCAGCCGGCCAGGGCGCGACGCATCCTGTCGGCATCCGGCAGGGACACCATGGGGTTCGTTGCCATGATCCACACCGCGCGAATCTCGCCCCGCTCGATGGCCTGGAACAGGTCCACCGCCTTGTTTCCCGGCCCGCTCACCAGGTTCGGTGCCTGCCAGAAGCGGCGTACCCGGTCCACCGTCTCGGCGCTGTAATCCATGTGCGCGGCAAGCTGATTGGCCAGCCCACCCACCTCACGACCGCCCATGGCATTGGGCTGCCCGGTGATGGAGAACGGCCCCATGCCACTGCGGCCGATGCGACCGGTAAGCAGATGACAGTTGATGATGCTGCTGACCTTGTCGCTGCCGGTGGAGGACTGATTGACGCCCTGGGAATAGAGACTGACGGTCCGCTCGGTGGCGGCGAACCAGCGGAAGAAGGCGAGTACATCGGCTTCCGGCAGATCGCACTGGCCGGCAACCGCGGGCACATTGGGTGCCGACGCCCGGGCCGCCTCAATGGCGGCGCCGAAGCCCTCGGTGTGAGCCTCGAGGAACGCGTAATCGGTGTGCCCCTCGACGGCCAGATAAGACAACAGGCCGTTCCAGAGCCAGACATCCGTCCCCGGCGCCAGGGGCAGGTGCAGATCGGCGATCTCGCAGGTATCGGTGCGCCGGGGGTCGATCACCACCACGCGCATGTCCGGCCGTTCGGCCTTGGCCGCCTTGACACGCTGATAGAGCACCGGATGACACCAGGCCAGGTTGGCCCCGGCGATAATCAGCAGATCTGCGGATTCCAGGTCCGCGTAGTTGCCGGGAACGGTATCAGACCCGAAGGCCCGCTTGTGGCCGACCACCGCCGATGCCATGCAAAGCCGGGAGTTGGTGTCCACGTGGGGCGTGCCGATAAAGCCTTTGAACAGCTTGTTGGAAACGTAGTAGTCCTCGGTGAGCATCTGCCCGGAGCCATAAAACGCCACGGCTTCCGGCCCATGCTGATCGATAATGGAGCGCAGGCGCCCAGCTACGGTGTCCAGCGCCTGCTCCCAGCTGGCCCGCTCACCGTCCACCATCGGATGCAGCAGACGACCCTCCAGATCAACGGTCTCGCCCAGGGCGGCCCCCTTGGAGCAGAGCCGTCCGAAATTCGCGGGATGCTGCGGATCACCGGCAATCTGCGCGGCGCCCTCTTCATCCAACATCGCCAGAACGCCACAGCCGACGCCGCAGTAAGGGCAAGTGGTCTTGATCGCTGTCTGCTCTTCCATGATTCGCTCCGCCATTGCCTCAGGTCAGCCCACGGGGTTCGGATCCAGATAGAGCCGGTCACCGTCGCGGTGCACCTCGAAGCGGGGCACACAGCCTTTGTCCGGCGCCTTGGCTTCCCCCTGATCCAGATGGATGTTCCAGGCATGGAGTGGACAGGTCACCAGACGGCCATGGACCATGCCCTCCGACAACGGCCCGCCGCGATGCGGGCAACGATCCAGCAGGGCATACACCTCGTCAGCGCTGTTGCGGAACACGGCCACCGGGCCGTGGGGCGTTTCCACCACCCGTGCACCAAGCACCGGAATATCGTCAAGGTGGCCGATCGCCAGCCAGTCGCTCGTGTTTGCATCCTTGGCGGTTTGCATTGAAAAACTCCTTTGCAGCGGGCGACAGGCGCCTACACTGCGCGCTTGAGTGGAATGAACTTGTCCTGGTGGTTCTTGCTGTAGAGCTTCCACGGATCGTCCTGGGCGCCCTTCTGGGAGGCGAGAAAACGCGCCGCAAGCGCCTCGCGGTTGGCGGCGTCCTCTACCACCTGCTGCTTGACGTAAGAGAGCCCCACCCGCTCGATCCACGGCGCGGTGCGCTCCAGGTAGCGGGCCTCCTCCCGGTAGAGCTGCATGAAGGCGGCGCAGTACTCCTTGACCTCGTCCATGGTCTCGACGCGGCAGAGCACATCCGTGGCGCGGACTTTCACGCCGCCGTTGCCGCCGACGTGCAGCTCCCAGCCGGATTCGATGGCCACCACGCCGAAATCCTTGATGCTGGCCTCGGCACAGTTTCGCGGGCAGCCGGAGACAGCCATCTTGAATTTGTGGGGCGTCCAGCTGCCCCAGGTCATCCGTTCCAGCTCGATCCCACAGGTGGTGGAGTCCTGGGTGCCAAAGCGGCACCACTCGGAACCGACACAGGTTTTCACCGTGCGCAGCGCCTTGCCGTAGGCATGCCCGGAGACGAAGCCGGCGTCGGATAACTCACCCCAGACACCGGGCAGGTCCTCCTTTTTCACACCCAGCATGTCGATGCGCTGACCGCCGGTGATCTTGAGCGTGGGCACCTGGTACTTTTCCGCCACCTCGGCGATGGCGCGGAGTTCCTGCGGACTGGTGACGCCCCCCCAGATCCGCGGCACCACCGAGAAAGTGCCATCCTTCTGGATGTTGGCGTGCATGCGCTCATTGACGAACCGGGCCTGGGAATCGTCCTGGGCAGCCTCGGGCCAGGTGGAGATCAGGTAGTAGTTGAGGGCCGGGCGACACTTGTCGCAGCCATCGGATGTTTTCCAGTCCAGGGTGTTGAACACCTCCCGCAGACTGGTCAGCTCCTGTGCCCGGATGGCCTCACGGACCTGGTCATGGCTCATGTCGGTGCAGCCGCACATGGGCTTGACCGCTGCAGCCTCGTAGTCACCCCCCATGGTGGCGGCGAGGAGCTGCTCCACCAGGCCGGTGCAGGAACCACAGGACGCCGCCGCCTTGGTATGAGCCTTGACCTCATCCAGCGTGAACAGCTGTTCCTTGGTAATGGCCTGAACGATGTCGCCCTTGCAGACACCGTTGCAGTCACAGATCTGGGCGTCGTCGGGCAGGTTGGCAACCTGGCTCACGCCGCCGTGTCCGGCATCCCCCAGGTGGGCCTGACCGAACAGCAGGCTGTCACGGAAATCGGCAACCGAGGTCTGCTCGCGCAGCAACTGGAAGTACCAGGTGCCATCGCCGGTATCGCCGTAGAGTACGGAGCCGACGATTCGGTCATCCTTGACGCAGACCTTCTTGTAGACCCCCGCCGATGGATCCTGATAGACAATGGTGTCCACCCCCTCGGCTTCCTGGAACTCGCCGGCGGAGAACAGATCAATGCCCGTAACCTTGAGCTTGGTGGAGGTGACCGAGCCCTCGTAGAGGCGGAAACCATAGCCCGCCAGATGGTTGGCGCAGACCTTCGCCTGTTCGAATAGCGGGGCGACCAGACCGTAGCACTGACCGCGATGCTGCACGCATTCACCCACGGCGTAGATGCTCGGATCGAAGGTCTGCATGGTGTCGGAAACCACGACCCCGCGTTCGCAGTAAAGGCCCGCCTTCTTCGCCAGTTCCACGTTGGGGCGAATACCCACGGCCATCACCACCAGATCGGCGGCTTCCTCGCTGCCATCCTTGAAACGCACCGCGCTGATGCCGGCATCGTCACCGACGATCTCACTGGTCTCGGCCTCCATGCGAAAACGCATGCCGCGATGCTCCAGCGATTGCTGCAGATAGTGTCCTGCGGTGGCGTCGAGCTGCCGCTCCATCAGCCAGGGCATGAGGTGGATCACGGTTACCTCCATGCCCTGCTGCATCAGGCCATAGGCGGCCTCTAGCCCCAGCAGCCCGCCACCGATGACGACAGCCTTCTTGTGCTTGCGGCTTGCCGCCAGCATGGCGTCCACATCCTTGACGTCGCGATAGCTGACCACGCCGGGAAGATCGTGCCCCGGCACCGGAATGATGAAGGGATTGGAGCCGGTTCCGAGCAACAGGCGATCATACGGCTCAACCGTGCCATCAGCCGCATGGACGCGCTTGCCGATACGGTCGACCTCGATGACCTCCTTGCCCTTGTGCAGGGTAATACCGTGCTCGGCGTACCAGTCCTCACCGTTGATCATGATTTGGTCGAGGCTCTTCTCACCGGCGAGCAGCGGCGAGAGCATGATGCGGTTGTAGTTGCCGTGGGGCTCGCTGCCGAAGACGGTGATGTCGTACTTGTCCGGTGCAATGGTCATCAACTCCTCGATGACCTTCATGCCGGCCATGCCGTTACCCACCAGAACCAGTTTTTCCTTCATGACGCGCTCCCTAGAATCAGGCAAAAA
The DNA here is from genome assembly GCF_024170285.1 of Natronocella acetinitrilica. Taxonomy (NCBI): domain Bacteria; kingdom Pseudomonadati; phylum Pseudomonadota; class Gammaproteobacteria; order Chromatiales; family Ectothiorhodospiraceae; genus Natronocella; species Natronocella acetinitrilica. The sequence goes on from NZ_JALJXV010000005.1 coordinate 313,493, forward strand.
AAAGGCGTTCACCCCACCGCACCCTGGGTGCGATGGCGTGAACGCCTTTGTTCGAGGCTCGGGCCTGTCATAGACCTGTCGCGAGCCCTGGGGCACACGAACGAGCCAACTAACTGCAGTAATCGGTTACAAGTTGCGTGCCATGGCCCGGCGCTTCCTATCAGCCAGGCATCCGGCAAATCATGAAAACCGGCCTTTGCCCAACCACTTCCGATAGCCTGAAACAGAGACTCCATGCGCCCTGCCGGCAGTTTCACGCGCACGTTCCGACAAGAAAGCCGCTGTTTCATGCCCCAAAATGGTGAACAGCCGCATGATGCTGCACCGCAATGATGCAGAACTACGCATGGCCGGCGGCCTTTCGTCCGGCGGACGCCGCCCGGGTCCCGCCGTCCCGCCGGGCCAGCGGTTCCACCTTGCGCTGCTTTTCATAGAGGAAACGCAGCACCGCCTGCCGATACTGGTTGTAGAGTCGGGACTCGGCCAGCATGACGCGATCCTGAGGCCGCTCCAGATCCACCTCCAGCACGTGGCCCACGGTAGCTGCCGGGCCATTGGTCATCATCACGATCCGGTCGGAGAGGAGCACCGCCTCGTCCACGTCGTGGGTGATCATGATGACCGTGTTGCCGAGATCGGCGTGAATCTCCATGAGCGAGTCCTGCAGATGGGCACGGGTCAGGGCATCCAATGCACCAAACGGCTCGTCCAGGAGCAGGACCTTCGGCTCCATGGCCAGGGCACGGGCGATGCCAACCCGCTGCTTCATGCCTCCGGAGAGTTCGTCGGGCCGCTTGTCCATGGCGTGCTCGATATGCACCAGACGCAGGTTGTGCATGATCCACTCGCGCATTTCGGCGCGGGTCTTCCTGCCCTTGAAGACCTGCCGCACTGCCAGTTCCACGTTCTGATAGGCGGTGAGCCAAGGCGCCAGACTGTGATTCTGGAACACGACGCCGCGGTCGGGGCCGGGCGTGTCGATCTCCTTGCCGTCCAGCACCACACCACCCCGGGTGGCCTGCAGCAGCCCAGCGACGATGTTCAGCACGGTGGACTTGCCGCAACCGGAGTGCCCGATCAGCGAGACGAATTCGCCACGCTCGATTTTCAGGTTTACGCCGTCAAGCGCCCGAAAGGGCCCCTGGGGGGTGGGGAAATCCATGGATACGTGATCGATGGTCAGATGTGTCATTGCGTTATCTCCTTCTGCCCGGCAACTGCTCAACGCAGCACGGCGCTCTTGTCCCAGGACAACAGGCGCTGAAGCACCAGCATGGTGCGATCCAGGGCGAAGCCGATCAGCCCGATCACCAGTACGGCGACCATGATGCGGCTCAGCGAGGCGGAACTGCCGTTCTGGAATTCGTCCCAGACGAACTTGCCGAGCCCCGGGTTCTGCGCCAGCATCTCAGCCGCGATCAACACCATCCAGCCGATCCCCAGGGACAGCCTCAGACCGGTGAAGATCATGGGCACGGCACCCGGCAACACGATGCGGCGAACATGGGTGACCCAGTTGAGCTGCAGCACCCGGCTCACGTTGAGCAGGTCCTTGCTGGTGTTGCCCACCCCCACGGCGGTGTTGATCAGCGTTGGCCAGAGCGAGCACAGCGCCACGGTGAACACCGACACCAGGAAGCTGCGGGAGAACATGGGATTGTCGGAGACATACACCGCACTCACCACCAGGGTGATCAGCGGTAGCCAGGCCAGCGGCGAGATAGGCTTGAGCACCTGGATGATGGGATTCACCGCCCGGTAGAGATTGCTGCTCAGGCCGATGAGGATTCCCAGCGGAATGGCCACCAGCGAGGCAATGACGAACCCGGTCATCACCGTCACCAGGCTGGTCTGCACCTGGTCGATGAAGGTGGTGCGGCCGGAATAGCGCCGCTCACGGGGCACAAAGTCCGGATCCTGCTCCAGTCGCCGGGCATTCATTTCATCCAGACGCTGGTAGAACTCCTCGGCCCGGGCCTGCTCGGCCCGGTGTTCGGCCCAGAGGTTTCCGGCCTGCTCATAGACCTGCAACGGCCCCGGCATCTGCCCCAGCGAGGTATTGACCAGGGCGGCACCCTGGGCCCAGAGCAGCAGGAAGGTGAGGATACCAAGCGAGGGGAAGAGCACCGCCTTGAGCTGGGATGATCCGAAGCCGCCCGCTGGCGCGGCGCGCCGCAACGTTGGCATCCAGTGAGAAAAAGTGATCGTGTTTCGCATGATGAAACCTCCTGTGTTTCCCGGCGGGGCCTACAGCCGGTCATCACCCTTGAGCCCGATGTCGAATTGCTCGAGGTAGGCATTCGGGTTGCGGGCATCGAAGGGGATGCCGTCGATGAAGCGCGTTTCACGGTCCGGGGCATAGCGGTCCAGGCTGTCGAAATCAGCGAAGGCATCGGCAGGCAGCAGCCCCTCGCGCACCAACTCCCGGGCGGCAAGTTCATAGACCTCCGGCAGGAAGACCTTCCGGGCGGTATCCATGTACCAGTCGTCGGATCTGGCTTCGGGGATCTGGCCCCAGCGACGCATCTGGGTCAGATACCAGATGGCGTCTGCGTAGTAGGGGTAGCTGGCGTTGTAGCGGAAAAAGACGTTGAAGTCGGGCGCCTCCCGGACATCACCTTTCTCGAACTCGAACACGCCGGTCATGGAGTTGGCGATCACCTCCACGTCGGCACCCACGTAGTGTGAGGCGGCAATCATTTCCGCCGCCTCCTGGCGATTGGCGTTGTTGTCGGCGTCCAGCCAGTAACTGGCGCGGATCAGCGCCTTGACCACGCGGATATGGGTGTTCGGGTAACGCTCGGCCCATTCAGCGGTCACGCCAAAGACCTTTTCCGAGACGTTGTTGCGAATGTCGTAGTCGGTGATGACCGGCACGCCGATATCCCGGAATACCGCCTGCTGATTCCAGGGCTCACCCACGCAATAACCATGGATGGTGCCGGACTCCAGCGTGGACGGCATTTGCGGTGGCGGTGTGACCGAAATCTGCACGTCGGCGTCGAGCGTTCCCGAGGTATCCCCCCGGTGAGGCGCGTAGAAGCCCGGATGCACACCGCCTGCGGCGAGCCAGTAGCGTAGCTCGTAGTTGTGCGTGGACACCGGGAAAACCATGCCCAGTCGGAACTGCTCGCCGTCGTCGTTGTAGGCCTCGATGACCGGGGCGAGGTGGTCGGCGCCGATGGGGTGGACCGGCAAACCATCGTCATCCAGTGCAAGGGTGTCCCGCATGCGCGCCCAGACATCGTTGCCGACGGTGCAGGCGTTGCCGTTCAGGTCCATGGTGAAGGCGGTGACCACATGGGCCTCGGTGCCATAACCGATGGTGGCGGCCAGCGGCTGGCCGGACAGCATGTGGGCGCCGTCCAGATCGCCGGCAATCACCCGGTCAAGCAGCACCCGCCAGTTGGCCTGGGCCTCCAGTTCAACGAACAGGCCCTCGTCCATGAAGTAGCCGCGCTCATAGGCCACGGCCAGGGGCACCATGTCCGTGAGCTTGATAAAGCCGAAGCGCAGATCGTCCTTCTCGGGCCAACCAACCTCGGCGAACACCGGACTCATGCACAGGCTCAAGGCCATGACGCCGCCCAGGGCCGCGCCGGTGCTTCGGAAAACTCGGAAATTCAGTGTCATCGTGGCATCCCCAATTCCAATCATCCTGAGAGGCGCCGGACAGTCGCAGTCTTGCGCCGTCCAGCGGTCAGCGGGGAGGTCACCAAGGGAGGCTGTAGAGCCGTAATCGCTAGCGGCGGTGACATGCAGGCTCCCCGATACGGGTTCCTTGCGCTTTCGCGCAGCATCCACGCCACCATTGGCGATGAGACTACTCGACGTACTCGTACCCGGGGAGGGCCTGGTCAACGTCTGCAATCAAATACAGACAAGATCCATGCCACAAAACAAACCGCAGAAAAATCAGACTGTAAGATCCCGACCACAGCTCCGGAGCAATCCGCCGCGCGACTTCCCGGTGCAGGAACAGGACGCGACGCACACCAATGGTGCGGCGCAAGACGACGCATGACGTCTCTGAAGACCGCTCAGCGGCGGCGATCCGGTGGAGTGGTGTCAGCCGGCCCAACGAAGATATCCGACAGGGCAATGGCATCCCGGGCGACATCCGCCAGGCGGCGGCTCTGAGCCATGGCCACCTCCTGCAGGAAGCGATACGCCGCCTCCTCTTCCAGGCCCCGGTGCTTCATGATCAGACCCTTGGCCTTTTCCACCATTTTCCGCTCGCTCAAGGCAGCCCTGGCCCGTTGCAACTCCTCATTCATGGCTTGCAGCCGGCGGGACTGGGACTGCACCAGTTCCACCAGGGAGCGACCAAGGCGCGGGTTTGCGCCCTGGGTTTCTGCGGCCAGTCGCGTGCCGGACGATGCCGTGCCCGGATCACTCTCATAGAAGACGGCAAAGGCGCCCTGGCCTGCGCTGTCCCGATCCAGCGCGGCAATCAGATCGCGATGGGAAGCCAGATCTGCCCTCGCTTCCTCTATTCGCCTTTCGCAAAGCGCCGCCAGGCTCTGCTGTAGGCGATCCTCGACCTGTCTCATGGCATCAATGCGCAAGGTCACCGCATCAAACCAGACCATGCCCAGCTCCGGATCCGACACAGCCTGGCCAGTCAGGGCGATGCGGCGCAAACGCTCCAGTTCCGCCGTGCACTGTCCGGGGCCGGTTTCCCGCCACAGCTCCAGCGTAGGCGGATCGGCGAAATCCACGAACACCTGGAAGCAGCGTTCCTGGCTGTCGATCAACCGCTGCAGGCGGCTCGCAAGAGTGGCGTCGAAGCCGCCACGGGCGAAGCCCGCCGCGCCGGTGGCCCGCTCCTGCCCCACCAGTTCCTTGCCTTGCACCAGATGAAAAAGCGCGACAAGCAGCCGGGAAATATCCGGATCGCCTGCCGTATCCGCAGCTTCGAACACCACCGACAACAGCCCCTGGACGACCTCGCTGTATCCATCAATGATCTGCTCGGGCTGCAGGCGCAGCGCTTTGACCTTGCGGCGCAGGGATGGCACGGCGGCGATACCGTGCAGCGCATGGGCGATGCGGGTCAGCAGCCGGCTGCCGCCAACCATGGCACCCGGGGTTGTGTCGATCTCGGCGAGGGACTGCCGGAAACCGCGCTCGGCTTGATCCGTCCCGGCCGCGGAGTGAACAAGGCTCTCGGCACAGCAGGTACCGCCGGAGGCGACGAACAGGTTGGACTGCCCACGCTCTCGCTGCAGCGCATGCACCAGATTACTGATGGCCACCACCAGGCGGCCATTGCACAACAACTGTTCGAGTTCGTGGATATCGCACTGCTTCGACGCAATCAGGTAATCGGCAGCATTTCGAGCGTCAGTGTCCTGCGGGTCCATGGTCATCCTCGTACATCCTGTAGCAAGTGTTGCCTCTGCCTCTCCGAAGCAAGATCGGGACCATCGCCGATGGCGTCTCTAGAGATACGGCATCATCAGCCGGGAGACACCGTTACGCAGCTTGATGGGCAGCGGCAGGCGCTGCAGGTCGGAACGGCGAACACGACGGGCGGTCGCAATGCGGGTATCGATACGCGCCGCCAGGCTGGTGGCGAGCTGGAAGTCATAGCACTCCACGTTGAACTCGAAGTTCAGCCGCAGGCTGCGTGGATCCCAGTTGGAGGAACCGAGAAAGGTCCAGTGGTCATCCACCACCACCAGCTTGGTGTGGTCGAATGGCCGCGGGGTCAGCCAGACGCGGCAATCGTAGTCCAGCACCTGGCGAATCTGCGCCATCATGGCCCAGTGCACGAAGGGCAGGTTGCTGTGGCTGGGCAGGACGATATCCACGGACACGCCGCGCATCGAGGCAAGATTGAGCGCGGTCGCCATGGAGGCGTCTGGCAGAAAATACGGCGTCATGATGCGCAGGCTGTGCCGTGCGCTGGCCACTGCCGCCTGCAGCGTCCAGTGATGCTTGAGCAGATTCTCGTCCGGCCCGCCGCGAATACCACGGGCGATGACGCCACCCGCGGGTTGCAGGGGCGGGAAAAAGCCCTCCCCCTCCAGCCGCTCACGGGCGGCGAAGTACCAGTCTTCGTAGAACACGTCCTGCAGGTGCCGCACCACAGGCCCCTGCAGCCGGAAATGGATATCCCGCGCGGCACGGCGGCCGGAATCCATACGGTGGTGGCGACGGATGTTCATGCCGCCGGTAAAGCCAATGCGCCCGTCCACCACCAGCAGCTTGCGGTGATTGCGCAAATTCATGCCGATGATGCGCGCCGGAAAGCGGGGAAAGAAGCGTGCTACCGGCACTCCCCGCCGGCGCAGATGGCCCACCATGGACGGCCAGGTGTAGCGCTCACCGGCATTGTCGATCAGCACCCGCACGGCGACGCCACGGCGCACCGCGGCCTCCAGGGCATCGGCAAACTCCCGGCCCACGTGATCGTTACCGAAGATATAGGTGGCGAGGGTGATGCTGGCCCTGGCATTGCGGATGGCCTCCAGCATGGCCGGATAGGCCTCCTCGCCGTCCACCAGAAAATCCACCTTGTTGCCTGCCACCAGCGGCCGGATGGAGACACGGTCGACGGCCCGGGCCAGGCTCAGCAGGTGCAGGGAGTCGCGATTCAGGGCCTCGGCAAGCTCGGCGTCAGTGCAGCGCGCGCTCTGATCTTCACGGCGCATGGCCGCAGAATAGAGATTCGATGCCCGGACCCGAATCCGATTGATGCCGAAAAGCAGGTAAAAGAGAACGCCGAATACCGGAACCAGCCAGTGCAACGCCACCCAGGTCAGGGCGCTGCGGTGATCGCGTTTGCCCAGGATCGCATGGCAGGAGGCGAGCAACGAGGCCACCGGAACCAGCAGTGCCGCCAGGCTGTACCAGAAGTCCGTGTCCATGATGATCCCGGTGCGCGGATCAGCCGTTGCCGACAACCCCGGGCGCCGGGCTAGCCTCCATAGATGGCAAAGTGGGCGACCAACCCGACGAAGACAATACCGCCGAACACGTTGTTATTGAGGAACGCCCGAAAGCAGTCCTCACGAGACCTGGTCCGCATCAGCCATTGCTGGTAGGCGAACAGGCCCGCCGCCGGCAGCAGACTGATGAAATACAGCCAACTCAGGTCCAGTTGCCGGCCAATGACCAGCAGCGTGACCAGCATCAGCGCCTGGAGCAAGCCGATGATAAGACGATCCAGTTCCCCGAACAGTATGGCCGTGGATTTCACACCGATTCGCACATCGTCATCCCGGTCCACCATGGCGTACTGGGTGTCATAGACCGTCGCCCAGATAACTGCGGCAATGAAGACCAGCCAGGCGACCTGGGCAACGGTGCCGGTCTGGGCCGCGAAGGCCATGGGCACGGCCCAGCCGAACGCAGCGCCCAGGTGGACCTGTGGCAGATGGGTGTAGCGTTTCATGAACGGGTAGGTGGCAGCCAGGACGACGCCAACCACGGACAAGAGAATGGTCAGCCGATTCATGAGCAGCACCAGGCCGAAGGCCAGCAGGCAGAGCACCACGAACAAGGTCAGCGCCTCCCGCTCACTGACCTTGCCCGTGGCCATGGGTCTTGCCCGGGTGCGCTTCACATGACCGTCAACGTTGCGGTCTGCGTAGTCGTTGATGACGCAACCAGCCGCCCGCATGACCAGCACACCCAGCACGAAAACAGTGAGTACCAGCGGGTCCGGCATGCCCTCGGCCGCTATCCATAGCGCCCATAGTGTGGGCCACAGCAGCAGGAAGTTGCCGATGGGCCGATTGAGACGTGCCAGCAAGGCGTATTGCGCAAGGCGGTCGTGTAGCAGCGACCTATCCATCCCAGTCCTCCAGGAGATCCGGCAGAAACACTTCTGCCACCAGCAGCGGGCGCCCGTTGAGACGATGCACGGTCCGCCTCGCCCACAGGCTGCGCCCGAATGATACCGCATCGGCAGCCAGCCGCCGGGTCAGCCAGTCCTCGTCGCGCAAGCGGGCGATCTCCAGCGGTTCCCGAAGCGTGCCCGCGCCAGCGAACAGCAACTCGCCAAGGGGGCGGGTGCCGAGCCGGGTCAACCCCCGGTTGCCGCCCCTCAGGCTGCGCATGGGAATAACGGAACGCGCACGAATCACCGGACGTTCACCGCCGTAAAGCGCCACCTCCCGGACCCAGGCCTTGCGGCCGGGACGCAGTTCGAGACGCCGCGCTTCATCCAGGTAGGGAATGCGCCAGCCCTCGTCGATCAGCCGCACGCCGAAACCCGCACCGTAACGCCGCCGCAAGGCCGTTGTCAGCGACCCGGTGCGCACCACCCAGGCCGCCAGGGGTTCGGGACAGCGGGCGCTGCGGTGCGGTGCCTGTCTATACCAACGACAAAAGAGATGACGCACGGTGTATCCATGGTTCGGCATGGTCGGCGGCAACCATAGCAATGTTTGTGACCCGGGGGCCACGGCGGCACCCGGAAACCGGCACTCAGACACGCCCGTAGCGCTGCGCCTCGCCGACCCATCGGCGAATCAGTGCTTCGGCCACCAGCGGCTCGCGCTTCAGCAGGATGTCCGCCATGGCGTGAACGCGGGGCAGCAGGGCCGCGTCACGGACCAGGTCCGTCACTCGCAGGGCCCAGGCACCAGTCTGGCGGGTTCCCAGCAACTCGCCGGGTCCACGAATCTCCAGATCCTGGCGGGCGATCTCGAAGCCGTCACCGGTTCGACGCAGCACGCCGAGACGCTTCTGCGCTGTTTCCGACAGGGGTGGATGGTAAAGCAGGACGCAGGAACTGGCGGTGCTACCCCGCCCCACTCGACCACGCAACTGGTGCAACTGGGCCAGACCGAGGCGCTCCGGGTTTTCAATGATCATCAGACTGGCATTTGGAACATTCACACCCACCTCGATCACCGTGGTCGCCACCAGCAGCTTGATATCCCCGGCTGCGAAGTCCGCCATCACCGACTCCTTGTCGGCGGATTTCATGCGACCGTGGACCAGGCCGACCCGCAGCGTGGGCAGGGCCTCGGCAAGCAGCGCCGCGGTATCCTCCGCCGCCTGCGCCTGCAGCGCGTCGGACTCCTCGATCAAGGTGCACACCCAGTAGGCCTGACGCCCCTCGGCGCAGGCCTTGGCCACAGCTTCCACCACGTCACCCCGGCGCGTATCGGGGATGGCGACGGTTTTCACCGGTGTGCGCCCCGGCGGCAGTTCATCGATGACGGATACATCAAGGTCGGCATAGGCGGTCATGGCGAGGGTTCGCGGGATCGGCGTCGCCGTCATGATGAGCTGATGCGGCTGTGCGGTCTCACTGTGTCCTTTCTCGCGCAGGGCGAGGCGCTGGTGGACACCGAAGCGATGCTGCTCATCCACCACCACCAGCCCCAGACGGTGGAACTCCACCTGCTCCTGGAACAAGGCATGGGTGCCCACCACGACTCCGCTCCTGCCGTCGCCGACCCGGGCCAGCATCTCCCGACGCACCGACGCCTTGAGCTTGCCGGAGAGCCACGCCACATCGATGCCCAGGGGTGCCAGCCAGTCGCGAAAATTGCGAAAGTGCTGTTCCGCCAGAAGCTCCGTGGGTGCCATGACCGCAGCCTGCAGGCCCGACTCCACCGCGCGCAGTGCAGCCAGGGCGGCGATCACGGTCTTCCCCGAGCCCACGTCGCCCTGTACCAGGCGCAGCATGGGAGCCACACTGGCCATATCCGCGGCAACCTCGCCATCGACCCGCTGCTGGGCGCCGGTCAGCGAGAAATCAAGCCGGGCCATGAAGCGTTCCACCAACCGGCCGGTTCCACGCAACACCGGCGCGCGGGCGCCCCGGCGGGCATCCAGGCGCAATTTGCGCAGTGATAGATGGTGGGCGAGGAGTTCTTCCAGAACCAGGCGCTGCACGGCTGGATGCATGCCGGCAATCAGCGCTTCGCGGTCCACATTCGCCGGTGGCGCATGAACCAGTTTCAGTGCCTGGAGTAGCGATGGCTGTAGTGGATCACTGTCCAGGTGGGGCTGCAGCACATCGTGTAGCCCCCGTTCAGCCATGAGCAGGGCCTGCTCGATCCAACCACGCAGACTGGCCTGATGCAGGCCTTCGGTGGAGGGATACACCGGTGTCAGCCCCTGGGCTGTCTCGTCGTCTGCCGGCTCCACAGATGCCACGATGGTGTGCTCGGGATGGACCATCTCCAAACCGACCGCGCCCCGGCGGGCCTCGCCATAGCAGGCGAGGCAAACGCCCTGGCGCAGGCGCTTGAGCTGGGACGGATGAAAATGGAAGAACACCAGCGTCAGCGCGCCGGTGCCATCACTGATTCGACAAAGCAGACGACGCCGCCTCCCGGGCGCCACTTCGGCGATATCGACATGTCCACGCACCAGCGCTTCCTGGCCCGGCTGAAGTCCGCCGATGGGAACCAGGCGGGTGCGGTCCTCATAGCGCAGGGGCAAATGGAACAGCAAATCCATGACCGTTCGCAGGCCGAGCCGCGCCAGACGTTCAGCCTGGCGGGCAGCAACCCCGCGGAGTTGAGTCAGGGGCTGCGACAGTGCGACGCCTTCGTCGCGGGCAGCCGTCACGGTCAACGCGCGCCCGGCACCAGAATCGCTTCCATTTCGACCTGGGCACCCTTGGGCAGACTGGCGACACCAATGGCCGCCCGGGCGGGATAGGGTTCCTGGAAACGCTCGGACATGAGCTCGTTGACAAGGCCGAAGTTACCCAGGTCGGTGAGAAAGATCGTGAGCTTGACGATGTCGTCCAGACCGCCGCCGGCCGCCTGGCAAACCGCCTCCAGGTTGTCGAAAACCTGTACGACCTGCTTGCGTATATCCCCGCCAACCAGCTCCATGGTCTCGGGATCCAGTGGGATCTGGCCCGACAGGTAGACGGTATCGCCGACACGCACCGCCTGTGAATAGGGGCCAATCGCCGCCGGGGCCTTGTCTGTAGTGATGCTCTCACGCCGCATGAAGTCCGCTCCTGTTGCTCACGCCCCAAAAATAACAGATTCCGATCAGCTAGCGGATGCCCGGGCCGGGCGGTCGGCGAGGCAGACACGGTTACGGCCACCCTGCTTTGCTGCGTAAAGCGCCTGATCCGCGCGGGCCAGCCAGGCGGTGGCTGATTCGTTGCGATCCAGTTCCGCAACGCCAATGGAAACCGTCAAGCGCACACCGTCGGGAAAACGCCGCTGCGCATTGCGGCGGCGCAGATCCTCGGCCACACCACTCGCACGGAGCAGATCGGTGCCGCTCAGCACAATGACGAACTCCTCGCCGCCGTAGCGGAATACGTGATCGATGCGCCGGATCCGCGCCCGCAGGATGGAACCGAGTTCCGCCAGGATCCGGTCACCAACCACGTGACCCTGCTGATCGTTGATGGCCTTGAAGTGATCCACATCCAGCACCAGCAACGACGTGGGCAGCCCGTGGCGGGCAAGTCGTTCGGCACAATCCTGCAAGGTCTCGTCAAGCCGCAGGCGGTTGGCCACCCCTGTGAGCGGATCCACCTCGGCAAGCCGCTCCAGGGCCTCATGGCTCTCCTGCACGTTGCGGGCAAACAAGTAGGTGAAAACGCTGACCAGTGCGAGGGTCACCAGCAGCCTGGAGGAGTGGGCGGCAGGGAGTTGCAGCACCATGACCGGCAGCAGCAGACCCAACGCCAGCACGTTGATCACGACGGCCGGCACAAGGGCGAACAGCAGATAGATGGCCAGTATCAACGGAAAGGCCCAGTACACGGCGTAGATGCCCTGCAACTGCATGGCCACGAGTATGGCCACCAGTCCCGTGATCATGAGCAGGCAGTTGGCCAACCCCACCGAGCGCGTCCACAACACGTAGGCGGCCAGCAGACCAAAGCTCGCAGCGGCAAGACCCACGACCAGAGCAAGATCGAGGCGTTGATTGAGCAGGTGTCCAAGGGCGAACGGGACGAGGGCCACTGCGGCCATCACGAACAGCATCGCGTTATGGCGAAACTCCAGGTACTTGCTGCCTAGTCGCACGCACGCTCCATCGTATTCGGCGGGTCACCGCAAGACAGGATTCATCGGGCCTTGATAAATGGTCGCAAAGCCCAAAAACTGTACTAAGGTTGAACAAACATTCATCAGGAGTGTCTAGACGGCTCTCCATCGCGCAATCGAGAGGAGTAAAGCATGTCTGAAGAGAAATGCAGTGAGACACGTCGCAGATTCCTGAAGACCACAGCGCTGGGTGTTGCGGCGGCACCCTTCGCCAGCATCGTTGTGCACAATCGCTCGGCCCTGGCCGACATGGAGCGCTTGAGCGAGAGTGACGAGGCGGCGCAGGCCGTGGCTTATGTCCACGACGCAGCCGATGCCGACGACCCGGCCTATGAGGAAGGCCAGATTTGCGGCAACTGTGCCCTTTACAGCGATCAGGGAGATGGCTGGGGCGGTTGCTCGGTCTTCCCGGACAAGCTGGTTGCCGAAGAAGGCTGGTGCAATGTCTGGGCCTCTGCCGGCTGAGGGCGCCATCGAACACCCATGAGGCCGGGCGACCACAACGCCCGGCCTCATGGGTGATACGTTTCTAGCGCTTCAGGTCCACGTACACCGGGTCGTGGTCCGAGGACCGAAATGGCGAACCCTGAAGCTCCGCACGCGCCCCGCCCCGCCGATCGTAGGCGAGATACGGTGGCTCATCGGCATTGATGTTCCAGATGCCCACCGACTCCACCCGCTGCCGCGCTGGCGCATTGGCCAGAACGTAATCCAGCGTGCCTGACGCTCCTCTGAAAACATAGGTGTACTGTCGCTCGGCAGGCAACTCGTGGCGTATCAGATTCACCAGGCCGCGTTCTTCCAGATAGCGGATCGGCGCCTCGGCAGCGTAACTGTTGAAATCACCCAGTAGCAGCAGCTGTTTGATGCCGAGCCGCTCTGCCTGTTCAGCCACAAAGTCCGCCAGCGCCCGGGCCTGGGCCAGACGGCGCTCATTCCAGCAGCCCTCACCACGATCCACATCGCCGGAGCGGGGGCACCCCACCTTGCTCTTGAAGTGCACCACCGCTGCGAGGAACGGCTCGCCACCGCCGGTGGGCTGAAAAGCGGCAACCAGGGGCGGGCGATGATGGACCGGGTCGGTATCGGACATGGCCTCACCCAGCAACTCGAGGCGATCGGGCCGATACAGAAAACCCATGGTAATGGCGTCACGACCCATGTCCGGCAGCGAATCCAGCCCTCGATAGGGGCGGTCGGAGATCGCGTTAAGCCGATGCTTCAGATCCACAACCGCCGCACTGTCGTTTTCCAGTTCCACCAGCCCCAGCAGATCGGCATCCAGCCCGGACAACGCCGGCAGTAACCGGCCACGCTGCCGCTCCAGCGCAGCCTCGCTGTCCGCGCCGCGACGCCCCAGGGTCAGGAAGTAGTTCTCCACGTTGCTGGCGGCAACACGCAACACGTCATCGGGCGGTGGCGAGGGCGGCGCGGGCCGCGGATTGACGGCGTGGAATATCGGTTCACGCACGGGATGGAGCCGCCAGGCATCGAACTGGTGCACCAACACCCCGCGCACCCCACTGACCCGGTCGCCGGTGCGGCGGGTGGCGGTATCCGGGTCTAGATACGGCACAGGGTCAGGGTTGGTGGTATAGCTGCCATCGTCCAGAAGCAACTGCTCCACGCCGTCGGCGGGCTCATCGGAGCGACTGCGGAATAATCGTTCGGCGGCGACAGAAAGAGCCCCGTAGCGGCCCAGCTCGAAGTTGCCGGTGACGGTGAGGGCTTCGGGAAAATGCACCAGCACACCGAACAGGGCGTCAAGCGCCTCCTCGGCCACGGGTAGTTCAATCGCGACCGGCGCGGGCTTTCCCGGATTTCCGCAAACAAGGATCTCGTCGATCCGCTGCAGTTGCGGTTGGTCACGCCAGGTACCGCGCCGGCCGCTGAGCTGCAGGCGATGCCCTGGCTGCACGAGGTCCCGCTGGCTATCAGACAATCCGGGCGCGTAGACGAACAGGCCGGCGGGGTCATCCCCGTCATCGCTCTGCAGGAAGAATCCGTCAAGCGCCGTCCGACCGAGGAAAACACCGGTAACGATGCCACCCGTGCGCAGCCGCTGGCCATCTTCGGGCGCACGGCCACTCAGGCCCGAGACCTGCGCAATCGGCGTCTCCAGGGCGACTTCGCAGCGCGCCTGGGCCGACGGCTGACCAAAAGCCAGGTAACCGAGGAACGAGAGGAACAGTGCCGCCGGCCAGATCAGCGGCGTCAGACGTGCGGCCGTGCTTCCTTGCATGGCGTTTCTATCCTTTGACGCGGTTGATTCTCAGTACTGTACTCAGGACACGCAGCCGCCGCATGATGCGCGCCAGATGGAGGCGGCTACGCAGCGAGATCAAAAAGTTGATGGTCACGATCATCCCTTCGCGCTCATCCACCGACACATTGAGTATGTTGCCGTCGGTATCGGAGATGGTCGCGGCCACCTCGGCGAGCACCCCCCGCTGATTGACCACATCCACGCGGATGGGGACGGAAAACTCGCGGTCGATGTGCTTTTCCCATTGCACATCCAGCCACTTCTCCGGGTGCTTCCGGTACTCGTGGAGATTCTTGCAGTCCTGGAGATGAACCACGACACCGCGGCCAGCGCTGGCAAAGCCGACTATCGGATCCCCCGGTATGGGGTTGCAGCAGCGTGCGAAGGTCACCACCGCGCCTTCGGTACCCTTGATGGTCAGCGGATCGCGGCCGCGATCGTCGCGCTCCGGGGTACCGCCATCCTCGACCAGCCCAGCGAGGTGCCGCGCCGCGAGCCATGGCATGGTGCGACCAAGACCGATGCTCTCCAGCAGGTTTTCGACAGTCCCCATGCCCAGGGACTGCACACCGGCTTCCACCGTCTGTTCCGGCAACTCATCCAACTGCCGCCCCAGACCCTGCAGTGATTGATCCAGTAAGCGACGGCCCAGAGTGCCCGCCTCTTCCCGGCGCAGGTTCTTCAACGAATGACGGATAGCGGAGCGGGCCTTGGCAGTCACCACGAAATCAAGCCAGGCGGGATTCGGACGCGCACCGGGCGCAGTAATGATATCGACGGTCTGGCCCGTCTGCAGCTGGGTGCGCAGCGGCACCAGTCGCTTGTCCACCTTTGCGGCAAGACAGGTATCGCCGATATCCGAGTGCACCGCATAGGCGAAGTCCACCAGGGTGGCACCGCGGGGCAACTCCATGATCTCGCCGCGGGGCGTGAACACGTAGACCTCGTCGGGGAACAGATCGATCTTGACGTTCTCGATGAACTCCAGGGGATTCCCGGCGTTCTTCTGCATTTCCAGCAGGTCCTTGACCCATTCCCGGGCCCGGGTCTGGGCCGTGTTCTGACCGGCCTCGCCAGTCTTGTACATCCAGTGCGCGGCCACACCCATTTCGGCGACGCGATGCATCTCCTCGGTGCGGATCTGGACCTCGATCTGCACCCCCTGGGGGCCCCAGAGCGTGGTATGCAACGACTGGTAGCCGTTGCTCTTGGGGATGGCGATGTAGTCCTTGAAGTGTCCGGGCACCGGTTTGTAGAGCCCGTGCATCACGCCCAGCGCCCGGTAGCAGGCGTCCACGTCTGCGGTAACGATGCGAAAACCGTACACGTCGAAAATGGCATTGAAACCCTTGGGTTCGCCACCGAGATTGCGCATCTTGTTATAGATGCTGAACAGATGCTTTTCCCGGCCCTCGACGCGGGTGCTGATGGATGCCGTGCGCAGCCGCTCTTCCAGGGCCTCTCTGACCTTGCCAACCAGTTCGCGCTGGTTCTTGCGGGCCTTGCGCACCTGGGACTTCACCACGCGGAAACGCATGGGATAGAGGGCTGCGAAGGCAAGGTCCTCTAGCTCGACGCGAATGTGGTTGATGCCCAGCCGGTTGGCGATGGGGGCGTAGATCTCCAGGGTTTCGCGGGCGATACGGCGACGCTTGTGGGGCGGCATGACGAAGATGGTGCGCATGTTGTGCAGCCGATCCGCGAGCTTGATCAGAATCACGCGGATATCCTTGGCCATGGCCAGGACCATCTTGCGGAAGTTCGCAGCCTGCGCCTCCGCTTTGCTCTCGAAATGAATCTGCGTCAGCTTGGAGACGCCGTCCACCAGCTCGGCGACTTCAGGGCCGAAATCCTGGGCAATCTGTTCCTTGGAGTTGGGCGTATCTTCGATGACATCGTGGAGAATCGCGGAGACGATGCTCTGGTAATCCAGACGCATCTCCGCCAGCACTTTGGCGACGGCAACGGGGTGGGTGATGTAGGGTTCACCGGAGAGCCGCCGCTGGCCCTCGTGGGCGGAAGCACCGAAAAGGTAGGCATCGTGGACGGCCTTGACCTGTTTCGGCTCCAAATAGCTTTCGAGCAGCGAACAGAGTTCGCTGATCCTGTGGCCTGGGTCCGTCCCGCCCGATGTCTGCTCCTTGGTAAGGGCTTCCGCGCTTGCCACTGGGTGGCCCTCGCTCAGAGTTGCGGCCGCTCTCCGCTGACCTGGGCTTCTTCCACGGCCACATGCATGTCAGTCAGGTCATCCGCAAGGATGGCTGCATCCACGTGGTCGTCGGCAATCTCGCGCAGGGCCAGCACGGTGGGCTTATCGTTCTCCAGCGGCACGAAGGGATCCGCGCCATTGGCGATCTGCCGCGCGCGCTTCGACGCAACCAGCACCAGTTCGAATCGGTTGGCCACCTTGCCCAGGCAGTCCTCTACGGTTACTCGTGCCATTCGGCTTCACTCCAGGTCAGTCAAGTGTCAATTCGCTAACAGACAGACAGTTACCGACCTAGCATACCCCAATTCAGCCGCAGAGTGATGCTCTGCAGCATAGATTTTTCCCGAACACGGTGCAGAAAGCCGAGAGGACGCACTATTTCAGTGCGCTGGAACCAGGTTCAGAGACTGCCAAGCAGTTCCCTGAGTTGCTCCCGAAGACGCACACGCTGGGAGGCGAACCGCAGGCGGCGCGTTTGCAGAATGGCCATCAGTTCGTCCAGGGCCTGCTCGAAGTCTTCGTTGACCAGCAGGTAGTCGTATTCCGCGTAATGGGAAATCTCGTTGACCGCCTCGCGCATGCGCCGCGCGATGACCTCCTCGCTGTCCTGGCCCCGACCACGCAGCCGCCGCTCCAGCTCATCCCGCGATGGTGGCAGAATGAAAATGGTCACGGCCTCGGGCATGGCGTCCCTGACCTGCTGGGCGCCCTGCCAATCGATCTCCAGGATCACATCCTGCCCGGCCTCGAGTTGCATCAGCAGTGGCCCCCTGGCGGTGCCATAGCGATTCCCGAAAACCTGGGCATGCTCGAGAAAAGCGTGCTCGCGGACCATGCGATCAAAGGTATCGGCGTCCACGAAATGGTAGTGCAGGCCGTCCTGTTCGCCGGAGCGGCGCGGGCGGGTGGTGTGTGATACCGACAGGCGGACGTCCGGCAGGCGCTGGACCAGTGCATTGACCAGACTCGTCTTGCCGGCACCCGAGGGAGCGGACACGATATACAGCGTCCCCGTCATGGAAGGGGTCTACTCCAGGTTCTGGATCTGCTCGCGCATCTGCTCGATGAGTACTTTCATCTCCACGGATGCGTTGGTGGACTCAAGTGCGGCGGACTTCGAGCCAAGCGTATTCGCTTCCCGATTCAACTCCTGCATGAGAAAGTCCAGACGACGGCCGACGGGTTCGCGTCGACCCAGGGCGCGGCGAATTTCCTCAACATGGCCGGTCAGGCGATCAAGCTCCTCGTCCACATCCATGCGCTGCGCCATGTAGACCAGCTCCTGCTCCAAACGCCCCGGATCGGCCGGCTGCTCAAGTTCCGCCAGTCGTTGCTCGAGCCGCTCACGCAGTCGTTGCTGTATTGCAGGCAGCTGCGCGCGAAGCCCCTCCGCCAGGGCCAACAGCTTGTCGGCACGCTCGGCGACCAATTGCTGCAGGTGCTCCCCTTCACGCTCCCGGGCGCGTATGAAACCGTCCAGGGTTTCATCCAGCAACTCCAGCGCGGCAGCGGTGACGGGCTCCAGATCCCGGGTGGGCTCCGCCAGCACACCAGGCATGCGCAGCAGGTCCAGAGGGTCCATGCTGGTGGCGGCCAGGCCAAGCTTGCCCTGCAAGCCCTTGCCGGCCTCGATGAGCTTCTCGGCATAGGGCCAGTTGACGGCGACGTCCGACACGCCCACCGACGGTTCAAAGCGCAGGGAACACTCCATCTTGCCCCGGCTGACTCGCCTGGCGACGCGCTCGCGCACGATCGGCTCAATCTGCCTGAGGTCTTCGGGAATACGGGGACTCACGTCGAGATACCGGTGATTCACCGAACGCAGTTCCCAGGACAATCTGCCCCAGGCCTCAACACGCTCCCCTCGATTGAAGGCGGTCATACTCCGGGGCATGGGGCTACCTCTGCGCAATCATGAACGGGCGGTACGTGGGCCGTCATTCTAAGGGCGGGGCGACGCCGGAACAAACACCGCGGAAGCGGCATCGCGACTCCCGGGTAGTATGATAACCTGCGCAGCCCTTGTTACCGGCCGCGGGGCGTCATGCGGCGCCAGGCGCACCGCCGACGCCCCCGACCAATACTACCGGAGTACCCATGCGCCCCAGCGGTCGACAGCCCGATGAACTTCGCCCGATCCGAATCACCCGCCACTTCACGCGCCATGCCGAAGGCTCGGTGCTGGTGGAATTCGGCGACACCCGGGTGCTCTGTACCGCCAGTGCGGAGGAGTCCGTGCCGCCTTTTCTACGCGGCAAGGGCCGCGGCTGGATCACGGCGGAGTATGGAATGCTGCCTCGCTCCACCGGCACGCGCATGGGCCGGGAAGCTGCCCGCGGCCGCCAGCAGGGCCGCACGGTGGAGATTCAACGCCTGATTGGTCGCTCTCTGCGGGCGGCCATCGACCTTCAGGCCCTGGGGGAGCGCCAGATCATTCTTGATTGCGATGTATTGCAGGCGGACGGCGGCACCCGTACTGCATCGATTACCGGCGCCTATGTGGCGCTGACCGACGCCGTGAATCAGCTGCTCAAGGATCGCCGCGTGAAGAAAAACCCTCTGCACGGTCAGGTCGCCGCTGTCTCGGTGGGCATCTATCGCGGCCAACCGGTGCTTGATCTCGACTACCTCGAGGACAGCGAAGCGGAAACCGACATGAACGTGGTGATGAACGAGGCCGGACAGTTCATCGAGATCCAGGGGACCGCGGAAGGTCACGCCTTCAGGATGGACGAGTTGAACGCCATGATGGAGCTTGCCCGAATCGGCGTCACTCGTCTGGTGGCAGCCCAGAGCGAGGCCCTCGCGACCAACTGAAGCCAGACTGATGAGGACGCCATGAACCGTATCGTGTTTGCCAGCGACAATCCGGGCAAGGTGCGGGAAGTCGCGGCGGTACTGCTTCCCACCGGGCTGCAGGTGATTCCCCAATCGGATTTCCTCGTGCCGGCAGCGGAAGAAACCGGCATGAGCTTCGTGGAAAACGCCATCATCAAGGCACGCAACGCCTGTCAGCACACCCGGCTGCCCGCCATCGCCGATGATTCCGGCCTGGAAGTCGATGCGCTTGAAGGTGAGCCCGGCATCTACTCGGCACGCTACGCCGGCCCGGATGCCTCCGATGAGAACAATAACGACCTGTTGCTGGCAGAACTCTCCGGGCTGCCGGCGGCAGAGCGCAGCGGCCGCTATCAATGCGTCATCGTCTATATGCGGCACGCAGCCGACCCGACGCCGCTGATCTGTCAGGCCAGCTGGGAGGGGCGCATCCTTGAACAACCACGGGGCCGCAGTGGTTTCGGCTACGACCCGCTGTTCTGGCTGCCGGACCAGGACTGCAGCGTCGCCGAACTACCGGAGGACCTGAAGAACCGGCTCAGCCATCGCGGTCGGGCGCTCAAGGCGCTGGTGCAGCAACTTGCGGCCACCACCGGTTGAGGGCATGACATGGCGGAACCATCGCCTCCACTGGGCTTGTACATTCACCTGCCATGGTGCGTTCACAAATGTCCCTATTGTGACTTCAACTCCCACGCCCTGCGCGGCGAGTTGCCCCATGACCGTTACACCGAGGCGCTGCTGCTGGATCTGCAGCGGGAGCTGAGCCGGGCGCCCGGACGCTCCATCGAGACGATCTTTATCGGCGGCGGCACCCCGAGCCTGTTTCCACCGGAGCAGCTGGCCCGCATCCTTGCCGCCGTGGGTGAGCGGCTATCAGATAACGCCGAAATCACCCTGGAAGCAAACCCCGGTGCCGTGGAGCAGGGACGCTTTTCGGAGTTCCGGGCGGCGGGGATCCATCGTCTGTCCATTGGGGTGCAGAGCTTTCAGGCACATCTGCTGCAACGGCTGGATCGCATTCATGGCGCCGATGAAGCGCGGCGTGCCGCAGAAACGGCCAGAGCCGCCGGTTTCCAGCGTTTCAACCTTGATCTCATGTTTGCTCTGCCAGGGCAAAGCCTGGAGGAAGCCCTGGCCGACGTCGACGAGGCGCTGGCCCTGCAGGCGCCGCACGTTTCCCACTACCAGCTCACCATCGAGCCGAACACAGTGTTCTACAGGCGCCCGCCCGCGTTGCCGGACGAGGAGCTGGCCTGGCAGATGCAGACCGCCTGCGGCGAGCGCCTGCAGGCGGGGGGGCTCACCCGCTACGAGGTGTCGGCCTGGGCGACCCCCGGTCAGACGTGCCGGCACAACCTCAATTACTGGCGCTTCGGCGATTACCTGGCGGTGGGTGCCGGCGCCCATGGCAAGATCACCGACCCGGCAAGCGGCGAGATTCGCCGTTACCGCAAGGCCAAGGTGCCGGAACTCTACATTCAACAGAGTCTCCGGGGCTCGACCGAAGCAGCCGCCTGGGCCGTTCCGGTGGCGGAACGCCCGCTTGAGTTCCTGATGAATGCGCTGCGCCTCACCCAGGGATTCCGCCTTGATGACTTTGCCGCGCGAACCAACTTGCCTGCGGCGACACTACGCGAGGATCTGCAACCACTGGTTGCCGAGGGCCTGCTGGTGGGCGATGGCGCACATTATCGGGCAAGCCGTCGTGGTTATGATCATCTGGACGGCCTACTGCAACGTTTCCTGCCGGAGACCAGCCCATGATCACCGAATGGACCGTGGAATGTCCCTACTGCTGGGAGCATTTCTCGACAGTGGTGGACTACTCTGCCGGAGAACAGGAATATGTCGAGGACTGCCAGGTCTGCTGCCGCCCCATCGTCCTGACCCTGCGAGTGGGCATGGATGGCGAGTTGACCAACGTCGACGTCTATCCGGAACAGGACTGAGGCGGGGCAAGTTCACGCACACATAACAGCCGAAAAAACGGATGCCGGCGCATGGCCAACGATGACATCAACGACCTGGAGTTGCTGCTCCGCTCCCATGTGCCGCTGATCGCGGTTGAGACGGACGAGGAACAGCGCGTCCGGGAACTGTTCTGCCGCCTGATCCCCCGACTGGGGCGGCCACTGTTTACGTGGAGCATCACCGACGGCCTGCGGCGCCTGGACATCGAGGGACCACCCATGGAGGGCACCTCCGATCCGGGGAATTTCCTCCGCCACCTGCGCAGCAATGCCCAGGCTGGCGTCTACCTGGCGCCGGACTTCCATCCCTATGTAAGCGACCCGATCCATGTCCGGCTGCTCAAGGAAATCGCCCAGGGTTACGGCGACAACCCGCGCACAGTCGCGCTGATCAGCCATCGTTTCGATCACCCGCCGGAACTGCGCAAGTTCTTTGCCCGTTTCGAGCCATCCCTGCCAGACCGCGACGCACTGCTGCGCATCGTCAACGAGGAGGCAACGGAGTGGGCGAGACGCAACGGCGGCCAGCGGGTACGGACGGACCGCGCCACCCTCGAGAAGCTGGTACAGAACCTCACCGGCCTGACCGCCTGGGACGCCCGGCGCCTGGCCCGAAGCGCGATCCAGAACGACGGCGCCATCACCGAATCCGATCTGCCCGGCGTGATGGAGGCAAAATATCGTCTGCTCGATCGCGGCGGCGCCCTGTCCTTCACCTACGATACGGCTCGCTTCTCCGAGGTCGGCGGCCTGACACGCCTCAAGCGCTGGCTGGAACGCCGCCGTCAGGCTTTCACCCGGGCGGACACCCAACTCGATCCGCCCAAGGGCATCCTCCTGGTGGGCGTGCAGGGCGGCGGCAAGAGCCTGGCCGCCAAGGCGGTGGCGGGACTGTGGGGGCTGCCCCTGCTGGGTCTCGACATGGGCACGCTCTACAACAAGTACTACGGCGAGAGTGAACGAAACCTGCGCGAGGCGCTGCGCAGCGCCGAGGTCATGGCCCCCTGCGTGCTGTGGATCGACGAGATCGAGAAGGCCATGTCCCAGTCGGGGAGCGATGGCGGCGTCTCGCAGCGGATGCTCGGCAGCCTGCTCACCTGGATGGCGGAGAACCGTCGCGAGGTGTTCATCGTCGCCACGGCCAATGCCATCGAACGACTGCCGCCGGAGCTGATCCGCAAGGGTCGCATGGACGAGATCTTTTTCATCGACTTGCCCAGCACCGAGGTGCGGCAGGAAATCTTCCGGATTCATCTGGAAAAGCGCGATCTACCGCCGGAGCAGTTCGACCTGCCCCGCCTGGCAGAGGCCTGCGAAGGGTTTTCCGGGGCGGAGATCGAACAGGCGGTGGTCGCCGGGCTCTACCTCGCCCGGGAGCACGACGCGAAACTGACCACGGAGCATCTGCTCACCGAACTCGCCGAGACCCGGCCGTTGTCGGTAGTCATGCGGGAGAACCTGGATCGCCTGAGGGCATGGGCACAGGACCGGACCGTGCCGGCGGACTGATGCAGCCGAGCCTAGAACCGCCAGGCGAGCTGCTCGGCAACACCTTCGGCAGCGGGCGCCAGACCGGAGAGTGTCACGCCCAGCAGCCGCACCGGACGATGGCCCGCCTCGGTATCCGACAGCAGCCCGCTGACCACGCGCATGACTGATTCTTCGGTGCGATAGGCAAAACGGTCCGAGCGGCTGCGGGTAATCTGCTCGAAGTCTGCGTACTTCACCTTCAAGGTTACCGTGTGGGCGACCAGGCGCTTGCCAGCCATGGACGTCACCGCCTTGGCGGCCAGGGGCTGCAGCGCCTCAAGCATGTCCATGGGCCGCACCAGATCGTGGGCGAAGGTCGTCTCCGCACCAATGGACTTGCGCTCCCGGGTAGCCTGCACGGGTCGATGGTCAATGCCCCGGGCGATGTCGTAATAGAATGGCGCGCGCTTGCCGAAGGCCTGCTGCAACTCCTCCAGGGAAAAGCGGAGCAGATCGGCGCCGACGTGAATGCCAAGTGCGTGCATGCGCCGTTCGGTGGCGCGACCCACGCCATGAAACCGGCCGATGGGCAACTCGGCGACGAAGGCCGCACCGGCCTCGGGGGTAATGAGGTGCAGGCCATCAGGCTTGTCCAGGTCAGATGCCTGCTTGGCCAGAAACTTGTTGTAGGACACGCCTGCGGAGATCGTGAGCCCGGTGCCCTCCCGCACGCGACGCTTGATGTCCCGGGCGATCAGGGTGGCGGACCCGCTGAAACCCGGCGTCCCGGTAACATCCAGGTAAGCCTCGTCCAGCGACAAGGGCTCCACGAGGTCCGTGTAGTCACGGAAAATGCTCTGCACCTGCCGCGAAACCGATCGATAGGCATCAAACCGGGGGCGAATGAATACCGCGTCAGGGCAAAGCCGCACGGCGCGGGCGGCAGGCATGGCGGAGTGAATACCGAAGCGCCGCGCCTCGTAGCTGCAGGTGGCAACCACACCGCGACCATCCGGGGAGCCGCCGACGATCACGGGCCGTCCGCGCAGGGCGGGATCGTCCCGCTGCTCGATGGCTGCGTAGAAGGCATCCATGTCGAGATGGAGAATCTTGCGCATTGCGCCTGACCACGACCCTGCGTACCGATAGGCTATTGTACGGGGTGCGCGCGCAACGCGAACGCACCGATCGATCCACGGAGACAGCATGCGGCAGACGTTGAACAAGATCCGGACCCTGCTCGGGCCCGCCGGCTGGGTAGAGACCTCTGCCCATGGTCCTTATCTGAAGGAATGGCGAGGTCTCTATGGGGGCGTAGCGGCTGCCGTGGTCCGCCCCGGCTCCACCGAAGAAGTGGCCACCGTCCTGCGGCTTTGCAACCAGGCGGGGATCGGCGTCGTACCGCAGGGCGGTAATACGGGCCTGTGTGGCGGCGCGGCACCGGATGAGAGCGGCCGCCAGATCATTCTCAGTCTTGAACGGCTCCATCGCGTGCGGGAAATCGACACCGACAACAATACCCTGACCGTTGAGGCAGGCTGCACGCTTGCCGCAGTTCAACAGGCGGCTGCCGACGCGGGACGCCTGTTTCCCCTGAGCCTCGCGGCCGCGGCCCAGACGCAGATCGGCGGTGCACTGGCCACCAATGCCGGCGGCATCAACGTGCTGCATTACGGCAATACCAGGGCACTGGCCCTGGGGCTGGAGGTGGTGCTTGCAGATGGCCGCATCTGGCACGGCCTGCGTGGTCTCCGCAAGGACAACGCGGGCTATGACCTGCGCGACCTGTTCATCGGTTCGGAAGGCAGCCTGGGCATCATCACCGCCGGCGTTTTCCAGCTCTTCCCCCAGCCCGGTCAGCAGGCAACAGCCATCGTGGGCCTTGAGGCCCTGGAGCCGGCACCGGGCCTGCTGGTCAGACTGCGGGAGGCCACCGCGGACCGCGTGGTGGGCTGTGAATTGATGAGCCGCTTCAGCCTGGAGACCGCGCTCAAGCATACCGATGGCTGTGACGAACCGCTGCCTCGGCCCCACCCGTGGTACCTGCTACTGGAACTGGCCGACGCCGCCGAGGGCGTTGCCCTCACCGATCGGCTGCAGGCCGCCCTGGCAGCCGCAGAAAAGCACGGGCAACTGGCCGCTTCCAGAGTTGCCGTCGACCGCGACGACGCAGACGCACTGTGGCGTATCCGCAAGAGCATCCCCGCTGGCCAGAAGGGTGAGGGCGCGAGCATCAAGCACGATATATCGGTACCGGTTTCCCGCATTCCGGCCTTTGTCGAAGAGGCCTGCCGAGCCGTCGAGGAGCGCCTGCCGGGTGTCAGGCCCTGCGCCTTCGGGCACCTGGGCGATGGCAACATTCATTTCAACCTGTCACAACCGCGGGGCATGGACGGCGCTGCCTTTCTGGCCCGATGGGACGAGTTCAACCAGCTCGTCCACGATATCGTCACGGCCTACGGGGGTTCGATCGCCGCCGAACACGGCATTGGTCAACTGAAACGCGACACCCTGGTGAACTACGGCGATCCGGTGGGCCTGGAACTGATGCGCTCCATCAAGCAGGCACTGGACCCTCGTGGAATCATGAACCCGGGCAAGGTGCTCTAGGTGTGATCTCTCAACAGGTTGTCCACGGAGTCCCTCCGATGGATGCTGAGTTTGCGGACTTGGCATTCCAAGAAGGAGAAACCCCGTGGAC